>NZ_JABWRE020000001.1:4029374-4338941 GCF_014268815.2 Pseudomonas urmiensis
AAGAGATATAGATGAAGATCGATTTAACTGATTGAACGCTTCTTCGACGTGGTAATGCTCTAGCATGTACTGATCAGGCAGATCCCTACCACCTTTTGCCATCTCTGACAACAGCTTGAAAATTACCATTCCGTCAATTTTAGCTATCTCATATCGAATGCACGAAAATGCTGCGCGAGGTCTTTCGGCATTTAACAAGCGCTCGACAGCTTCGCTGCTCTCCGATTCTGGGCCATGCAGCCATTCCGGCGCTACCTCGCCCCAGTAACGTAACTGAGCACGCTCTCCAAGGGTATCAACCAGCTTCCAAGTGCCTTTTCCAAACGGGGCAAGCAAGAAAAGATCAACCATACCCTCCTCAGACTCACCAGAGATGACTTTGAGCAAGATGGTTTCGCGCTGAACGTCATCCGTGATAGCTCGAATTGCACCACCGATGAGGTTCTTCTGAGAATGGACCTCACTCTCACCGATGAGGATCGGATCAAGTGCAAGTCGAAGTAATTCGACCAACTCCGATTCCGACAGGACGGAGCCAGCGGCAAGGGAACCAATCACCCAAGGAGCTCCTCCTTGTTCGGACAATTTTAAAATTCCGGAAAAACCACGTTGCATGAATACTTCGCGTAACGCTTCTGCTCTCTGATCGTTGATGCGCTTTTCACGCTCACGGTAGTTAGACTCTTCAATATTCTCTAATTCGTCAGCAGACTCCTCGACCCAAGCATTGCGGAACAGCCACAAATACTTATGAAGTAGATCGCTCGGTTCAAGCGCGTCATAGGCGGCTTTTCCTGCTGCGGTTAAACTGTCGTCAACACCAGTCCTCTTCGCACGTAGAACCGCACGACGCGATAGTGTTGAAACTCGAATTTTCTCGCGCATCACTGCCTTGTCAGCGTCACTTGCCTCAGCCTTTGCCCAACTCTCAATTAACTTCCATACTCTAGCCTGGTCCTCGTTACTCAGCGATTGTAAGCGATCGACTAAATCACTGAGCATTTCCAAGGTGTAATCCGCCCAGCTCAAAGAGAGCTCAACCACCTCACGTACAAACTCTCTAATCGGCCCCCACGTAGGAAGGGGCTCGCCGTATCCATAACCATCAGCGCGCCATCGCGGCTTGTGACTATAGTCGCCAACTTGACTGTGATTCTCAAACTGAGCGATACAAATCTTCCATGCGACATCAGGAAACTTCAAAGCTAGTTTCTTAATCAAATCCACACGTTGGGGTAGACTTGCCGCGGTCTGAGGCATCCATGCTCGAAAAATCGAGCGCAGCGAATTTGCGGGCTTGTTGAGCCAGTTGTCCTTAATCTCTATCTGCGCGAGCCGTGCGAGAATCAAGGCAGCACGGTGTAAGGTAGCGGGATTCCATGACAGCCCTTCAAGCGCCCACAACAACCCCGTTCGACTTGGGCTACCGCCTAGCAAGCCCGGGCTGACTGGCCTCAGAAGTCCAAATACCGCAGGACTCTCCGATCGAAGGTCCCGCTCCAATATAGATAGAAATTCATCTGGAGCTGCTTCTGCATAAGTCGGAAGGTCGCGATCATTAGCTTCTAAAGCTCGTGTTGTTAAAGGAGCCCGAAGCAAATCACGAACTACCCGAATTACCTCCGTTTCAATATCAATGCCGAAGCGCCCCCTGAACACTTCTTCGCCGTGAACCGCGAGTAAAACCAACGTTTCCGATATGCCTTCTCTGAAGGTGCTGGAGAATTCGCGCACCTTGCCATGATGTGGCGCAATCCAACGCTGGTCTTCATCAAGGTCGAGAGCGGGGTCGTCCTCTCCTAGGACCATGCGTGCCATTTCAAAATAGCGAGTTAGGTCAACTTCCATGATCCCGTCAGCGGCTGCGTAGAGCAGATCAAGCTTTGAAACCACTCCTCTGGCGGTGCCTATCGACCATATCGGCGCGTCGTTAAGTTTTGCCAAGTTTTGACAGTCTTTTTCAAGCTCGTCGTAGGGGCGCTCACCAGCCAGAAGTGAGAGCCCTATTTTATCGGCGTCGTTCCGGCTATCCCAAGCCCCGACGAGCAGAAATGGAACAAGCTTGGTTGCTATATGGACGTTCGCAGCCCACTCTGGCAATTGCACTGCTTGTACGGACGAGAGACGTCTTCGCAAAACAGTAAGAGAGCGGCCCGAAATTTTAGCAAGCTGAGTGACTTCATCCCTACTCTTGCCCATCCCTTCCAGGGCCGTATTGAACGCCTGATAGCTAGCCGGCTCCAAGATTACATCAGGAATCTTTATTGCGGCATTACGAGGATAAATTACAAACGAGTGCATAGACTTTGCGAAGGGAGCAAGATCTCGCTCAACCTCACGAGTGTATACGACCGGTATGAACGTTTGTTTACCCGAAGCGAGCCGAGGCAGCACATCAGGCTTGTCAAATACCAAGACCCGATCTCGATATGAAGCTAACTCTTCACCGCCATATTCACTAAGTAACTGGGCAAGAAATGCAAGCGCCTCTTCTGTTGAATCTGCAGCGATAGTAATTGGACGCTCTGGCGTATTGGATAAGCGGCTTATAACTGTGCGCTTTGCAGACTCAATCGCAGAATTGAATAGAGCACCTGTGAGAGGAGGCGCTGCGACCTCGGCCCAGTCTGCCCAGCATTTGTCGAGCGAACGAACGGCCTGTGCTGGGGTGCATGTCTCATTGGCGAACCATGCTTGGGCTGGCAGAGACTGCTCAAGCCATTGCTCAAGATCGCTCGCGTCATAAGCACGCACATCCCTCCACAGATTTAGCTCTTTCTTAGAATTAACCCAGGTAGCCTTCCCAGCCCAACGGCGGGGGGTAACAAACACAAACGTCGTTTCGGCACGCTCTCTGTCTTCGAGCGCAGCTACGCTCTTCTCAAAGTCGCCACTTGCTTTAGAGCGGGGATCTTCATTGGTTCCAAACTCCCAGCCGGAGCGACCGACTGGAATCCAAGGCGTCCCCTCGCCTGCTGTAACGAAACCATCCCACCCCGGTCGCTCGGCATCGTCATTGCCAGGAAAGTCGACTTTTGTGAGCCCGCGGCCGGTCGAGTGCACAAGCGTGCGCAAGAAAACGGCCAAGCGGGATCGCGCTCGAATGCTGTGGGAGACCCACCCTTCAATGGCATTAGCCTGAATCGCTAGGAATGGGGGGACATAGGTCACCGCATCAACAGGCGCTGCCTTTCGCTGGGCTCGCGACGCCTCGTATTGCGCCTGCATCTCCATCAAGTCCCTGAGCGGAAACTTAAACGCCTTCTCTAGTCGGGCAGCCATTTCCGCAGATAAAGCAGCCTTACCATTGAGCAGGTTCGATAAGGCAGGCCGCCCAACGCCTACAAGCTGGGCAGCCTTCGTGACTGACATCCCGGACGGGATGACCTCTGTCTTAATGCGTATCCCAGGGTGTAGAGCATCGATGGTCGGCATCGTGAATCCTCGGTGTATTAAGCTGTGGAGTCGAGCTCGCTCCAAAATATTGTATTGCGTAGCGCTACACAATACACTAATGTAGCTCCAGCAGGAGAGATGTGGACCATTTGACTGCTTGACCCTGTCAGGAGACGTAGGATTTTCGTCAAAGGCCTAAAGCTTGAATCAGCGGGCGTATTGAAGGGAGTGATCGCAGCGCCCAGCGGTGGCGGCTGGTTCCGAGCAGCCGATGATACTGCTCACGCGAGTGACTCAACGGTGGGATTTGGTTTTCTCGCCCCGTAAAAAGCAAAAACCCCGCAGCATGGCGGGGTTCTTACTCAGGGTACGCGGGCACGACCGGAATTCCGGAAAACCCACGTTTCGAGAGTGAAGATAGTAGAAAACCGATACGTTGACAAGGGACTCTATGCATTTCCACCTGACCGCCCCGCGCCTCAAGACCCTCGACACATTTTTCGTTACCACGAGCGACAGCGATCTCTTGGGATGCTATGCATGGACGCAAGCAGTCGGAGCCGCTCTCCTACCAATCCTCGGCGACCTCGAGGTCAGCCTTCGCAATGCCCTGCATAGAGGCCTGTCCCAGTACTATAGCGGAGCGGACAGCTTCGAGTGGATGCTCAAAACGAGACCTAACCCGTCCAGTCCTGCCGAGCCAACCTACTGGCACAAGCTCACACGATACACCCATGAGGATGTACTCGGCGCGGTAGGGAAAATCGCGAAGAAGAAAGGAAAAGGGAATGCAACTGTTGACGACATTGTCGCGAAGGTCCCCTTCGGATTCTGGGAAACGATTATCAAAGGCTTGAAGCATAAATCGCACCCTGCTGGCATGCAGGCTAGCGTTTTATCAATAGCATTTCCAAACGCCCCTGACCTGGCTACGACGCCATACGATGATGCAGCGTTTGTCGACCGACTGGCTAATCTACTTAGCCAAGTACGAGATGTTCGAAATAGGATTGGCCATCACGATCAGATCTGGAGAACGCCGGAGTTTGACTCATATGGCAATCTGGGCTTTATACCTCGCCGGCCACGCCAAACGGTAAACAGCCTCCGTTTGCTCGCAAACCAAATAACTTGGCTAGCAGGCTGGATAGATCCCGAAATTACTAATTACATTAAGGCGTCCGATCACTGGTGGTCCCTGCAAGCTCTGCTGACAAAAGAAGCATTGACAGTGTATCGGAAGAACGGTGGTAGGGTCGGTACGTACGAGGCGGTGATTCGCACGACACCACAGCATGAAGTCGTCACTTGGCCTAACAAGACTCCTCGTACTCCTGAAAAAATCCATAGGATCAATCGTCGCAGAGTATCTAACAAAATTTTCTATTGAAGCCAATCGCTGCTGATAAGCCGTTCGTTAGCCTTGAGAAACTCATAATCTGAAGGCCTATACCCATATTGCACTGGGTAGCGCAAGCCTCTCCCCCAAATACACATAGAGCAGCCTGGGCTCACTGACAACCCGTTGGTTGCTGAGTGGAAAAAATCCGCACCTTACTGACTGGAGACTAAACAGTTTAGAATAACAATACTGAAACTCGCTTCCGTATTTAATAGTACTGATTGAAGCCAATTTTAAAATCAACACAAAGACAGCTAAGCTAGAGCAGTCGATTTGCCTTCTAAAAGTTGCAACGACAAATAAAATACTCAAGTTTCTTTACTCATCCATTCACGCGCAGATCGCGCTCAGCCAAAAAAATAATTTCTGTGACCTTGAGGTTTTCTTGCTGGGGCGAGTGATGAATGCTGTAACAAGCCCCACCTAC
This sequence comes from Pseudomonas urmiensis, assembly GCF_014268815.2. Lineage (NCBI taxonomy): Bacteria > Pseudomonadati > Pseudomonadota > Gammaproteobacteria > Pseudomonadales > Pseudomonadaceae > Pseudomonas > Pseudomonas urmiensis. The sequence continues at coordinate 4,034,600 of NZ_JABWRE020000001.1, forward strand.
AACCTTGTAGATGTACCCCTCTTCCGCTCCTGAAGCGTCTTCAGCAACGCTCACTTCCTGGAGCGGTTCCATCACCCAGTCGCTCCCTCCCCTCATGTGACCAGGGGACATCAGGTGAGCCTGCGCGAACCATGAGCGGTCATCAAGCTCCGAAAGCATTTGTTTCAGGATCGGTACCGTAGGGATCATCAGCATGCTGCCCACGATGTCGTCACCGTAATCGCGCACAAGCTCCACGTAAAACCATGGGTGGTGCAGTTCCAGCTCAATAAATTTCCAGTGACGGCTGGCAGGCTCGCCGAAAATGCCTGCTGGGCTGAGTTCGGCATGTCTATAGGTCTTGAACATCGAAAAACCCTCAAAATATTAACAATAGTTAATGGATGTATGACGTTCAAGACGGCTTCATCATTCCTTTTGTAGGAATGAAAAAATGGAGCTGAAACAGGCATTTGGTAAGGCAATGAGGCTGCTGAGAAAATCCCGTAGCCTCAGCCAAGAAGATTTCGGCGGCCACAGTAGCCAAACCTACCTTAGTCAACTGGAAGCCGGAGGAAAGGGCCCTACCCTCGAAATGGTGCATGGGCTCGCCTCTGCCATGAATGTCCATCCTTTGACGATCTTGACCCAGTGCTACCTTTTTATGGACGAGGATGCCACCCTGGACTCAATCATTGAGCGAGTTCGTGAGGAGCTAAGCGTGACACCATTGGCCCCATGAGGATGGGCGCTTGCCCCTTCAGCATAAACTGAGATGTCCGATAGGATGCAACCAAGGGCTGCGCTGTCTGACCCAGCGGCGGAGTTGATCCTTGGCGCAACCTACGAGGCAGAGGAGCGGCAATGAAGGGCCGACGGAAGGTAAAGACTGACAAGTGGCGTCTAAAGGCAGAAAATGAAGGCGGCGCCCGGGAGCTTTTGCGAGGGCGGGAACAGACGCAAGGAAGGTTCCTCGACATAGCGGCACAAGTCGGCAAAGGAATGGAACCCGTTGGCCGACTTGCCGGTTGAGAGATAGGATTTCACCTTTGAGGTGTGCAAATGAACGATCCTCAGATACTAGCGCTGTGCCCAAGTTCACCACAGGGGTGTTGGAGCATCGACCACCGATGCTTCAAGGGAAGGTGCGAACAAACCTTGCATCTGGCAACGCTAGTGCTTGGCGGTCGTGTGCTTGCCGCGCAATGGCTGTACAAGCCAGCGATCGGGCTAAGGCATCAGTCACCTTGCAGCATCTTGGTAACTCGATCGGGCTACCAGCAAGTGGTGACACTTCTAGGACGAATTGAATACGGTGTCTACGCTTAACGCCGCTGGGTTCCATGCCAGAGTAACTGCCCACAACTCGTCTGACATAGGATCAGCTGTGTCCATCGCAGAGTCTATCTCGAACCGTATCAAGCGTATGCGTAAGGGGAGGCCCTTTGTTAGGAACGTATTCGAGAGAACGGGCTCACGCACTGCGGTAAACAAAGCTCTGTCTCGGATGGTGCTCAGTGGTTCTCTGGAGCGTGTTGCCCGCGGCGTTTACATGCGTCCCATGCGCAGCCGATACACGGGCAAAATGATTCGAGCCAACCCGATTTCTGTGTTAGAAGCCGTTGCCAGGGCAAGAGGCGAGACTATTCAGATCCATGGTGCAGAAGCTCTTCGCCGACTGGGGCTAAGTGTTCAAATGCAGGTTTTGCCCACTTTCTACACCAGCGGAAGGACACGTGAGATCAAGATTGGTAACGCGGTTGTTCGGCTGCGCCATGCGTCTCGCCGACGACTCCAACAAGCGGGAACGAAAATAGGGATGGCACTGACCGCCCTTTTCTATCTCGGAGAAAATGGCGTAACTGAGCAGATCGCGATCAAGATCGCCAATTCGCTCGATCACGAGGAATTCAATAAGCTTATGACGTGCAAAATGCCTAAGTGGATGCGCTCAGCACTGGCCAATTGCAATTGGAATGCGCGCGAATAAACTCGCGAACAGGCAGACCGCAGATAGTAAGCTACGCCGGCTCCCGCAGAAGCATCACCATTTTCCAGGCCTGCGCAGTATTGTGGAGCCGCGTTTGCCGGCAATGAGCCACGCACATGCCCCTTAATTCAGATGCCGGCCAAGGGTTGAAAGAGGCTCCATGGCTAGTTAGTGAAGCTCAAGGCTTCGATACCGCCAGCTTCTCACCAGTCTTCAGAACCGTCTTGAACGTTAGCTCATCCGTAAGCGTCCGGCGAACTCACCTTCCGAACTCCAGCATTAAGGGCGATGGTGTCCGCGTATTTTTAGGCGGACGCGATCACCCTTATCGGTAAGCGTCCAGTAATCCCATCCCTTGATCCTTAGGCTGCACAGCGCTGCCCACTCAGCACTGACACACCAGAAACAAAGCAGCTGACTGAATACCTAAAAGCAGCTCCATTAACCGGGCTTTCAAGGTGAGGTTATGGTCGGCCTGCTCTGCTGCGGGTCATATGGATGAGTGCTGATCTACGACTATCCAGAGAAGTTCTCTCTTCGACAGCAAAGGGCAAGAAGCCTAGTTTTGGATAAAGCAGCAAGCCTGCTGTATTTTCATTGAAGCACGAGATCTGCACCTCTGTGGCGTCATAGCGGTCGAACGCCAGAGCAGTCATCGTCTCCACGATGAAGGTCGCCACACCTTTACCTCGTGCCTCTTGGGCAACGATGACATTGCCGATACAGCAAACCCCACCCGTTTCAGCCCGATAAAAGTTAGCAAAGCCGACGACGCTATTCCCGGCCTCGACAATCGTCGAGTCGAATCGTTGAGTAATAGCGTTAGACAGCTGAGCTTCAGTCAGAGGGTATTGAGCTTTCGGGAACATATAAAACAGTTCCTGAGCGTTAAGGGGAAAGCTACAGATAGTTTTGATGTCATCAGCCTTCACTGGCCTGTGTTGCAATATCATCGCGCGTCCTTGAGGTCTATGCATTCGGCATTCTAGCTCACCACTATTTGCTCAAACACCTTGCCTGGTTATCGGGGCACCCATTGATGCGGCAGCAGCTCCGCAATCTCACTTGAGCGCTGCGTCGGCAGGCGCGTGAGGACGTCCTTCAAATATGCATACCCGGTACTGGTCGTCGAGGTCGACGGTACGGTAGTGGCGTGGGCAAACCTGAGCAGCTACCGCGCACGTTCGTGCTACGCTGGCATCGCCGACTTCTCGATCTATCTGCACCGTAACGTCCGCGGACGTGGCATCGGCAAGGCGCTGCTCAAAGCATTGCTCCGTGAGGCTGAGGCACGTGGTTTCTGGAAAGTCCTCTCCCGAATTTTCACCTTCAACGAGGTGAGCCTCGCGCTCTGCCAGTCCTGCGGCTTCAGGACGGTTGGCGTCTATGAGAAGCACGCTTGTCTTGAAGGCCGGTGGCTGGATTGCGCGATCGTTGAGCGGGTGTTTCCGTCGAACCAACCCGGTCCAGATGACGAAGCAGCCGGGGCATGAGATAGCCTGCGTCAGCCCCTACACCCCTGAGGGTTGCCGAGGCGAAGTTCCTTTGCTTGGGCAGCCCGACGAAATACAAGCCTGGCACCTGATCTGCCACGCCGTTTCGCTGCAGGACACGACCTTGCTGGTCGGCGACTGGAAGCTGTGCCAGAAACTCCAGGTTCGGCCGGAAGCCCGTTGCGAAAATCAGCGCGTCGGCCTGCAGGGTGGTTCCATCTGGCCAGACGACGCCATCGGGCAACACCTGCTGGAACATCGCTATGCGCTGGAGCCACCCGGTATCCAGTGCCTTCCGGTACTTGCCGGTGTCCAGCACGGGCGTGCTCTGGTCACTCAACCACCGCGTGTGCTCCAACCGGGTGAATTTCAGCCAGGCATGAAAATCGAGCCCCAGGATCCGCTGGGGGAAGAAGCGGATCTTCTCGCGGGTCGCCAGCACTACCTGCGCAACGCCGGCAAGCTCATAGGCAATTTGAACCGCCGAGTTCGCCGCGCCGACCACGACGACGCGCTGGCCGGCAAAGGCCTCAGGCGTTCGATACGCCGAGCTGTGCAGGCAGGTACCTGAAAAGCTTTCCAGGCCAGGGATGTCAGGCGTGCTTGGACGGCTGAAGCCCCCTGATGCCACGACCACCGCACGCGCCGTGAAGGTCGATCCGTTGGCAGCGCGAACTTCGAATGCCTTGTCCTTCTGCACGACTTCCAGCACTCGGGTGCCGCCCTCAAAGGGCAGTTGAAACTCGGCGGCGTATGCCTCCAGGTACTGCACCACTTCGTCTCGCAGTGGGTAGCCCTGGGGATCGCCGGGAAACACCATCCCCGGTAGCGCTGAATACTCTGCCGGGGAGAACAGTTGCAGGCTGTCGTAGTAGTTACGCCAGTTTCCACCCGGGCGCGTCTGCTCATCCAGGATGAGAAAGTCCAAGCCCTGTTGCTGCAAATGCCAGCCAAGCGCCAAACCCGCTTGCCCACCACCGATGACGATAACATCCACCGCGCGACTCGATTTATTCATATGTGCGCACCCATGCATATATCAGGACAAAAAAAGGGCACGCGCTACGGGCAGCACAGCGAAACCAGACCCTTGGTTCGCTGGAGCAGCCCCTCAAGGCGCTCGACGATTGCCCCACCATTCACTTCGTAGAACACCTGCCTGCCCACCTTGGTGGCTTTCACGATCTGGGCATCGTGCAGCACCTGCAGATGCCTGGAGACCACCGAGCGCTCCTGCGGCAGCTCTTTAGCGATTTCGCCGACATCCGCCCGGCCCAGCAGGAGCACGCGCTTGAACACCGCGACCCTGGAGGGCTCGCAGAGTGCTTTGAAGAAGGCTTCGTCCAGCGACTCGATGGCAGCGTCGATGACTTGGGTGCGGAGGTTCTGGTGGGTCGTCATGCCGCCAATATATGTGCACGAATATGCACATGTAAAGCCACCCATCACCGGAGGGGTTGCGATACATTCGAAAAAGCGTATATTCGAAAAACCATATACACGCAGAGTACCTCGTGATGACTGGCAAGATCCGCGTCCTGTTTGTTTGCACCGCAAACGCTGCTCGCTCCCAGCTCGCCGAAGCATTGCTCCGACACACAGACCCTGTGCGCTTTGAAGCATTCAGCGCCGGTACTCAGCCTGGCGAAGTAGAACCGCGTACCTTCGCGGCGCTTGAACACCTCGGTATCGATGCCAGCGACCTGCGCAGCAAGTCCATCGATGAGTTCGCCGACGAGCGCTTCGACTACGTCATCACCCTTTGCGACAAGGCGGCGCTGGAATGCCAGTTACTGCCGGCATTGGGCGCGCGCTTGGCGTGGCACTTCGAAGATCCGGTCACCAGCGACAAACACGATGCCTTCCGCCATACGCTTCACGAGATCCATGAGCGCATCAAGATGTTCGTCCTCGTGAAAACCAAGCACTGAGAATCGCTATGACTGATCCACTGACCCCTACCAAGGTTTTCAAATGCCTCGCCGACGAGAACCGCATCCGGATGATGCTGCTGATCGCCCGCGAGGAAGAGCTCTGCGTCTGTGAGCTGACCTGTGCACTGGAAGAAAGCCAGCCCAAGGTTTCCCGCCACCTGGCGCAGTTGCGCACGTGTGACCTGCTGGCAGACCGCCGCCAGGGCCAATGGGTTTATTACCGGCTGCATCCAGAGCTGCCCGCCTGGGTACGCGAGATCCTGAAAACGACGCTGGAGGCCAACAGCGAGTGGCTGAACAGCAGCTCCACTCGACTGGACGCCATGGGTGACCGCCCACAGCGTGCTGCTACCTGCTGCTGATTACTGCCGAGCAAAAGCCGATGAAAGTACTGTTCCTCTGCACCGCCAATAGCTGCCGCAGCATCCTGTCAGAAGCCGTGTTCAACCACCTGGCCCCGGCCGGTATGAAGGCCTACAGCGCCGGAAGCCAGCCCAAGAGTGAGGTACATCCGCTGTCCATCTCCGCGCTGCAGCGCGCCGGTATTTCCACCGATGGCCTCAGCAGCAAATCCAGCGATGCACACGCCGAGCTGGCACCGGACTTCGTCATCACCGTCTGCGACAAGGCCGCTGGCGAAGCCTGCCCTGTGTTCTTCGGGCCGGCAGTAAAAGCCCATTGGGGGCTTTCCGATCCGTCGGACCTGCAGGGTAGCGCCGCCGAATTGGACACGGCTTTCGACCTCACGCTTGAGCAGATCAAACGACGCCTCAAGGCATTCCTCGCACTACCTTTTGAACAACTGGATGCCGCGCAGCTCAAGGTCGAGCTGGCCCGCATCGGAACGCTCTGACGTTTAGGGAGATCCACCATGAGCAAAAGCCGACTGTCCTTCCTCGACCGTTACCTGACGGTCTGGATCTTTCTGGCCATGGGCCTGGGTATCGCCTTGGGCAGCCTGTTCCAGGGATTACCCGCGTGGCTGAACAGCCTGTCGGTAGGCTCGACTAACATCCCCATCGCCATTGGGCTCATCGTCATGATGTACCCGCCACTGGCGAAGGTGAAATACGAGGAGTTGCCCCAGGTTTTCAAGGACAAGCGCATCCTCGTACTGTCGCTGGTCCAGAACTGGGTGATCGGCCCGGTACTGATGTTCGGGCTGGCGATAGTGTTCCTCTCCGACAAGCCGGAGTACATGACCGGCCTGATCCTCATCGGCTTGGCGCGCTGCATCGCCATGGTGTTGGTGTGGAACCAGATCGCCGGTGGCAACAACCAGTACGTGGCGGGCCTGGTCGCCTTCAACAGCATTTTCCAGATCCTGTTCTTCAGCGTTTACGCCTGGATCTTCCTGGGCCTGCTGCCGCCGCTGTTTGGCCTTGAGGGTAGTGTCATCCAGACCAGCTTCCTCGACATCGCTCAGTCGGTGCTGATCTACCTGGGCATCCCGTTCCTGGCCGGCTTCCTGACCCGCAAGATCCTGATCAGTAGCAAGGGCGAGACCTGGTACCAGCAGCGCTTCATTCCGAAGATCAGTCCGCTGACGCTCGTGGCGTTGCTGCTGACCATCGTGGCCATGTTCAGCCTGAAGGGCGACATGGTGCTGCAGCTGCCGCTGGATGTGCTGCGCATCGCCATCCCGCTGACCATCTACTTCGTGGTGATGTTCTTCATCAGCTTCTGGATGGGCAAGCTGCTGGAGGCCGACTACCCACGCACCACCGCGCTGGCGTTCACCGCAGCGAGTAACAACTTCGAACTGGCCATTGCCGTGGCCATCGCTACCTTCGGCCTCGCTTCGCCGGTTGCCTTTGCCACCGTCATCGGGCCCTTGGTGGAAGTGCCGGTACTGATCTCTCTGGTGGGCGTGGCCTTGTGGCTCAAGCGCCGCTGGTTCGATCAGCCATCTGGTGCCTTGTCTCAGGAGTAAAATCATGACCGAACACCACATCCCCAACATCGACAACGAACTGGTCGACCTGCCGTCCGCCGACAAGCTCGCGATCGAGCAGCAGTCCACCCATAAACCGCGCATCCTGCTGCTGTACGGATCGACACGCGAACGCTCCTTCAGCCGTCTGCTGACAGAAGAAGCGGCACGCCTGTTGGAGCACTTCGGTGCGGAGACGCGGATCTTCAACCCCACCGGCCTGCCACTGGCGGATGACGTGCCCGACGACCATCCCATGGTCAAGGAACTGCGTGACCTGGTGCTGTGGTCCGAAGGCATGGTCTGGTGCTCGCCAGAACGCCACGGTGCAATGACCGGCGTGTTCAAGTCGCAGATCGACTGGATTCCACTGAGCATGGGGGCCGTGCGCCCGACGCAAGGCAAGACCCTCGCGGTGATGCAGGTCTGCGGCGGCTCGCAGTCGTTCAACGTGGTCAACCAGCTGCGCGTCCTCGGTCGCTGGATGCGCATGTTCACCATCCCCAACCAGTCGTCCGTACCCAAGGCCTACCTGGAGTTCGACGAGGCCGGCCGCATGAAGCCCTCGGCGTACTACGACCGTGTCGTCGACGTGATGGAGGAGCTGGTGAAGTTCACCCTGCTGCTTCGTGACCGCGCCGACTACCTCGTCGATCGCTACTCCGAGCGCAAGGAGTCGGCTGAAGAACTTTCCAAACGCGTTAATCAACGATCCATCTGAGGCTTTCTGAGCATGCAATTGCACCCGTATTCCGTGCTGGCGACTCCCGAGCTGATCGGCCAGCTGATCTTCACCCCGTGCCCTGGTACCAAGGACACCTCGGTATCCCAAGCGCTGGCAACACTACGCGAAGCCGGTGCGAGTGCACTGGTCACCCTGATGCCGAGTGAAGAGCTGCTGCAGAACGAGATCGACCTGCTGCCCGAGGAGTGCCAACTGCTTGGCCTCGAATGGTTCCACCTGCCGGTGGAAGACGACCAGGCGCCCGGCGAGCCCTTTGCTGCCGCCTGGGAGATCCACCGGGAACGCCTGAAAGCGTTGGTGATGACTGGCAAGACGATCGCCATTCACTGCAAAGGCGGCTCCGGCCGCACCGGCCTGTTTGCGGCCCGCCTGATGATCGAGTGCGGCATTCCTGTGCAGGAAGCTGTTGCTCAGGTCCAGGCCCTGCGCCCACGTGCGATCCAGAACCCTGCGCACGTCGACTACATCAACCAGTTCGCCAATACCCTCTGACCGTCCCCTGACGGCTACGCGAGAACAACAACATGGCAATCAAAGTAGGCATCAATGGGTTTGGCCGCATCGGTCGCTTGGCGCTGCGCGCGTCTTGGGACTGGCCAGAGTTCGAGTTTGTGCAGATCAATGACCCGGCCGGCGACGCCGAGACCCATGCCCACCTGATCAACTTCGACTCGGTCCACGGCCGCTGGCACCGTGAAGCCCGTGCTGAGGGCAGTATGGTGGTGATCGACGGCAAGCGCATTCAGGTCACCGCAAACAAGACCATCGCCGACACCGATTGGTCGGGCTGCGACCTAGTCATCGAGGCCAGCGGCAAGATGAAGTCGGTAGCCGTGCTCCAGGCCTACCTGGATCAGGGCGTCAAACGTGTGGTGGTCTGCGCTCCAGTGAAGGAGAAAGGTGCACTGAACGTGGTGATGGGCGTCAACCAGCACCTATTCGACCCGGCGCAGCATCGCATCGTTACCGCCGCCTCCTGCACTACCAACTGCCTGGCCCCGGTGGTCAAGGTGATTCACGAGAACCTGGGCATCCGCCACGGATCGATCACCACCATCCACGACCTCACCAACACCCAGAGCATCCTCGATACGCCGCACAAGGACCTGCGCCGCGCCCGTGCCTCCGGCATGAGCCTGATCCCAACCACCACGGGTTCGGCCACCGCGATCGCCGAGATCTTCCCCGAGCTGCGCGGCAAGCTGAATGGTCACGCTGTGCGCGTACCGCTGGCCAACGCCTCGCTGAGCGACTGCGTGTTCGAAGTGGAACGTGAGACCACGGCTGAAGAGGTCAACGCTCTGCTGAAGGCGGCGGCCGAAGGCCCGTTGAAAGATATCCTGGGCTACGAAGAGCGCCCGTTGGTGTCCATCGACTACCGCACCGATCCGCGCTCCTCGATCATCGACGCGCTGTCGACCTTGGTGGTCAATGGCACCCAGGTGAAGCTCTACGCCTGGTATGACAACGAATGGGGCTACGCCAACCGTGCAGCGGAACTGGCCCGCCTGGTCGGCGCAGCGGAGTAAACAGCGATCATGAAGGCGTTGTCAGTCCTGTCTGCGGAAGTGCGTCAGTACTTGCTGGTTACCGGCAACTACTGGGCCTTCACCCTCACCGACGGCGCATTGCGCATGCTGGTGGTGCTGCACTTCCATTCGCTGGGCTACACGCCGCTGCAGATCGCCGCGCTGTTCCTGTTCTACGAAGTGTTCGGCGTGATCACCAACCTGGTGGGTGGCTACCTCGGCGCCCGCCTGGGGCTCAACCGCACCATGAACATCGGCCTGGGCATGCAGGTCGTGGCCTTGCTGATGCTCACGGTACCGGCAGCCTGGCTGACAGTGCCCTGGGTGATGGCCGCTCAGGCGCTGTCCGGCATCGCCAAGGACCTGAACAAGATGAGCGCCAAGAGCTCCATCAAGCTCCTGGTGCCGGATAGCCAACAGGGGACGCTCTACAAATGGGTGGCCATCCTGACGGGCTCGAAGAACGCACTCAAAGGCGTGGGCTTTTTCCTCGGCGGAGCACTGCTCGGGTTGCTCGGTTTTACCCTGGCAGTGCTGGCCATGGCGGCAGTACTGGCCCTGATCTGGATCAGCAGTCTGGTGCTGCTGAAAAAGGACTTGGGCAAAGCCAAGGCCAAACCCAAGTTCCGCGACATGCTGTCCAAGAGCCGGGCGATCAATATCCTCTCGGCCGCACGGCTGTTTCTCTTCGGTGCCCGAGACGTCTGGTTCGTCGTGGCGCTGCCGGTGTACCTGAGCACCGCGTTTGGCTGGGACTTCTGGCTGGTCGGCGGCTTCCTCGCCGTGTGGATCATTGGCTACGGCATCGTCCAGTCGTTTGCTCCTCACATCACCGGCAAGAAGCGTGGTCATGTGCCCGACGGCCGAGCGGCATTCATCTGGGCTCTCGCCCTGGCCGGACTGCCTGCGCTCATTGCCGTGGGCCTATCAGCAGGCTGGTCGGCGCAGGTGGTGCTGCTCGGTGGGCTGATGCTGTTCGGCGTGCTGTTCGCGGTGAACTCCTCGCTGCATAGCTACCTGATCGTCAGCTATGCCAAGGAAGACGGTGTCTCCCTGGACGTAGGCTTCTACTACATGTCCAACGCCCTCGGGCGGCTGGTCGGCACGCTGCTGTCAGGCTGGGTGTTCCAAGCCTATGGCCTGGAGGCCTGCCTGTGGGTTTCCAGCATTTTCGTACTGGCTGCCGCGCTCATCTCGATCGGGTTGCCCAGACACAGCGATATGGCGCAGCAGACCTACTGATCACTGAGGGAGAACGGAGGCACTCACGCCTCCGCTTTCACCAGAAACTGCTCGATCTCAGCAACAGTGCTCCGGGCTGTGCGCGTCACCCCTATCAAGGTCGCGGATGCAGAGCCTGTCCACTCGCCATAACCCACCAGCCATAGGCCAGGCTCATTCACTGCCCGTGTACCTGAAACTTCGACGCGGCCGTCACCGGTGACTACCCCGAGGCTCGCCAAGTGCCCCAGCGACGGCTTGAATCCGGTGCACCAGATCACCGCATCGACTGCGGTCTCCGAGCCGTCCGTCCAGACCACACCGTCGGGGGTGAAACGAATGAAGGGCCGCACAGCGTGCAGAACATCTCGCTCACGCGCCGCGACCACAGGCGGGACCATCACGATATCGCCCAGCCCACCGACTGGCTGCTCAATCACACGGCCCTCCATCTGCGCTTTCCAGCGCTCTGTCGCCCGCTCGAACAGCACTCGACCGTCCACATCATCAGGCAGGAAAAGTGGGTCGGTTGGCGTTACCCAGGTCGCATCTGCTACTTGGGAAACCTCTGCGAGAATCTGGGCCCCGGAGTTGCCGCCACCGACGACCAGGACCCGCTTGCCCGAGAAGGCCTGCGGCTCAACATAGTGAGCTGAATGCAGCTGCTGACCACGGAACAGCTCGGCACCGGGATAAGCAGGAATATTGGGGTTGCTCCAGGTGCCCGTGGCACTGACTACCGCTCTTGCGTCCCAGTACCCGCGCTCGGAATGGACACGCAATGCACCGCCGAGGCTCTCGACGGAGGTGACCCGCACTGGCCGCTCAATAGGGAACTGATAGCGCGCTTCGTAGCGGCTCAGGTAATCGACGACATGTTCGCGAGAGGGATAGCCATCCTGAACAGGCGGCATCATCCAGCCGGGTATGGAGCTCCAGGTGGCTGGCGAGAAGAGCCGAAGGGAATTCCAGCCATGTCGCCAAGCTCCGCCGGGCGCATCCTCGGCATCGAGCATGACGAACGAAAGCCCGGTGCGGCGGAGAAAATAGGCAGTCGCCAACGCCGCTTGCCCACCGCCAATGATGACCACATCCCACACCCGCTCTGCATGAGCTGTCATTCCAATCCCCTTCGAAACAGTGATGGGGTACATCTTTTCAGAAAGCTGAGCTCATTTCTAACCCAAGCCCTGCCGGCCTCAGGCGCACCTGGCGGCGCTGAACGCAAACGACTGGTCAAGTCGAATGCAATTGGGTGGTCAAGTCGAATGCAAACAGGTGGTCAAATGAATGCAATTACCCAGTTCAGGAATGTTTGCAACTTGGCGCAACCGTGTCCAGCGTTGCCATCAGCCACGGCATCAACGCCAACGTCATCCGCAAATGGATGCCGCTCTATCGACATCAGCCCGCAGCGACTTCACTGCCGGCATTCGTCCCGCTAAAAGCCGCACCTAAACGGTCAGCCGAAGCGTCAGTGATCATTGAGTTACCCATGGCCGGGCAAGAGACCAGATGCGTCCGGGGCCTCCCGAGGGTGATCGGACATTTCAAATCAGCAATAATGGCCTACCGCTACCAAGGAATGTGTAGACCATGGCACGAAAAACCCCCTCTGTTGTACCTCCACAGCCGAAGATGAAACTGACATCGCAAGAGATCGACCGTGGCCTTGCTCGGCTATCTGAACGAATTGCAGAGCTCCACGCTTTTGACCTCAACACCGTCCGGAATGGAAACACACCTGAGCTTAAGACTATGCAGGTTGCCATAAAGGACAGTCTGACCAGATGCTTCGGGGAAGACACCAGTGCCTATCGGACCTACGCAGCCGCCGCAGACCTCACGTACTATCCGATGATCGTCAGTACCGGACAGCAGATTGACTACTACACCCCAATTCAACGCAGGGTACAAAACTCTATTGCTCTGCTTGAGCAAGCACAGAAAAGTTTGAAGGAGGATTTGGCGGATCTCTCAGCCTCGGGGCAGATCCAGGTCACATCATCCCCTGAAGATAGAGTCGTCCACTCAGGTCGAGTGTTCGTTGTCCATGGCCATGACGAGGGAGCAAGAGAGTCGGTGGCTCGATTCCTTGAAAAGCTTGGTCTAGAGCCAATCATTCTGCATGAGCAGGCAAACCGTGGCGGGACGGTGATCGAGAAGATAGAAAGACACCGAGACGTAGGATTTGCCGTTGTATTGCTCACGCCTGACGACCAAGGCTGTGTAAAGGGTGGGGAATTAGAGCCGCGTGCAAGGCAAAACGTCCTGTTGGAGCTAGGTTATTTCCTCGGCTGCCTGGGTCGGGAAAGAGTCTGCGCACTGAAGCGCGGTCAGGTTGAGATTCCAAGCGACTTTGCAGGCGTAGTGTGGACGCCGATGAACGACGACGGTTGGAAGCAAGCCTTGAGTCGTGAACTCCAAGACGCCGGTTATGAGATTGATTGGAATAAGGTGATGCGCGGCTAGCCCCGCTTGTCATGGTTACGTTGATAACGCTGGTAGACACAGACCAGAAAACGTAACCTGTGACAGCTTGCTCCGAGACCTCGTTGGCGCTTAGCCTCCCCTCGGAGACATCTGATAGCCCGCCCATTACGGCGGGCTTTTTTATTTCCGTAATTCGCTGATTAGTGAATATTCACCAGTATCCCGGCACCACCAGGGCCATGGTGCAGTCGGGATACACCTGCCCAAAGCAAAAAGGACTCGATTGATCACATGTCAGGATAATTGGGTTCCTCTCTCGACTGGGTCTCATGCCATTCCGCCCAATGCTTACGTACTGCTTTAAACTGCTCGGGACAGACGGTGCGGGGCCTGTATTCCTCAATATCTCGCGTATCTGTCGCAAATACGTAGTGATGGGCCCCGGTCAAAATCATCGTCCTGAAAAATGCTGCCTGAGCGAGACTCGACGTGGTGCCGCGCCGAGGGGGCGGTGAGCCAACACACGTGAACAGGAGGTGCTTGGGACTGAGTGGCATGAACAGCATTGTGCCTGGTACATCCCAACCGCCCTCAAGACTGAGTGCTCCATTCGCCCCAATTCCGACCCTCATGAACGGATTATCGGACGTTGGCCAGGTGACTCCAGGTGGAGCGTGTAGGATGGTCCAACGATGATTTGGCAATCGATTGATAGTGCTCTTGAGCACGTGTTCGATCTGCCAGAGCCAGAATTTCCGCCCAACCAGGATCTCGGCTTGGATGCCTTCTTCGCCATGCTCATTCTTCAAACGTTGAATCTTCAGCGGCAGCTTACTGTAAGGGTCTAGAACCGGAGGGGGTTCAGGTTGAACTCCAGCGGCTGAAGCTGCCTCGATTTGGCCCACTGACCACTCTATAGTCTCAGACAGGAATGCCTCAAGCGTTTCAGTGTGCCGTTTGATAAAGCTCTGCATCTGGGCAGGAGTACGGACAGATTGCGCAACAGCAAAGCGGAACAGGTTGTTCCAATCCTCGCGGGTCAACTGCGACTCGCTAACTACCTTATCGATGGATGCGAGTCCTGGACCTTCGAAATCACGTTCAAGCCAGCGCTCGACTTCGTCGGTCTCCTCAGAGCCAGAGAGACGAGTATAAAGATGCCGAAGCACGGCCACGCTTTTGGTTGAAAGCGGCTTCCAAATCGCGCTTTTTTCATGCGGCACTAGCAGACGGTAGGCGAGGACTTTGCCCTGGATCATCCAGTGCCTCAGGTACGCCTGAGGTACGTAGTGGTTGTCCTTTTTAAAGCTTTCCATTTCTGCTAAATCCTCCAATGCCTTGCCACCTGGCAACCGGGCTCGCCTGCGCGGCTCGCCGGCGAACCCTATCTCGAACCATCCTGGACGAAGTCCAACGTCGCCTCTACATCTTGCTTATTGGCAGGCAGCTTCGCGCGCGACGCATTAACTTTCTCAGGTGCCGCTTGGTGATCATCAGGTGACGGCCAACGAGTCCGCCCCCCTCAAGCATCCTGATCCTTGCAGATAGGCCAAGGGATACCTTACTTGCGCCAGAACTGCCACCACTTACGGCGCATATCTTGAATCGGCTTCATCGACGCGTACCAATCTTTGTATTTCTCTCTGACCCGAACCTGCCGAGCCTCTGCATCTGGTCTCAACAGCAATTTCCTGACAACCACCGGCTCTTTCGAGAACGTCTTTAGGCTCTTTCTTAATGCAGAGGCGTGCTCATACAACTCCACGCACAGCACTTCACTGAAAAACAGCATTTCGTCACTTGTCTCGGCGAGGTTCATGACGATGTCGTGGTAATCTCTGTGGGCCACCCCGCCCACAGGTATGCCGTAGTACATTTCAGTAAAACCGAAACCGTCGGGATACTGGTTGCTCCTGAATTTTTCGAGAAGCTCGTTGCGGCTCTCGATGGCATTAACTGCATGCTCTACCGCTTGAGACAACGACATTATCGCTCGCAGCGCACTCACTGGCGCTGTCACGTCTTCAAAGATAATCTTCCTCAGCTCAACGATTGGAGGAGTCGATGCTGAAATGCCACGAACTTCCTGTGGTGTAATGACTGGTGTGCCAAGGTTGTGCAACCGCATGGATTCTAGGTAGTTTTCACGCATAGGGTGTGCGACTTCGTAAACCCCTACCGCATAATCCAGCATGAAAGTAGAAATCGTTATGCCAGCGTTACAGGCCCGGATTTCCTTTATGAGCTCTTCATGCTGCTTGTGGTTCTTCGCGATCTTCTGTGCTGCCAATGCACCACGGCGAGCGCCGATCAACGCGGTAATGAGGGCTGCAGTGGCCGTCAAGATGAAGGGAAACCATTGGAACTTGTCTAGAAAATCCAGGTTCGGCAACCACGACGCTGAAGCCGTAAACACACCGTTGACAGGTCCCCACAACGTCATAGCAATCCCTCTCACTAAACACCGCGATACTTCGTGGCAAAGCGGGCGATGATAGCGGCGCCTTGGTTCAGGGACAATCAGACACCTCATACCGACGTGCCCACGCCCTGAGCAGATGCAGCAGCACAGCCATGAAGGTGTATTGGCGGTCAAGGCTCGCCTGGAAGCCGGTGTGCGCTACCTATCCGGCAGCCTGGGCCCGGAAGGCACTCGCGTCAGCGCCATTTCGGCAGGTCCGACCCGCACACTGGCCGCTTCAGGCATCAAGAGCTTAGGAAGTCAGCAACGCTCCTGCCCGCGATGGGTAGCCTGAGCGACGTGATCCTCTCTGTACCAGGGCGCAGATACAAAATGCCCAGGTCAAGAACCTGTATTGGCCCAACTATACCCTCGGGGTGACTGCGTCATAGACTAATGAATTCGTGTACTCAAAGAGAATATTCCGCGTTGAATAGCGGGTTGAGCTCGGGGTGGGCCATCTCGCTCTGCCACTCTTTGAGTATTTCGGCAGTTCGGGTCTCAAGATCCGCCATCGACACACCGTGTCCAAGGACGAATTTTTCCGAGAGTGCCAGAATTTCCCTCAACAACTGTGCAGACTCCTCCACGATAGATTCCAGCTTTCTGTGAAGCCCAACATAGGCAGCTTCGTCATTCAAAGCTTTCTTGCTATCCGCGTTGGAGCTATGCACCAGCCAGTTGCGGTCTTTTAGTAGGGACTGGAAGCGCACCAGTACGTCTTTCGGAAGATGTTCACTTCTGGATAGGCGCGAAATGCTGCCTCCGAAGGTCTTCTTCTGAGCCTCTGTTACAAGAATGTTGCCTTCCTCCTCCCCCATCTGCGGTACGGCTTGCTCGACCAATACGAAAAATTGGGCGGTTGATCCCTCAAGCATCTGTAGCTGCCACAAGGTGAAGCCGATTGCTTGGCAGATTTCACCAAATCTTTCAGCTCTATCCAGACTGTTTGTTGCGTTCATTTTTTCTACCGAGCAGGGAAAATTAAAGGTTCGCTAAAGTGGAGATGGCCAATGCACTGGCTGATGGAGGACTAACCGGTAGCGCGGTTGAGGGCTGTGAGGTAGGTGCGTTCAACCTAGCCTTGGCTTTTTCGGCCTTCCGCTGCTCACGTTGGCGGGCTTCTTCAAACTCCTGCATTGGATGAGTCACGAAGTGCTGGCGATAGGCTTTGATCAGCCCCTGATCATTGCTACTCATGGCTTGAGCAAGGACGTATTCGGAATCACGTAGCTGGATATCCAATTTGGGGTTCTTCGCGCGCGCTGCGTTCACCATCGCAGTCGCATTTTCGGAAAGCTTGCCGCTCGTCCACAGCTCGAACCTTTGGCAGATGCCAGACCATTCGGAGTGCGTTTTGACAAACCCCCTGATCACAGGAATGCGCTTGAGCAGCCATTTCTCCACTTCGGCGTCATCTAAGGTGCTGATCGGGTGTATTCCCTTGCACTCGATGAACACGACTTCATGATTCGGACGGTGTACCAGCACGTCGATTTCCGCTTCCGCACCGATGCTATCTTTGACAATCCGGTTCATCTCCTGGGGATATCCCAAAAACGTAGACCGCGCGATCTGGGCAACCGCGAATTCAAAAAGGCTGCCGCGCAGCGTGGAAGCCGCGCCTTCGATCCGGGATAAATCGTTGAAAATTTTATCCAGCGCTTCCGGGTTTTGAGTGAGCTTTGCGGTGTCGGTCAATACAGTACAAAGGTTCTTCAAAGCTACTGCCACATCCCGGCCAAACAGGCTCTCGGTTGTCGCCGGAATGATGCCCTGCTCCTTGAGAAGAGCAAAAGCTTCAGTTTGGTAGCTTTCAGCGACAAAAATCTGAAGGCATTTGCCCACCTTCTTGAGACTGCGAAGCGTCACGCATTTGTTGACGAACCCTGCTAGGTGGGCGGCATTTACCCACCCGTTTAGCGCCAGGTCGCAAACGAAGAAGCCTGGTTTGAGAGCTGTGCTGACGTATTCTCGCATCGGAAATAAGTAGGAAGGGCCGGCCAAGTCCCAATTGAACGTTCCGACCTTGGGTAACGCCTCTAACCCCTCATCCTCGCGTGTTTCAACAGAGTCGTAGCTCACCATACCCAGGTTGCGGGCCCAATCCTTTACGGCCAAGAGGGTTACCTTCTCTGCAATGAGCCGGCCTTTCATCTTTGCCCACATGGAGGTCATTTCGAGCATCTGGTGGTGATCGCATCGCACCACACAGGATTCGCCACCTGGGAGTGCCACCTCCTTTACAAGCGTGGCTTTCACCAGACGCTCCAGCAGGGTTTCTGCTGAGATGTGTTTCTTCTGAGCTACTGGCGCACCGCAGGCGATAAGAAAATGCCGGCGAGGCATCACGTTGCCGCGAAGCGCGAGAGCTTGTAATGCCGCGAAATAGGAGCTGCGCGTTTTCTTCAGGGCCTCCATCAAATTGTCGAAGAACAAAGGAGAACCATAGTCATCTTGGAGATAGCAGAAGCGCGCCCGATGGGGAAAGATGATGTGATTGAGACGGGTCATGCCAGCGCACCCGCGCTCGACACGCTTTCTGGCCGCTTCAGGGGTCAGTCCAGATTTGGTTTCTAGGAGCTTGGATAAATCACTGCTCAGCAGGGGCCCGGTTTGCTTCAGCAGATCGATGAGCGCATTGTCAGCCATGATCGTTCTCAAAGGATGTCACACAGCGCTATTTATACTCCTTGTAAACAAGGGTCAACGCTTCGTTGCGGCGCCTGTTTATGAACCCAGTAAAATCGGGCCTTTCAGAGCGATTCGCTCCGTTTTTCGATGAAAATGTCACAATGCCCCTTTTTTACCCCGCCCCCAACGCATTTACATTTAGCTATGGTCAGCATGGCCTGGAGGGCACCATATGACATCGCCCGCGCGGATCTCGACGATGGGACCACTTTCGCATTGCGTCCAACCGCCATGCGGACATCTGATGAAATCCTAACTGCTATCATGCCCCTGGCAATTTGATCACCGAAGCGGACGCCGGCATCAAACCCTTCGACAGCGACCTCACCTACTCCCGGATCAATCGACAGTTCAATCTTCACATCCGGGTACTTGGGCTGGAGCTCCGAGAGTTTCGGCCAAAGCATCGTCGTGATTGCGAACTCGGAAGCGTTGATGCACACCGTCCCGGCAGGCTTATCCCGAAGCTCCTCGAACGAGACCAACTCTTCCCGGATGGCCTCAAAGCGTGGGGCAACGCTTGCAATCAAACGCTCTCCGGCTTCTGTTGGCGACACACTGCGGGTTGTGCGGGTGAGCAGTCGCAGGCCCAGGCGCGATTCCAACGCTCTGAGGGTATGGCTGAGCGCAGATTGGGAAACGCCCAGCTTGGCGGCTGCACGGGTAAAGCTCCTCTCCTGTGCGATCGCAAGGAAAGCCTGGATGTCGCGCAAGTTGTCACTAGGCATGCAGATACTCCGACATTAAGAAGGCGTGTGACGACCCGGGGCGGCCCCATCACGACAGCTTCAGGTCTGATAGTCATGGCCGCCACTCAGGATAACTACCTGAGAGCGCTGGATACTCGAACCGGTCGAGAACTCTGGAAGAGCCGCTTACCAGTAGGCGCAGAAACCGTCCCGATGACCTACGTTTCGCCATCAAGTGGTCGGCAGTTCGTCGTCATCAGTGCCGGAGGCAACTTATCGACGACTCAAAAAGGCGATTACGTCGTAGCCTACGCCCTTCCCAAATGATGACCGATCACTTTCTGCGAGAACGTGCGGCCTGGTCCGCACGTTCATGAAGGTGGCTATGGGTTAGCCCCCGACAAGTCGTAGACAGCGAATTACACGATGAGCCAGTTTGCCTGCCCACTCTCAATGAATAGAAGGGGGGCTAGGTTTGGACTGAAGGATGGACATGGACGATAGACAGACCACACGCCAGGATCTTGAAGGGCTTTATTCGCTTTTCTGCGAGGTCTGCGCTGAACGGGGCGCGCTGTGGATACAAGCATCATCCTCCGTCGTTGAAGAAATCATCTTTCGTTACCAAGCCGAAATCGTCGGCCGGCATACCACCGCTCTCGTCGAAAAGCCCTTGTGTACGCCTCTCTTGTTTAAGGCCGGCAACAGCTTGAAAAAAGCAGCTCTCACACAAGTGTATCTCCCACCGCTCACCGTCATGCTTTGATCCATAGCCCCAATGAGCCTGCAACGTTGCGAATTGAAGGCCTCCGCCATCTACCCTTGTGGTGAATCGGCAGACATCGCAAACGACATCACTGACGCCTTCTATTTCGACCTTGCCGATAACTTTCATCCGTATCTCCTTACGTCAGCGAGCGTATGAGAGCAGATCAGCCCCGAGTGATCGTATCGCCTGAAGGGCCGCCGCTAATGGTAAATACCTAAGCGCGTGCGCTCCAGGTAGTCCAGCACAATCTTGAAACCCACAAATAAAGATATTGAGTAATTCACCCCTTTACAGGGGCGGCTTAGCAACCGCACACCGGACATTTATCGGCGCTCGACGGAAGAGATTTTTTTTTGACAGCAACTGGAGCCAACTTAGATACATCAAAGGACTCTTCAACCAACACTTCAAATATCATTAAGTACTGCGCTCGCATCGACTCATACCTTCTAGTAGCCAACGCCAACTCCAAACCCATTTTATCCACCAACTTTTGCAGACTAGAAACCCTCGCATTTTTATCCAAAACCCTTCGATTCAAATTATGTACCAAAAGCAATTCATCAATAAACTCTTGATGGGCTCTGATTGTCTGGCGCGAGACACCTGCACGCGCAGCAAAGGCCTTTTGGCTATATCGAAATCTAGCACCTTCAGATAACTTTAAATTAATATCATCCAACAAACATTGCTCTAGGAATTTCTGTAACTTCTGACCTCTGAGCTGCATACAATATGCACTCCTACGTCTTAGTTTTTGAAAGTATCTGATTAAGAATTCTATCTGCAGACTTTGCGACATTCTGAAAGTGAGTAAATTGTGGGCTAGATTCTCCACCTGCAGATTTTATGTATTCCTGAAGTGTTTCCGCGTTATCCCTTACCCACTTTAATTCCACATATTGAGCCTTGTCAGTCGAATCGATAATCAAGTGATCGCATGGCTCCCCTGACGGGCCCTCTACAAAGCAAGAAAGGCTATGAGGGCAAGGTTTGAGTGCAAGATTATGAAGACATCCCCCATGCGGCATTGGATTTACAATACGCACCGCAGCGAGTAAGTAGGCTTCTGCGGTTTGGCGGTTAGCCAGGGAAATTTCGTTAAACGTATCTTGAACTACCCCGACAGCCTTATTGCCTCTAATACTCGCAATTAGCTCATGGACTACTGCTGACCGTTCAAGCGCTGGTGTTTGGTCATAGACTGCGCCTTGCTTCTGATCCTTTCTTCCCAAGATAGTATTGACCTGGAGTTCCGACAGGCCGCCTTGTTTATAAGTTGTATCTAACCAGTGCCGCAAATCGTGCCAAGTAAACTTGACAATCTCACCAGTTTTAGGATCGACTACATTATTTTCAAAGAATAGCGAATTTCCGCTCTTACTACAATCGAACAACCAGACTGAAAACATGCCGCTTGAGACAGTCGTATATTGATTTGAACGCGCACGCATGTGAGTGCTTAAAAAGTATCTTGGGATTATAAAGAGAGCATCCTCTGGCTCTAACAAGACACTATTAGCTGTCCGCACAACAGGCTGCAACTTTCTTTCATATGTTTTTTCGAATAGCGGATCTTCTTTAAATACAGGACGAGCACCTTCTATCTGGCGTATAACGGCTTCATCAAGAACCTCCATTACAGGCATGCGTATATGATCGTAATCATTGAGTGCGGTTTCATAATGAGCCTCCATATTTTTCACTGTCGGAACATGTGGATGAAACGCGATGCGCTCTTTCCAATTGGAGACATTCGAATCAAGAACATGAAAAACTCCAAAAGGCTGTTCATAAAGATACTGATTTTTTTTCATTCCTTCCTGACAAGCGATTAGCTTTCTAACCACTCGAAAGCTCGTGCCTAAATATTTCGCAGTTTCAGCGGCAGACCCTAGCCTAGCTGTCAAACCAATAGCATCAACAAACTGATCACTTGTCCGGAAATAGACTCCATTGGGAGTAAACAAACTCATCTTATCCATCCACTCTGAAGCAAACTTTGCAGCAAAATAGCGCAAGGCTTTTTCTGATCTTCTAATCAGCTGCCAATCTAGTCCGGGTTGGATTTTTAAATTAAGCGCTATGCTTCTACCATCAGCCGTGTTCTGTTTAATGTATTCGACGGCACTTCGAACTGCTGGGTACATATCTTGCGGAAAAGGCCGATATGTTATAAGGCCTCCTTTTTCAGGAAACAATCTAACAACCCATTTTCCAGCTTGATCAACTAAACAATCCACAGGAAGACAAGCTAGCTCTTTAATTCTCATACCAGTGGCGGCAGCTAGCACAATGGCGTTCAAAAAAAACTTATCACGCATACTGACATGTGGCGCTTGAGCGAGACTGAACAACCTTGCTATAACCTCCAGAGACATTAGCTTTGCGGCTCTTCCCTCTTCCGTTCCGTGTCGACCGTGCCTAATACCCACTCTAAGCTTCGGAGCGTCATAACTGATCGATAGACCTAATTTATTGCGCAACCAGATCGCGAATGACTGAAGAAGTGTCAATGAAGGCACTTTTCCTTGATGCCCTCGCCTGATGTATGAAAGCTGAATGGCATCGAAATCTGAGGTATTAATTTTTTCGAAATCTTTCGTACCGATCTGTCCATCAAGCTCAAATAATGCTCGGTGTATTGAATATATTGTCGCCGCGCATATTCGTCTGTTAACTCGCTTTTCAGCAATGTATATTTTTGCAATAACCTTGGCTCCCTTATTTGTAAACTTATCAAACCGAAGAGGCATCTTTTTACGGTTACCAGGTCTATTTTCCCACGGTAGAATTTCCCAAACATCGGAAAAAAAGTCGACATGTGCATCCAAACGCGCGATAGAAATTTCAGCGGTGGCAAGCAGAGCATCAGGAACACCACTAACCAACAACTTATCCTGTATACTCATTCTTTTTCAGCCCCCCTTTTTAATCCTTTCCACGACATCCAAAACTGAGCGATACACCTGCTCAAGATCTTTGATCACTTTACTTCTCTCATTTCGCCCTTCCGAAACTCTCCATCGCTCTAGCTCGCCTTCGAGATAAGATAATGATCGCGTATGATCTGCCTCCCTCCAAGCCAAGAAATAACGACACCCGTTGTAACACTGAAAAAAAGGGTGCTTATTGCAAGTAGTTTTCTTCGAACACCCACCAACTACTGCGGGCTGCTCCGAAGACGGAATTAGAATCGGAGCACCTTTTCCTTCGGAGCTAATAGCACCTTGAAAAAAGAAGTCATTGAGACTTGAGAATAACCCTCCCAGCCTTCTTCCTACTTGATCAATTAAAGGACATAACTCTGAGGCTAAGCTGTCAATGTAAACCTGAACTGCATAAGGCGTACGATGTTCGAGTATATATTGAATTTCGTGAGCAGAAGCACCTAACATAGCCATCTGCGTAGCACCAGTATGCCTAATCCTATAGGGGGTTATTACGAGCGGCTTTAAAGTTCGTGGACTGATGATTTTCCTAGCCTTGAACCATTTATTTAAATTAACTCCAAGCCTACTTCGAAACCCAAATACTGAGGACACCAACAAGTATCCTGTTTCCTTCTGAGCCATACGCACGAAGTCGTGCGCTGAGTACTCGACAATTGCATGTGCCAACCCCCTTGTAATCGGCCACATTTCATCGCTCTGACCTGCCTGATACTTCGCTTTCGGTATCCTTAAGAAATATTGCGAGTCGTTACTAGAGCTGGGCCTCCATAACGCGTCAGACTCAATATCACCGACTTGTGATGGCCGCTTTAAAGTTTCGAATAGTATCCATGTATATAATCTCGACGTCGTCTCTGTTATCGTTTCGCCCATTTTCTTATTAATCATTTCTGTTCGCACGACTTCCTGCTCAGCTGCAGTCATTGCTCCTTTGGTTTCGTGCCATTGAAGTACCGCCAGCATAGGTTTAGCGCTTGAGAAAGTAAGAGCTTCTAATTCAATGGCAAAAGACTCATCAGCCCCACAAAAACCATGTATCGCGCAATACATGTAAAATTTTCTAAAGTGAGTCTTTAAATCCTTTCTATATTCAGCTAACAACATGATTAATTGAGGTAAACTAAGCGAAGAGAAATCTAGCCAGCCAGACTTCCAATTCGCTGCCAAATTTCGCATTAGCTTGTCCATACCGATTAAAACGGTCGGCACACAAGTTTCCAGCCGACTTATCGCGAATTGATAAGCGGCTGTCACGATACATTTAGGCAGTTCGAGACCAGTTAGATCCAGTTTGCAGTTCACACGGCGCCATCGACCTTGAATTACAGATTCTTCCACTTTTACAAATACAGGCTGCCTTTTCCCAGATTTAACATAAAGAGTTCCGAGGTCATCCCTGTAGTCCCCAAACTCGTCCATTTCGATGCTCATCCAGAAGCCCCCATTTGGTTAATTCTATTTAACTTTCGTAGAGCGCTATCACGTATTGCTCGACGAGCGTATATGCGAAGAGACTCAGAACTAGCCCACCCACCCATATAAACGATATGATCCATTTCAGTGGCGTTATCTTTTAAATTAGAGGCGGCTTCGTAAAGGCGGTTAAAGGTGGCATGCCTAAGAACATGCCAATGAAATTTGAATCCAACCTGCGCACTTATAGACGAAGCGATTTTGGTAGCTGCTGAACACGAAAGAGGTCGCGCCGAGCTTTTATCACCATGTTCAATAAAGATAAAATCGTGCCCCAAGAATATTGAAGCCCGCCTCTTACCCCCAACATCTGCGATTTTTACCCTATGGAAAGATATGTATTGCTCTAACAAAGCAAGCAAATCTTTATCACCAGGATCAAAATAGAGCAACCTAGACAAAGTTTTAACTTTTGGGTGATATGGCGACCTCGGATCTTGATACTCAGCACCGCGCTCATCTATTCTTGTAATTTCTAGTGATGGATGTGCACCGTTCAATTTTAAATCACTTAACCTCAGCGCCAAGGCTTCGCCAATACGCAAACCAAATGCTCGTATTAACCGATAGATCAGATAGTTTCTAACAGCAGAACTGTCTTCGTCACCGCTGTCTGATAGGGCATTGTGCAGAATCGCTTCAATATTACATAACTGTTCATCCGTGATATTAGGAGCGATGGGATCATTGGTATTCCCTGACATGCACCGAAGCCAGCATAATTCATGCGCCTTAATAAGCTCATGGAAATTATAGTTTACACCCAAACCTCTAGAGCTAATTGGCGCGCAGCTTTCAACAAACCATATTACAAACCTTTTACAGTTACCCATAATCTCACGAGGATAACCGCAAACTTGTTTACCATCCGTCTTTGACTTAATGTTTTTATCAAGCCAGTTTCCAAATTTTTTTATATCTTGGAAATCCACTCCACAACCCTTGAGTAACCGACACTCAAGGTCTGGCAGATTATTTTCCGCCCATGTAAACAAATAAGCTACGTGATGCAAAACAGTATTAATTGTCCCCTTATACCTACGACTACTTTTTGAGTAAGTCGCCTCGTATAAGCTTACACACATAGATGGGGAACTAGTTTCAGCATGCACGAGCATGCACCTGGACAACACACCCACCTTGAACTTATGAACAACAAAAGTCAGACTTACGACCCTAGATATAGAGGACATATTATTTTATTACGCCGTAGGAATAAAACACTGCACCGAGGCGTTCAAAACTATTGAAGAAGCGTATTCTCTGAATATATCGCGCCACCAAGCAAACACTCTCAACATGCCGATAGCAAACGATATACCGTAGAAATATATTAAACCTTTCAATGAGCTGAGAGAAAAACACACCGCGAATCTCGCTAAGACTCGACGAATGTATGCAAACGGACTGGAAATTGAATAGCAGCATGGCCTCGTACTCGACAAGTTAAAAGTCGTGGGTACGGATGCGGGGCCGCGGGCGATCCCGTCGTCTTACCGCTAACCATGCTCCTTATGCGCTGCACTGGCGCAATGTTTACCTTAGCTCACCTCGCCAATCGAGCAAGGCTGCAAAAGGCTAAAACGTTCCGATTAGCGCACCTCAAGTGGACACTACGCGTTCCGCTAAATCATGGATAAAGCCGAAGCCGATCGTCACGACAAGATGCTCGAACTCGCCGAGCGCCTGGCTGAGGTGCTGCAAAAGGCGGTGCCTTCGTTGACTGAACAGCAGGTCGAGGAAGCCGGTATCTACATGGCCAAGAACCGCGATGTGTTTGCCCGGGCGTTCAAGAGCCAGCCGGATGCGTTGGCGGAGTTGCTTGAGGGTGGTGGCGAGGAATAAGTTTTGGGGGGCCTGTTCTGGCCTCTTCGCGGGCAAGCCCGCTCCCACAGGTACAGCGCTTAACCTGAGAACAGCGCAATCCCTGTGGGAGCGGGCTTGCCCGCGAAGAGGCCAGAACAGACAACATCAAACCCGGATCATCCGTAAAGCAACCGCTCGGCCAACATCTGCGCCACCCGCGCCGGTGAGCGTTTCTCCGCCTGAGCATGCGCGAACACTTCCGTCAGCCGCGTAGGAATGCGTGCCAGATGCGCAGTGATGGTGCCCAGGTCTTCGCCACGATGTCTCAGCGCCACATAGATCAAGCCACCGGCATTGATCACATAATCAGGCGCATACAGAATTCCGCGTTTTTCCAACTGATCGGCCACTTGCAAGGTGGTCAGCTGGTTGTTCGCCGCACCCGCCACCGCTGCGCAACGCAGCTGCATCACGCTTTGGCCATTGAGTACCGGGCCAACACCACAAGGCGCGAAAATATCGCAGGGCGTGCTGATCAAGGCGTCATTGATCACCGGATGGGCATTGAACTGCTCCACCGCCAGGCGCACTTTGCCAGGGTCCAAGTCACTGACCAGTAATTCCGCACCCGCCGCATGCAGCTGCTCAGCCAATGCATAACCGACATTGCCCAACCCTTGTACCGCAACCCGCAAACCTTCGAGATTGTCGCTACCCAGACGCGCCATCGAAGTCGCGCGAATCCCGGCAAATACGCCCATGGCTGCATGCGGTGAGGGATCGCCCGAGGCAGTGGTGCTGGTGACATGCGGGGTGGTTTGGGCAATGCAGTCCATGTCCAGGGTCGAGGTGCCACTGTCGACGGCGGTAATGAAACGCCCCTGCAAGCTGTCGACAAATCGCCCGAATGCCTCGAACAGCGCCGCGCGGTTTTCCACATGCGGGTTACGCACGATGACTGCTTTACCGCCGCCCACCGGTAGCCCCGCCAACGCCGCTTTGTAGCTCATGCCTTGGGCCAGGCGAATAGCGTCGGTCATGGCGCTTTCGTCATCGGCGTACGGCAAGTAGCGGCAGCCGCCCAAAGCCGGGCCCAGCTGCTCGCTGTGGATGACCACCACCGCCTTGAGGCCGGTAGGTGGGTCAATGAACAGGTGCAGAGACTGAGTGCGGGTGCTTTGCATGAGCGCGAACATCAACGGGCTCCCCGAAGAGGTGCTCCACACAGTATAGGCAGCCCACAAGCCCATGTATCGCAGCCGGACCACTGGACGAAACCGCGCGCCAGAGCTAATAGTTAAGCGTGTTGGGAGATTTTCATGAAGCCACGTCAAGCCTGCCTGGCCTGCCTGGAACGCGAGCCGGTCGCCCTGCTGGAAGCCTCGTTATGGATTGCCGCCGAGCACGACCGCAGCGTCGAGCCCGCGGACAGCCTTGCCCGGCTCAATGACCTGCAACGAGAGATCAATGCCAGTCTGCCGATGCTGCCAGTCAGCGAACTGGCGCAACCGCTGCTGCGCCAGCTCACTGCATTAGGCTTTGCCCAGGACGAATACCACCCGCTGCGGCCGCATGCGGCATTAATGGACAAGGTCTTGCTGCGCCGTCGTGGCCAACCGCTGGTGCTGGCGATTCTGGCGCTGGAGCTGGCCAGGCGTTTGTCGATCCCGCTGGAAGGGGTGAACTTTCCCGGTCATTTCCTGCTGCGAGTACCCGGCGCCGACCACTTGCTCGACCCGTGTGGCGGACGCCGTCTGTATCCGGCTGAATGCCGCCAGCTGTTGGCCCGCCAGTTCGGCCCGCAAGTCGCGCTGAGCGCCGACCACATGCAAGTGGCCAGCCCTAGGCAGATGCTGCAACGGCTGTCGCGTAACCTGCGCCAGTTGCACATCAGCAACGACAACGACCTGGCGGCACTGATCGATGCCGAGCGGGTGATGCAGTTGGGGCCGGTGCTGGTCAGCGACTACCTGGCGCGGGCAACGCTGTATCAGCGCCTGGATTGCCCGCAGGCCGAACGCTTCGATCTGGAGCATGCTCTACTGCTGACCGACGACCCCGTGCAGCGGGTGAAACTGAGCGAGCGGCTGGGCCATCTACCCGCCAGCAACCAGTCGATTCACTGAGCCGGGGTGTCTGGCTGCTGGGCGGGATGCGCCTGGACGAAGGCCGGATGCTGCTGGGCCAGCGCCGCTACCCGGCGGATTCGTGGGTACGCAGTGAGCTCGACATTGAACCGTTCGGCCGCGTACAGCTGGGGGATCAGATAGAGATCGGCCAACCCCGGCGTCTCGCCGAAGCAGAAGCCGTTATCACCGATCAACTGCTCCACAGCCGCCAAACCCTGGCCAATCCAGTGGCCAATCCACTGATTGACCTGCCCTTCGTCATGGCCCAACTGGCGCAGCTGGTTGAGCACACTGACGTTGTGCAGCGGGTGAATATCGCAGCCAATCAACGCCGCCACCCCGCGCACCTTGGCCCGCGCCTCAGGCGCAGCGGGCAACAGCGCCGGCTGCGGATAGACCTCTTCCAGGTACTCGATAATCGCCGGGGACTGCACCAGCACCTCACCACTGTCAGTCCGTAGCGCCGGCACTCGCCCTTGAGGGTTCACCGCCCGATAATCATCCGCGCGGTGCTCGCCCTCGAGTAGGTTGACCGGCAGGGCCTGGTAATCCAGACCCTTTAGCGCCAGGGCAATGCGCACCCGGTAGGAGGAGGTGGAACGGAAATAAGTGAACAGCTCCATCACCCTACCCTCTTAGTTAGCCGCGACGACCTTGCCGCGGCATTCGCCGAAGCCGATGCTGGCCACGCCATCCTTGCTGCAGCGCGCACGCAGGATGATCTCGTCACCATCTTCAAGGAACTTGCGCACCTCGCCGCTGGCCAATTCGATTGGCTGCTTGCCGCCTTCGGTGATCTCCAGCAGGCTGCCGAACGAGCCTGGTTGGGCACCGGACAGGGTGCCCGAGCCGAACAGGTCACCCGGCTGCAACTGGCAGCCGTTGACGCTGTGGTGCGCGACCATCTGCGCCACGGTCCAGTACATGCTGCGGGTGTTGCTCAGGGTCAAGCGATGCGCCGGCAAGCCTTGCTCGCGCATGCGCTCGGTGATCAGCAGCACTTCCAGTTCGATGTCGAAGGCGCCATTGGCCTGGTCGCGTTTATCCAGCAGGTACGACAGCGGCTGCGGATCGCCTTCAGGGCGTGCCGGCTGGGCGCAGCGGAACGGCTCCAGGGCTTCGGCAGTAATCACCCAAGGCGACAGGCTGGTGATGAAGCTCTTGGACAGGAATGGCCCCAGCGGCTGGTATTCCCAGGCCTGGATATCGCGCGCCGACCAGTCGTTGAGCAGGCAGTAGCCCGCCACGTGCTCGGCGGCATCGCCGATGGCGATCGACTCGCCCATAGGGTTGCCCTGGCCGATCCAGATGCCCAGTTCCAGCTCGTAGTCCAGGCGTGCACAAGGGCCGAAAACGGGCTCAGTCTGGCCGGCTGGCAGGGTCTGGCCCTTGGGCCGGCGCACCTCGGTGCCGGAGGGGCGCAGGGTCGAGGCGCGGCCGTGATAACCGATCGGGACGTACTTGTAGTTAGGCAGCAGCGGGTTGTCGGGGCGAAACAGCTTGCCAACGTTCTTGGCGTGCTCGATACCGACGTAGAAATCGGTGTAGTCGCCAACCTTGGCCGGCAGGTGCAGCTGGCACTCGCTGGCTGGATACAGCGCCGACGTGAGCGCAGCCTGGTGCTCGCTGTGCTCGCCGAGCAGCGCCAGCAGACGCTCACGCAAGGCCACCCGAGCGCTGCGGCCGAGGGCGAAATAGGCGTTCAGCGCACCACCTTGGGTCGCCTGTGCAGCTTCTTTGGCCTGACCCTCGAACAGTCCGGCAGCGAGCACCGCGTCCAGGTCGAGGATCGCATCACCAATGGCCACGCCGCAGCGCAAGGCTTCACCCGGGCGGCTGAAGATGCCCAGCGGCAGGTTTTGCAGAGGGAAATCGCGATGGCCGTTGGCGTGCTCGACCCAGCTACGGGCGATGGCGGTCTGGTTCATGGGTTATCTCCGGTTCGGGTTGAAGGTGCTCGGCAAGGTGGCCCAGCAACTATCGTAGTCGGCCTGCAATTGCGGGCATTCAAGGGCTTGCTGACTCGGACGCAGCACTTGGCTGGTCTCGAACATGAAGGCCATGGTGTTGTCGATTTTCTGCGGGGCAAGCTCGGCGCTGATGGCTTTGCTGCAGGTCTCGGCGTCCGGGCCGTGGGCGCTCATCACCCCATGCAGCGAAGCGCCGCCGGGCAGGAAGCCTTCGGCCTTGGCATCGTAGGCACCCTGGATCAGGCCCATGAACTCATTCATCAGGTTGCGGTGGAACCAGGGTGGACGGAAGGTATTCTCGGCCACCATCCAGCGCGGTGGGAAAATCACGAAGTCCATGTTGGCCAGACCGTGAACGCTGGTCGGCGAGGTCAATACCGTGAAGATCGAAGGGTCTGGGTGATCGAAGCTGACCGTGCCAATGGTGTTGAAACGGCGCAGGTCGTACTTGTACGGCACGTTGCTGCCATGCCAGGCGACCACGTCCAGCGGCGAGTGCTGCAGCTCGCAGGCCCAGTGTTCGCCGAGGAACTTCTGCACCAGCTGCACCGGGCCGCTGGTCTCTTCGTAGTGTGCCACCGGGGTGAGGAAGTCACGCGGGTTGGCCAGGCCGTTGCTGCCAATCGGGCCGAGGTCGGGCAGGCGTAGCGGTGCGCCGTGGTTCTCGGCGATATAGCCACGCGCTTGGCCATCGAGCAGTTCGACGCGAAACTTCATGCCTCGCGGGATTACCGCGATTTCCAGCGGTTCGACTTGCATCACGCCCAATTCAGTGGCGATACGCAGGCGGCCCTGCTCGGGCACCAGCAGCAGCTCGCCATCGGCGTTGAAGAACACCCGCTCCATCGAACGGTTGGCGCGGTAGATGTAGATGCTCACGCCCGCAGGTTTATCGGTCGCCGAGTTGGCCACCATCGGCAGCCAGCCCTCGATGAAATCGGTCGGCTCGCTGGGAATCGGCTGCGGGCTCCAGCGCAGGCGGTTAGGCGTAACCGCTCCAAGTGAGCCTGCCAGCGGCTGGCGTTCCAGCCGCTCGAAGCGCGGGTGCAGCGCCGAGGGACGAATGCGGTACAGCCAGGTGCGGCGCAGCTCGCTACGGGTCATGGTGAACGCGGTGCCCGACAACAGCTCGGCGTACAGGCCATAGGGCGCTTTTTGCGGCGAGTTCTGCCCGACCGGCAGAGCGCCAGGCAGCGCCTCGCTGGCGAATTCGTTGCCGAAGCCGCTCAGGTAGTCGATTGCGGGGGACGTGTCGCGAGTCATCGATGCCTCCGGGCTCGAAGCGAGCCATGCTGGCAGCTGCTGCCAGCTCAATTGCCCATGCGGCAAGCACCGGTAGCGCGTCTGCATTGTTTTTATCGTAATCAGATTACGAATAACGTAATTTGATTGCATCAAGGCGTCAAGCTATAAAGACGCCCTCAGTCTTCCCCGGATGCCCAGCCCCATGACCACCGCCCGCAACCCTGCCGACACCGGCAAGCAGAAGGTCCGCTCGGCGGAAGTCGGTACCGACATCCTCAAGGCGCTCGCCGAACTGTCGCCCTCAACCTCGCTGTCGCGCCTGGCCGAACACGTGCAGATGCCTGCCAGCAAGGTCCATCGCTACTTGCAGGCGCTGATCTCCAGCGGCTTTGCCGAGCAGGACCCAAGCACCAACCACTATGGGCTGGGACGTGAAGCACTGCGCGTGGGGATGGCGGCGCTGGGCAGCATCGATGTGCTCAAGGTGGCCGCACTGCCGCTGTCGCAATTGCGCGACGAGCTCAATGAGAGCTGCTTCATCGCGGTGTGGGGGAATCAGGGGGCAACGGTGGTCAGTATCGAGCCGGCGGTGCGTGCGGTAACCGTGGTGACCCAGATCGGCTCAGTGTTGCCGCTGCTCAGCTCGTCGACCGGACTGGTGTTCGCCGCTCATCTGCCGGCGCGCGAGACGCAGGATTTGCTGGAGCGGGAGCTGGCGGTGCTCAAGCAAAGCGCCAGTGATTATGACCCCCTGCTGGAGGGGATACGCGAGCGTGGCCTGCACCATGTGCACGGCTTGCTGATGCCGGGGGTGGATGCCCTGTCAGCGCCGGTATTCAACGCCATGGGCCAGATCGCTGCGGTGATGACTGTGGTCGGCCCGACTTCGATCTTCCACGCCGATGAGCAGGGCCCAGCGGCGCAGCGCCTGCTGGCTGCCGTGGAGGCAGTCAGCAGGCGGATGGGTTATCAGCGCGAGCCCGGGATTTGAATGCCTAGACGGCTGTCATGCCGCTGGCCGCTGCCTAACGCATTTCGCCAATAGCGGATCCCTCACGGCGACTGATCTTGCTCTCGTGCTCCAACACTTGCTCCGTGCCCCCCGCTTCACTGACTGCACGATGGGATATGGAGGATCGGGAACAAGCAACCCGGATCGATCAGCGAATCAAGGCCGCGCGATTATCACCCAAGATGTAATAGAGAATGTCAGAAGCGACTATTTTTCCCACAGGATCAAGCGCTTATTCTTATCTCACTGGTTAGCGCGAAGGGCCCTCCCCCCGCCTTTCGCGCCACCCCAGGTTCACCGACGTTGATTTTGAAGCTCCTTGATCTAACGTCTCGATTGGCCGCTGCGCTTGCAGCGGCCTTTTTTATGCCTGCAAGAATCTGCTGTTCAACTCAGCGGATATTTTTGCAGATTGGCCATCATTTGCTGCAACGCCTGCAAGCTGTCTTCGGGATGCAGCGCGCCTTCGAAATCACCAATCTGCGCCCAGTGATCGGCTACCTGTTCGGGGGTGAAGCCTTCACGCGGATCGAACCCTACGCCCACGCTGCGCTCCCAACGCACCTTGCCTACCCAACCACCGCCCACTTCGAACAATTGGCCACTGTCCTGGCACTGCTCGCTGCCCAGGTACACCACCAGCGGGCTGATCAGTTCGGGCTTCAAGCGCTCGAACACCTGCTGGGGAATCAGCCCTTCGGTCATCCGGGTACCACCGGTGGGGGCGATGGCATTGACCAGGATGCCGTGCTTGCGCCCTTCAATGGCCAAGGTTCGGGTCAGGCCATACAGACCGAGCTTGGCCATGCCGTAGTTAGCTTGGCCAAAATTGCCATAGATGCCCGAGGTCGAAGCGGTAAATATCACTCGCCCCCAGTTTTGCTCGCGCAGATGCGGCCAGGCAGCGTGAGTGACCTTGTAGGCGCCTTCGACATGAATCCGATAGACCTGGTCCCAGTCGGCGTCTTCCATCTTGTGGAAGGTCTTGTCGCGCAGGATGCCAGCGTTGTTCACCAGCACATCGACCCGGCCAAAGCTGTCCAAAGCCTGCTCGACGATGCGCCTGCCATCAGTGACCGAATCGTGGTTGGCCACGGCGGTGCCACCGGCGGCGCGAATCTCCTCGACCACCCGATCCGCCGCCGAGGCACTGGCGCCTTCGCCATGGGTGCTGCCGCCCAGGTCGTTGACCACCACCTTGGCGCCATGCGCGGCGAACAGCAGGGCATGGGCCCGGCCCAGACCACCACCGGCGCCGGTGACGATCACCACTCGATCTTGCAGACGTACGGGCTCGCTCATGCTCATGGCTCCACAGGGTGATTGGATTAAAGGCAGTGTCGGCCAGCCAAGTGCCCGGGACAATCAAGCGCACTGGGGCTGAATGATGGGCGATAAGACAGGCCGATGGTTGCCACCGGCCTGCACTCTGGCGCTACGACCAGGCGACCTTTTGCGGCAGATAGCTCATCGGCTGCTCACGAAAGGCCAGGTAGTGGCGCAGCACCTGTACCGGTGCTTCGATGTGCGGATAGTGGCCTATGCCCTGCAGCAGCACGGTGTCCGGATCGGGCACCTGCTGGCGATAAGCCTCGACCATGTGCGCGCCGGACAAAGGATCGACGGCACCGTTGATAAAGCGTAGCGGCACCCCGTCATGTTGCAGCGCCCCCACCCAGCGCTCGCGGTAAAAACGCCGCTCCGGGACGAAACTCATCAACTTGTGCAGGATCCGCGTGCCTCGGTTGGAAACAATCAGGCTCCAGCTGTCATCCAGTGCGCTCTCGCTGGGGTGGGTGCAAGGGCCATACACCTGGGTGACATTGCGCACCAGATCGTCGCGGCCAAACGAGCGCCCCACCAACCAGCCCAGTGGGCTGAGCAACAGCTTCTGCACCAGCAGCAACGGGCAGCGCTCGGGGAACAAGGCGCTGTTGAGGAATACGCAGCTGGCGATCTCGGCGCGCCCTTCGTGATGGCGCGCGAGCAGCTCCTGGGCCACGCTGCCACCGTAGTCGTGGGCCAGCAGATGCGCGGGCTGATCGATCTTCAAATGAGCCAGCAACGCCAATTGCAGATCAGCCTGCTCCATCAGGCTGTAGCTGTGCCCCAGGGGCTTGGCGGAATCGCCGAAGCCGATCATGTCACAGGCGATAACGCGAAAACGCTGCGCAAGGGGCGCCCACAAGTAGTGCCAGTCCCAACTGGCGGTGGGGAAACCGTGGAGTAGTAGCAGTGGCTCTCCTTGCCCTGCTGTCCAGTAGCGGATGCTCTGGCCCCGGAATGAGAAACTCTGACCCCGGGTTCGCCAGACGCACAATGGAATTTCGGCCAAAGGCATCACAGTGGTCCCGGAAGGTAGGGGGTGAAGGAATACGGCAAGGCTGCGGTCATTGCATGTCACCTCGGCACTTACATGTGCTCTCTATGTCGCGTCGAGGCACAGTCTAGTCAGCGCGAGCAGTGGCGGAACTTACCTTGGCAGCCAGCTTGATGACCTAACAGGTCAGGTGTATGAACGGTCAGAGCAGCATCGCCAGCAAGGGCGCGGCAAACAGGTTGAGCAGCCCGGTCAAGACCATGACCAAGCCGGCCACAGAACCTTCTTCGCGGCCCACTTCCTGTGCCCGACTGACCCCGGCGCCATGCGCACCGACCCCGAACAACGCACCACGCGCCAGGGGCGTACGCAGCGGCAGGTAGCGCAACAGGATGCCGCCGAACATGGCGCCGAGCACGCCGGTGAACATCACGAACACCGCAGTCAGTTCCGGCACCCCACCCAAATCACGTGCCAAGGGCATGGCGAATGGCGTGGTGATAGAGCGCGGCAGCAACGACAGGCTGACCGAATCATCCAGCGCCAACCAATGGGCCAGACCCCAGGAGCTGGCAATCGATGCGGCACTTCCGGCCAACATCCCCACCAACAACGCCGGCCAGTGCCGCGCCAGCAATGCTTTCTGCTGCCAGATGGGGACGGCGAAGGCCACCGTCACCGGGCCCAGCACGCCCATCAGCCAGTGGGTATTGCGGGCATACTCGGCATAGGCGGTGTGCAACGGCAGCGCCACCGCCAACAACAAAGCCGGTACCAGGATCAACGGCGACAGCAAATAGCGCCCGCTGCGCCGGTACAGCCAGCGGCTGCCCAGATAAGCCAGCAAGGTCAGCACGAGCCAGAACAGCGGCATGGGCTCAAGACTCATGGCGCAGGCTCCAGCGGCAGACCAGCTCGACCGTCACCGCCGTGACCACCATCACCAGCAGGGTACTCACGGCGATCACCAGCAGAATGCGCCAACCCTCGTCGCGCAGCAGGCTGCCGTAGTCGAGCAGGCTCATCAGCGCAGGGATGAAGAACAGCAGCATCTCGGCCATCAGCCAGCCGGCGCCCAGTTGCAGCATGGCCGGCTTGAGAATACCGCTGGCAAACAACACCAGCAGCAGCGCCAGCCCCATCACCCCTCCGGGGATGGGCCAGCCGAACCACACGGCGAGCTGGCCGCCGAGCAGAAACAAAACGAGCAGCACCGCCAACTCAATCAGCAGGCGGGCGAATTTCTTCAACAACAGGGCGTTCATGGGGCGGGGTTCCTCGAGCAGGTGCCCATTGTAAAATTTGCCTGCCTAGGCCAGAAGCGAATTGTTAGACTGGAGACCATTCCAAAATGGAATTCAGAGCATGGAATTCAAACAACTGCGCAGCTTCATCGAGGTGGTGCACCGAGGTGGCTTCACCCAGGCTGCGCTGACCTTGCATATCAGCCAGTCCGCCGTGAGCAAGCAGGTCGCCCAGCTGGAGCAAGATGTGGGCCAGCCGCTGCTTGAGCGGCAGGGCTCGCAATTGCACCTGACAGCGGCTGGGCGGATTGTCCTGGAGCGCGGCGAGGCGCTGCTGCGCCAGCGTCAGGAACTGCAAAGCGAGTTGGATGACCTGAGCCAGATGGCCCGTGGTGAACTGCGCCTGGGCCTGCCACTGCTGGGTAGCGATGCGCTGTTCGCCGGATTGTTCGCCGAATACCGGCGCCGGCATCCGAACATCGCCATTCAACTGCTTGAAGGCGGCAGCCGCACGGTGGAGCAGGCGGTCAAAAGCGGCGAGCTGGAGCTGGGCGGTAGCCTGACGCCGAGCGATGGCGACTTTGAGTACCAACCGTTCTGCAATGAACCGCTGGATGCCTTGCTGCCGGCGGAACATCCACTTGCCGGGCTGGCTCAGGTCGAGTTGCGCCAGCTGGCCGATACACCGTTTTTGCTGTATCAGCGCAGTTTCGTGCTCAATGACCGCTTGCTGAGCGCCTGCCAGCAGGTGGGGTTCACCCCTAAAGAAGGCGGGCGCAGCGGCCAGGCGGACTTTCTTGCCGCGCTGGTTGCCGCTGGCCAAGGGGTGGTGTTGCTGCCCCGGGTGGTGGCACGGGCGCTGGAACGCCCTGGGGTGGTGCGCCTGCCGCTGTTGGCGCCGGACTATTTGCGTTGGGATATCGCTTTTATCTGGCGCCGCGGGGCGTACCTGTCACGGGCGGCGCAGGCCTGGTTGAAACTGTTGCGCGAGCAGGCTTGAGGCCAGCACCAGATTCAGCCCTTGAGGGCAGCCGCAAACTCCGCCAACCACGGCTCTGCATCGGTTTCCGGCGTCACGGTTTCGCTGGCATCCAAACGCAACATCGGCAGCACTTCATGCACGCCCAATTCAGCAAACAGCTCGCGCATCTGCTCGCCACCGCCGCAATAGGTGTCGCCATAGCTCGAATCACCCAGGCCGATCACCGCACCTGGCAAGCCGCGCCAGGCTGCCGGCAAGGTGTCGCGGAGGGTGCTGTACAGCGGCATCAGGTTATCCGGCAGCTCGCCCATGCCGGTGGTCGAGGTGACGGCCAAAAACGCCTCCGGGGCAAACCCTTGAATATCCTGCAGGGTAGCCCGCGCCGCGTGCCAGGCTTCATGGCCTGCCGCCTTGAGCAACGCTTGGGCATGACGAGCAACTTCTTCGGCGGTGCCATACACCGACCCGGAAATAATGGCGACTTTCATCTGAAAGAGGATTCCGAAACTGAGTGAAAACGTAGGATACTAGCATCCGGCGATAGCAAAAGGCCGCCTAAGCCGAAAGTCCCCTCCTCTGCCAATGGTCCGAAGATGATCAACGCGCAACTGCTGCAATCCATGATCGATGCCTCCAACGACGGGATCGTCGTCGCTGAACAAGAAGGCGATGAAGACACCATCCTGATCTACGTGAACGCGGCATTCGAACGCCTCACAGGCTTCGAACGCGATGAGATTCTCTACCAGGACTGCCGCTTCCTGCAGGGCGACGATCGCGATCAGCTTGCCCGCTCGCGCATTCGCAAAGCCTTGAAAGAAGGCCAGCCGTGCCGTGAAGTGCTGCGCAACTACCGCAAGGATGGCAGCGCGTTCTGGAACGAACTGTCGATCACCCCGGTACACAACGCCGCTGAAAACCGTACCTATTTCATTGGTATCCAGAAGGACGTCAGCCGTCAGGTCGAGCTGCAACGTGAGCTGGATAAAGTGCGCGCCCGCCTGGCTGAACTGGAATCTCAACTGCACGCTTGAACCAAGCGCCTCGGACGCGGTCAATCACGTTGAAGAAATCGCCACTCTCGAGCTCGATCATGCACGCAAACGCCCTCCTGACCCAGGACGAAATGGATTTCATCCAGGATATGCAGCATTCGCCGCAGTTGAACCTGGCCGACTCCATGTCGAGCCTACTGGTCAATGGCGACCGGCAGATCCAGCAGTTGCTGACCCGCCTGGTGGCCAATGAACAGGTCACCCTGCAGGCGCAGTTCAACAACCAGCAGATCAGCTTCCCGCTGCAATTGGTCGAGGACGAATTCCACGCCCTGCACTTGCAGGTAGGTTCACCGGAAATCTACGAAGATGGCCCGATGCTGCGCCCTTGGCGGCTGTCGATGGAACAACCTTCGGCGCTGCTGGGCGAGCACGGCGAACACAGCGGCTTGTGGGTCAGGGACATCTCGTTCAAGGGCGCACTGGTGGAAATCCGCGGTGTGGCCAAAGCGCCATCACGTTTCGACCTGCGTTTCGCTCCCGAAGGCATCCCGGCGATCGGCCTGCATGGCGTGCTGCGCCGACGCATTGGCCGCGACCTGGCCGCCTACGACCTCAGCCGCAGCCCAGCGCACGAGATCGAGCGCCTGCGTGAGTACATCCTCCAGGCCCACCGCCTGGCCCACCCCGAGCTGCATACTCAGGTATCGAGCTGACCCGCCAGGTACTGGCGTAGGCGCTTACGCATCAGGCTGCCATCGGCGCCCAGGCAAGCCACTGGGCTGCCGGCCAGATGATCCTGGGCCATTTCTGCCGCTTCTCCAGCCAGCAATAGCGGACAGCCAAGGCCCAACACCCATCGCGCCAGTCGCTTGCCCAACTCAGCGGTAGGCTGTTGGTTAGAAAACAGCACCAATGCATCCGGGCTCAAGCGTTCGCAAACCAGCGTCAGCTCATCCAGTGGCTGCCCTGGCGCCAGCACCACCACGCTCACTTCATCACTGCTCAGCAGCAAGCCTGCGACCAGCAGCTCAAGCTCCAGCGCGCCTGAACTCAGTGGCGCCAGCACTATCTGCTGCCTGCGCGGCCCACGCACCAGTTGCAGGCGCATCAGCACCCGCCCCCGCAGAAACTGGTCGAGAAACGCCCACTCGCTCATTTGTCCAAAATTTGCGTGACCCGCACGCAGGCTGTGCCAGACCGGCATGAACACCTCATCGAACACCTGATCCAGGGCATTGCTGGCGAACACCTGGTCAAACAGCCGATCAAGACTGGCGCCGTCAAAGCGCTGCACAGCTTCACGCACTTGGGTGCGCCAGCGCAGGCGTTCATCGGCGCTGCTAGCGGCCCAGCCGTCCTGCGCCAACGCCTGACCGCGGGCCAGGATGCTGCCGACCTTGCTCACGGCCACACCGCGCTCCAGCCAACCCAGGATGCTGCGGATATCGTCGATGTCCGCTTGGGAATACAGGCGATGGCCGCTGTCGGTGCGAGTCGGCTGGATCAATCCGTAACGGCGCTCCCACGCGCGCAGGGTCACAGGGTTAACGCCAGTCAACTTCGACACCTCGCGGATCGGATACAGCTGCTGGTAGTCCAGATCAGCTGCGCTGGTTGAGGCCGATAGCTGCTTGTTCATGCGCCCAGATGACCCTGTCTCAGGTAATTGAAAGGCATTCTACGCCCGCTTGGGCAAAGAGTTCAGATTATCCCGTTCGCCGCCTGAAACTGACGGGTCATGAAATATCCGCGATAATCGCGCCCGATTCTTGCAAGCCTGCTTGCGTCGCCCACCACCCCGGGCGACGAAGCCAAGGGGCCAGCTACCCGCCAGCCCCGTCGCCAGGAGATACACGATGTCTACCCCACCCGTCACCTTGATGGTGTCGCGCCGCGC
Source organism: Pseudomonas urmiensis (assembly GCF_014268815.2). Lineage (NCBI taxonomy): Bacteria > Pseudomonadati > Pseudomonadota > Gammaproteobacteria > Pseudomonadales > Pseudomonadaceae > Pseudomonas > Pseudomonas urmiensis. Next base: position 4,074,500 of record NZ_JABWRE020000001.1, read on the forward strand.
CGCCCATGGCCGCTACCAGGACCTACTGACCTGGCTGCATGAAGGCGAGCAGCTGGCCACCGACTTCCCCGGCTACCTGGGCTCGGGCATCCTCGCACCGCCCGCCGAGGGCGATGAATTCCAGATTATCTTCCGTTTCACCAACGAGCAGACCCTGCACAGTTGGGAGCATTCCGCTTCGCGGCGAGCCTGGCTGCAACGCGGCGATGGCTTGTTCGAACGCCCCAAAGAGACGCGCGTCAGCGGCATTGATGACTGGTTTGGCACCAATATGGTGCAAAAACCGCCGCGCTGGAAGCAAGCGGTCGCCATCTGGCTGGCGTTCTTTCCGGTCTCGCTGCTGTTCAACGTGCTCTTCGGCCACTGGCTGGCACCACTCGATCTGGTGCCCCGAGTGCTGCTCAGCACCCTGGCCCTGACGCCGGTGATGGTCTACCTGTTCATCCCGTTGTCGACCCGTCTGCTGGCCCCCTGGCTGCACCCGGCGCCGGCCAACGCCAGCCAACCGGCACGCGGGCTGCGCAGCCGCTGAGGCACGCCACGCAAGAGGCAGACAGTTCGGGTATGCTGGGGCATCACTGCACGCACAGACAAGTAGACCGCCCCGAACATGAATAGCCCTATCCTCGTAACCGGAGCCAGCCAACGCGTAGGGCTGGCCCTGGCGCTTGAACTGGCACAGGCCGGCCATACGGTGGTCAGTGCCAGTCGCAGCATTCTTGCCCAGTCGGCGCACCCGAACATCGTCCAGTTTCGCGCCGACCTCTGCCAGCAGGCCGACCGCCAGGCGCTGATCGAGCACCTGCACACCCACTACGACGGGCTGCGAGCGATCATCCACAACGCCTCGGTGTGGCTCGATGACGGCCTGGACAACCTCGACATGATGTTCCGCCTGCATGTCGAGGCGCCCTACCACCTCAACCTGGCCCTGGGTGAACTGCTGGCCAAGGTCGACAAGGCCGATATCATTCACATCTGCGACGAAACCTCCTCACGCGGCAGCAAGAGCCACATCGGCTACGCCGCGACCAAGGCCGCGCTGCAGAACATGGTGCTGTCGTTTGCCCAGAAATACGCGCCCAAGGTGCGCGTCAACGGTATCCTGCCGGGCTTGCTGATCCTCAAGGAAGGTGGCGACGAAGCCTACCGCCAGCAAACCTTGAAAAAAGCCCTGCTGGAGTTCGAACCCGGCGCCGGGCCGCTGATCGAGGCGGTCAAATACCTGCTCGATAGCCAGTACAGCACTGGCAGCCAGGTGGTCATCAATGGTGGCCGCCATCTGAAGAATCGCATGACCTGAGGGAAGCTCCCATGACCGCGCAACAACAACTCGAACTCGAAGCCGCCGCGTTCCGGCGCCTGGTCGAACACCTGCAAAAACGTACCGACGTGCAAAACATCGACCTGATGAACCTCTCCGGTTTCTGCCGTAACTGCCTGTCCAAGTGGTACAAGGCCGCAGCCGACGAGCAGCAGATAGAGCTGAGCATGGATGACGCCCGCGAAGCGGTGTACGGCATGCCCTATGCCCAGTGGAAAGCCCAATACCAGAAAGAAGCCAGCGCCGAGCAGCAAGCGGCGTTCGAACAAGGAAAACCTCGTGACTGATCTGAACACCCTGCGCGCCAGCCTTGCCAGCGGCGAACACGTTTTTGCCGATACCCTGGCGTTCATTGCCGAGCACTACAGCTACCAGCCTCAAGCGTTCAGCAATGGCGGCGTGGAGAACGCTGCCGGGCAAAACGAAGGCTCCTGCAAGACCCTGGGCCTGGCATTGCTCGAAGGCCTGAGCGACCAAGAGGCGCTGCTGGCGTTTGGTGAGCACTACCGCAGCGTAGTGGCCACGCCCGATGGCAGCGACCACGGCAATATCCGCGCGCTGATCGCCCATGGCTTGGCCGGGGTCAAGTTCGCTGAGCAGCCGCTCAAGCGTCTGGCCTGATCCACTTCGCGGCAAATCCCGCTCCAACAGTGCTCTGTAGGAGCGGCGGTGCGCCGCTGCGACTTGCCCGCAAAGAGGCCAGACCTACCTCCATCAGCTGATGATCTGCCCCGGCACCTCAGCCCCCAGCTGCCCCTGCCCTAACCACCTCAGGGCAATCGGCCACAGCGCCTCGCGAAAACGATCGTGAAAAAACGCAAAATGGCCAATCTCATCCACTGAGATATCCCCAGGCGCCACCCGCAGATGCAGCCGCTCGGCGTGGGTCAGATACCCCAGCAGGCGCTCAGTCGCCGCCACCGTACCAAACGGATCATCGGTCAGGCTGATTGCCAATGTGGCCGCCCGCACCTGGGCAAACGGCAAGCTGGCGAGCGAGCGGCCACTGGGCCGGTGCTCAAAGCGCGGCGTACGCGTACTCCAGTCATCCACCACCCCTGCCGGGGTATCCTCCAGCCAGCCCAGGCGCTTGCCCGGGAAATAGCCGTAGACCCGCGTCAACAACGGCATCAGCACATGCCACTTGCCAAACAGCTGCCAGCGCTGCTGCGCCGCATAGTCGCGCCAGTAGGCAAACTGCGCGCCGACCATCACCACCCGCCGCACCCGCTCGGCAGACGGCGCCAGGCCAACCGCCCAGCCGCCAAAGCTGTGCCCCACCACATCCACGGGCTGCCCCGCGAACTGCTCGGCTGCGCGCTGCAGCATGGCTTCGAAATCCAATCGCCCCCAGTCGCTCCAAGAAGCACTGAACCCGCGCAACGACGCCGGCCGCGACTCGCCGATACCCCGGTAATCGTAGGTCAGCACATCGAAGCCCTGGGCAAACAGATAATCGGCAAAACGCGAGTAATAACGACAGCGCACCGAGGTTGCGGCATTGATGATCACCAGCGGACGCTGGGGATCGGGCTGGGCATGGCGCCACTGGAAACCGCCGAGGCTGTAACCATCGGCGGCTGGCTGGCGAAAGGCACTGGCGGGTTGAGTGAGGCTGCTCATGGCGCGCTCCCTGCGGCGTCGCGCCTACAGGAAAGGGCGGACACACGAATTGTTGTCCGCCAAAGCTAGCAAAAAATCAGCGCCAAGCCACCCTCTCAGGTCGTCGACAAGGCGCGAGCAACGCCTGGCTTGCGCAGCACTTCCAGGCGCGAACCGTGATAGCGGCTCTCGCGAAACAGTTTGAAGCGGCCGAACAGGCCGTACACATGCATCACCCGGCCCTGCTCGTGGTAACCCATGCGCAGGTGCAGTTTCATCGCCGGCACGTTGTGCGTCTCGACCACATCCACCACCTTGTGGCAGCCCTTCTCGCGCATGGTATTCCACAGTGCGACCTGGGCGGTCACCGATAGCTCACTGCCAAAGTAACGGCGGATCATTTCACCGCCGAACTCGAAGAATTCCCCCGGTTTGACCGGGAAGGTGCAGCCGTAATAGTGCTTGTCGTGATAGTCGACCACGCTGGCCCAGATGAACGCCACGGCATCGCCCTGCTCGTCCAGATACATGTGCCCGGTATGCCCGGCAGCGGCCAGTTCGCGCATGGTTTCAACGCGGTCGCCAAAGTGGCGAGCGAAGGCATCGGCATTGTCGGTGGTGATTTCCACCAAGGTGACCGGCGGGTGCTCTTTAAGCTTGCAAGGGGGGACGGGGCTGATCAAATCGCGTTCCATCCACAGCAGTTCCCAGTGGAAAAACACGTAACGTTCGAACAGCGTCTTGAAGGTGCGCTTGAGACCTTTTCGCCTTATGCGTTCTTGTAGTTTTTGCAGTGCACTCATACCGCCTCCCAGGCCACGGCGAAATTGCCCGGCCAATAACTGCGGTATAGATGGCGGCCATATCAAATGGCCAGCAGATAATGTGTTGCAAGATGTTAACAAGCCCAGGCGGGAACCGTACACCTGTGGAAAACAGGTGCACGGTCAATGGCTTGCTTACAGCTCGACGCAGTCGAACCGTACGTCGGTGGCTACGTCTTGATCATAGTCAACATCCTGACGCTCGAAACCGAACAGGTTGAGGAACTGCTTCTTGTAACCGGCATAGTCGGTCAGCTCGAACAGATTCTCGGTGCTCACTTGCGGCCACAGGGCCTTGCAGGCGTCCTGTACGTCGTCGCGCAGCTCCCAGTCGTCCAGGCGCAGACGGCCTTCGCTGTCCAGCTCGGCCGGCTGACCATCGGCGCGGTACATGCGATCACGGAACATGCGATCGAGCTGATCCTGAGTGCCTTCGTGGACGTTTTTCTCTTTCATGATCTTGAAGACCATCGACAGGTACAGCGGCATCACCGGGATGGCCGAGCTGGCCTGGGTCACTACCGACTTGAGCACGGCCACGTTGGCGCCGCCACCGACCTGCTTGTTCAGGCGCTTGGCGGTTTCGTCCAGGTCTTGCTTGGCCTTGCCCAGCGCACCGTGCCAGTAGATCGGCCAGGTGATTTCAGTGCCGATGTAGCTGAAGGCGACAGTGCGCGCATCGTCGGTCAGCACGCCGGCCTGCGACAGGGCATCGATCCACAGCTGCCAGTCCTGGCCACCCATGACGGTCACGGTGTCGGCGATTTCCTGCTCGGTGGCAGGCTCGATGCTGGCTTCGATGATGGTGTCTTTGTTGGTGTCGATCGCGGTCGACTTGTACGGCTCGCCGATTGGCTTGAGCGCCGAGCGCACCAGCTCACCGGTCTGTGGCAACTTGCGCACCGGCGAGGCCAGCGAGTAGATGACCAGGTCGACCTTGCCGCCCATTTCGTTCTTGATCAGCTCGATGACCTTGGCGCGGGCTTCGTCGGAGAAGGCATCACCATTGATCGACTTGCTGTACAGGCCTTCGGCCTTGGCGAACTTGTCGAACGCGGCGGCGTTGTACCAGCCGGCGGTGCCAGGCTTGGTTTCGGTGCCCGGCTTTTCGAAGAACACGCCCAGGGTGTCGGCCTTGAAGCCGAATGCGGCGGTGATGCGCGCTGCCAGGCCGTAGCCGCTGGAAGCACCGATCACCAAGACCTTCTTCGGACCATCCTCGCGCACGCCCAGCTTGCGGGTGGCTTCGATCTGGTCACGGACGTTGAGCTCGCAGCCCTTGGGGTGAGTCGTGGTGCAGATGAAACCGCGAACCTTGGGATGAATGATGGCCAATGTCTGTACCTCGTCAGGTTTATGCTGAGGAGCCGCGCCGCGTGGGCCGGATCCGTTGATCAGAGGGTGAGACTACCCCCGCAGGTTATCCGACACATATTACGGGGTGATTGAGTGATGCAAAAGGCTGCCGGCCACATCGCGGGACATGTCGCAGCGGCGCAGCAACTGTGGGAGCGGGCTTGCCCCGCGATGAGGCCAGCCCAGACACCCTCAGCCCGCCAGCTCACCCCGCAACCACGCCAGAAACTGCCGCGCCAGCGGATCATCCTGGCTATCGCGATGCACCAGGCAGGCCCAGGCAGGCCCGCGCACGCGCTGCTGCGACAGCGCCTGCAACTGGCCCTCGGCCACCGCCCGCTGCGCCAGCAGCTGGCTCACCAGGGCAATCCCCAGCCCCTCGCAAGCCGCTTCGAGCAGCAACCCGGGGTCAGAAAAATTCAGCCCCCGCCCCTGCTGGCCGACATCCTCGCCGCCCTCCACCTGCCAGTGGCTCCAGTCCATCTCCCGCTCGCCGTGCAAGGTCGTGCGGCCGCTTTCTGGCAACCCCGGATGGCACGCCGGGTACAGTCGATCCTGATGCAGCACGCTGAAGCTGCATTCGGCCTGGGCGCTGAGGTCGTCACGAATGGCCAGGTCGATGGTCTGGGTAGCCATGTCTGGCACGTCGAAGCTGGTGAACAGCCACAGGTCGACCTGCGGGCAGCGCTGACGAAAGTCTGCCAGACGCGGCAGCAACCAATGCCGGGCAAACGCCGGGGTGGTGTTGACCACCAACTGGTTGGGCTTGCGGTACTGATCGAGCCGCCGAATCCCCACCGCCAATTGCTGCAGCATCGATTGCGTTGTGCTGAGCAGATCGTGGCCAGCATCGGTCAGGCTGACACTGCGCCCAGTGCGGTGAAACAGCGGCTGCTCCAGATAACTTTCCAGGCTGCGAATCTGCTGGCTGATCGCCGATTGGGTGAGGTTCAGCGCCTCGGCAGCCTTGTGAAAACTGCCGAGCCGGGCAGCAGCCTCGAAACCGCGCAGGGCATTGAGCGGGGGCCAGTGTTTGAGCATATCGATAAGCCTGACTGATCAGATGTGCGCTAAATCTATCGTTTGTCGCTGCACCTTCCTAGCCCTAGCATTGACCTCAACACCCGCGACGGCGGGCTTCGTTGATAAATAATTCTTAACTGATCGGAGTTCTCTATGCACCTGTCCAACGACAGCGGCTGGCGCATGCCTGCCGAATGGGCCCGCCACGCCGCCACCTGGATGATCTGGCCGCACAACCAAAGCCTGTGGGAAGCCGGCTGGCGCGTGACCCTGGCCGATGTGCAACGCGACTATGCCCGCGTGGCCAGCGCCATCGCCCGCTTCGAGCCGGTGAAGATGGTGGTCGATCCTTCCGCCATCGCCAGCGCCCGAGCACTGTGCGGCCCAGGCATCGAGCTGGTGGAGCTGGCGGTGGACGACAGCTGGTGCCGCGACAGCGGGCCGAGCTTTATCTGCCATCCGCAGCATGGCCTGGCAGGCCTGAGCTGGCGCTTCAACGCCTGGGGCAACAAGTCGGCGCACAGCCAGGATCGCAGCCTCGGCCGGCGTATCCTCGACCACCTGGGCCTGGAGGGCTTCAGCACGCCGCTGTGCAACGAAGGCGGTGCGATTCATGTCGATGGCCAAGGCACGCTGATCACCACCGAATCGGTACTGCTCAACCGCAATCGCAATCCGGGGCTGACCAAGGCCGATTTCGAAGACTGCTTCGCCCGCCTGCTGGGCATTAGCAAGACCATCTGGCTGCCGGGCGATCCGCAGTACGTCACCGGCGACATGACCGATGGCCACGTCGATGGCGTGTGCGCCTTCGCCCGCCCCGGCGTGCTGTTGGTCGACGCCACCCACGAGCACAACTCGGTGTACGCCGAGGTCGCCCGGGAAAACCGCCGCGCCCTGGAACTGGCGAGCGATGCCCAAGGCCGCCCATTCGAGCTGCTCGACCTGTACGAAGCCAGCGCCGCCGTCGACCCTGAGGCCGAGGTGTTCTGCGCCTCCTACACCAACTTCTACATCGCCAACGACGCGATCATCATGCCCGCCTACGGCATCGACGCCGACCAGGCCGCCGCGCGCCAGCTGGCCGTGGCCTTCCCTGGGCGCGAGATCGTCCCGGTGCGCATCGACAACATTGCCCAAGGCGGTGGCGGTATCCACTGCATCACCCAGCAGCAGCCGGCCTGGCCCCTGCGCGAGGCACGCCCATGAGCCAGTTGCGCATCGCCACCACCCAAATGCCCTGCAGCTGGGATCTGCCGGCCAACCTTGAGCGCGCCGAACAACTGGTACGCCAGGCGGCCGCCCAGGGTGCCCAGGTGATCCTGTTGCAGGAGCTGTTCGCCACCCCGTACTTCTGCATCGAGCAATGCCACAGCCACCAGGCGCTGGCCGAGACGTACCAGCACAGCCCGCTGCTCAAGCGCTTCGCCGCCCTGGCCGGCGAGCTGGGCGTGGTGCTGCCGCTGAGCTGGTACGAACGGGCCGGCAACGCCTTCTTCAATTCGCTGAGCGTGGCCGATGCCGACGGGCGCCTGCTCGGGGTCTATCGCAAGACCCACATCCCCAACGCCATCGGCTACCAGGAGAAGGAATACTTCAGCCCCGGTGACACCGGCTTCAAGGTCTGGGACACCGCCTTTGGCCGCCTGGGCATCGGTATCTGCTGGGACCAGTGGTTCCCCGAGACCGCCCGCTGCCTGGCGCTGATGGGCGCCGAAGTGTTGCTGTTTCCCACCGCCATCGGCTCGGAACCCGGCGCCGCCGAACTGGACTCACGCGACCATTGGCAGATGGCCATGCGCGGTCACGCCGCCGCCAACCTGCTGCCGGTCGTGGCCGCCAACCGCGTTGGCAGTGAAGTGGCACGCAGCGATGCCAGCCTGGCCATGCGCTTCTACGGCTCGTCGTTCATCTGCGACCACAAGGGCGCCCTGCTCGCCGAAGCGGACCGCGACAGCACGGGCGTCTGGCTGCACGACCTGGACCTGGCGCGCATGCGCGAAGAGCGCTTGAGCTGGGGCATCTACCGCGACCGCCGCCCCGAGATGTACGCGCCCCTGATGACGCTCGACGGCCACCCCACCCGGAGGATCTGATCATGCCCCTGCGCCCTTGCCACCTGCTGGCCGCCCTGGGCCTGGCGCTTTGCGCCAGCCAGGCCCAGGCCGAACAACCGACCCTGCGCCTGTACAACTGGGCGGACTATTTTGCCGAAGACACCCTCAAGCGTTTTACCGCCGAGACGGGTATCCAGGTGATCTACGACGTCATGGACGGCAGCGAAGTGCTCGAAGCCAAGCTGATGTCCGGGCGCAGCGGCTACGACCTGGTATTCCCCGGCGACACCGTAGCCGAACGGCTGATGCGCGCCGGCAGCCTGCAACCACTCGATCGCAGCCAACTGCCCGCGCTGGACGATCTCGACCCCGGCCTGCGCACGCTGCACGACCAATACCCCAAGGCGCGCCAGGCGACCATACCCTACACCTGGGGCACCATCGGCCTGACAGTCAATGCCGACAAGATCCGCCAGCGCATGCCCGATGCACCACTCAATAGCCTCGATTTGCTGCTCAAGCCAGAGTTGGCCGCCAAGTTCGCCGACTGCGGTATCTCGATCATCGACTCGCCCGACGAAGCCCTGGCCGTGGTGCTCAACTACCTCGGCCGCGAGCCGCGCAGCGCCAAGCGCGAAGACCTGGCCGCCGCCAGCGCACTGCTCAGCGCCATCCGCCCCTACGTGCGCAAGTTCCAGTCGCAGCCGGTGACCGAACTGGTCAACGAGAACCTGTGCCTGTCGCTGGGCTACAGCGGCGATGTGATCCAGGCCCAGCGCACTGCCGAGGCTGCCGGCAAAGCCATCGACTTTCAGTACCGCGTGCCGCGCGAAGGCACCACGGTGTGGATGGACACCATGGCCATCCCCGCCGATGCGCGTCACCCGGAGTACGCCTATCGTTTCATCAACTTCGTCATGCGCCCGGAAAACATGGCCGCGATCAGCAACTTCACCGGCTACCCGACCGCCAGCGCCAAGGCGCGCCCGGCGGTGGATGCACGCATGCGCGACAACCCCGATATCTACCTAGACCCAGCGACCTACGCCCGGTTGATCCCAGGCAAGGACATCCCCCAGGCCGACATGCGTGCGCGCATGCGCGTCTGGACCCGCTTCAAGACTGCACAGGACTGACCCATGCCGACTCGTCGAACCTTCCTGCAACTGTCCCTGGCCGCCGGCCTTGGCGCCGGCCTCGGGCTGCCACTGGGCAGCGCCCGCGCCGCTGAGCTGGGGCGCTGGTTCATGCCTGACGAAGGCGAAGCGCAGCAGCGCGCGTACCTCGCCTTTGGCGCCCAGGACGCCATCTGGGAAGACTTCACCGCTGACGTGCAAGCCGCCCTCGGACGCATCGCCCAGGCCATTGCCCGCTTCCAGCCGCTGACGGTGTTTTGCCGTCCGACCGAGCGCGACCTGGCTGAAGACTATTGTGGTCGCCACAACATCACCTACGTCACCTGCGAGCTGGACGACATCTGGATGCGCGACATCGGCGCCAACTTCGTCGTCGACGATGACGGCGCACTGGCCGCCGTCGATTTCAACTTCAACGGCTGGGGTGGCAAGCAGCGCCACCGCAACGATGCCAAGCTGGCTGCGCGGGTGGCCAAGCTGGCCGGCGCGCAGTATCAGCGCAGCGAGCTGGTTGGCGAAGGGGGTGGGATCGAGGTGGATGGCCATGGCACCGGGATCATGACCGAGAGCTGCTGGGTCAACGGCAACCGCAACCCTGGCTGGAGCAAGGCCCAGGTCGAAGAAGAGCTCAAGACGCGCTTGGGCTTGCGCAAGATCATCTGGCTGCCGGGGATCAAGGGCAAGGACATCACCGATGCGCATGTGGATTTCTATGCGCGCTTCGTCCGCCCTGGGGTGGTGATCGCCAATCTGGATAACGACCCGGACTCGTATGATCACGCCGTGACCAAGCGGCACCTGGAGATACTCAAGGGCGCGACCGATGCCGATGGCCGCCCGCTTGAAATTCACACCGTGTCGCCGCCGCTGGCGCCCAGGCGCAATAAGTTCAGCCGCGGCAATCCAGATTTTGCTGCGGGGTATATCAACTACTTCGTGATCAACGGGGCGGTGATTGCGCCGCAGTTTGGCGACAAGCGTGCGGACGGCAAGGCGCGTGACTTGCTGGTAAAGCTGTATCCAGGGCGCGAAGTGGTGCAGCTGGATATCGATGCGATTGCGGCTGGGGGTGGCGGGATTCACTGCGTTACCCATCAGTGTCCGGCGGTGTAGCCCAGGGCCGCGTGCGCCTTAATCGCGGGGCAAGCCCGCTCCCACGCAACCTGTCAGCACAATATCTGCGTGGGAGCGGGCTTGCCCCGCGATTGGGCCGCAAAGCGGCCCCATTCACCGATCCCCAGGCCCCCGCCGCCACCCGGTAATCATCGACCACGGCAAGTTCTCACCCAGCCGCACACTCTCGACCAGCGCCGCCAACACATGCACGCACACCAGTGCCAACAAGGCATTGGCCAGCACACTGTGCACATCCACCGGCCAATCCGCGCCCCATAGCGCGTCGACTTCCTGCGACAACCACCCAGTCAGCCCAAGCCCGGCGATGCAGCCAAGCATCGCCAGCATCACCAACGCGCCAATCGGCGAATGCCCCAACCGGTGATACGGCTCGCCCCGCAGCAGCGCCCGAGCGTGCGCCGCCAAGCGCGCACGGGTCGGCCAAAAGTCCGCCCAACGGGCACTGCGCGGGCCAACGAAGCCCCATACCAGCCGCAGCAGCAGGCAGCCCAACGCGTAATAACCCAGCCACTGATGCCAATCGTCGCCTTCTTCATTGAAGAAGTAATTGGCGAAGAACACCGTGGCAAACGACAGGTGACAGGCGCGCAACAGCGGATCCCACAGCCGCACCCTGGCGGCTGGCATCAGTCTTCGATCTCGGTTTTCACCGCCTTGCCAGTGACCGGGTCATGGTAGATCTCGACCTTGCGGCCATCCTTGTCGAAGCCATAGATCTCGTAGCAGTTGCCTTTGGTGACCTTGAACTTGTTGATCTTGTAGCCCTGTTCCTTGAGCTGGGTCTGGAATTTCTCTGGGTCTTGCCAGGTACTTTTCTCGGCGGTGGTGCATTGCGGTGAGGCGAGGGAAAGGCCACTGACAAGCAGCAACGTGAGCAGGATCAGGGTACGCATGACGATAAGCTCCAGTGTGAGTGAAACAGCATGCGGCGCAGCCAAGCTCATCTAGCGTAGCTGCGATTGCCTGGCGATGCTGGCTGCCACTTCTGCTGCCCCCTGGGCCATTCATTTGCATTTCAGATCAATCACAAAGAAAAACAAACTTAACAAATCAACCAATCCCGCCGATGCTGGTGGGAATGCGCCCCTGTCCTGGCGCCCCACCTTCATGGAGAACAACAAAATGAATGAAGTCGTCATCGTTGCCGCCACCCGTACGGCCATTGGCAGTTTCCAGGGGGCGCTGGCCAGCGTGCCAGCGGTCGAGCTGGGCGCTGCGGTGATCAAGCGCCTGCTGGAGCAAACCGGGCTGGACCCAGCCCAAGTCGATGAAGTGATCCTCGGCCAAGTGCTGACCGCCGGCGCCGGGCAGAACCCCGCACGCCAGGCGGCGGTCAAGGCCGGCCTGCCGTTCGCAGTACCGGCGCTGACCTTGAACAAGGTCTGCGGCTCGGGCCTCAAAGCACTGCACCTGGCCACCCAGGCGATTCGCTGTGGCGATGCCGAGGTGGTGATTGCGGGAGGCCAGGAGAACATGAGCCTGTCGCCCTACGTCATGCCATCGGCGCGCAGCGGCCAGCGCATGGGCCATGGGCAGTTGATCGACAGCATGATCAGCGATGGCCTGTGGGATGCGTTCAACGATTACCACATGGGCATCACGGCCGAGAACCTGGTGGACAAGTTCGACATCAGCCGCGAGCAGCAGGACGCCTTTGCCGCTGAATCCCAGCGCAAGGCGATTGCCGCCATCGAGGCTGGGCGCTTCAAAGATGAAATTACCCCGATCGTGCTGGCGCAGAAAAAAGGCGAGCCGAAAGTGGTCGACCGTGACGAACAGCCGCGCGCTGACACCACGGCCGAGTCGCTGGCCAAACTGCGCCCGGCATTCAAGAAGGACGGCAGCGTGACCGCGGGCAATGCCTCCAGCCTCAACGATGGCGCTGCGGCGGTGTTGCTGATGAGTGCGGACAAAGCCAAGGCGCTGGGCCTGCCGGTGCTGGCGAAGATTGCCGGTTATGCCAGTGCCGGGGTCGATCCGGCGATCATGGGCATCGGGCCGGTATCGGCGACCCAGCGTTGCCTGGACAAGGCAGGTTGGACGCTGGGCGATCTGGACTTGATCGAAGCCAACGAGGCGTTTGCCGCTCAGGCGCTGGCGGTGGGTAAATCGCTGGAGTGGGATGCTGCGCGGGTCAACGTCAACGGCGGGGCAATTGCCCTGGGGCATCCGATTGGGGCTTCGGGGTGCCGGGTGCTGGTGACGCTGTTGCACGAGATGATCAAGCGCGATGCCAAGAAGGGGCTGGCGACCTTGTGCATTGGCGGCGGGCAAGGCGTGGCGTTGGCGATCGAGCGCGAGTGAGTTTTCGCCAGTGAGATGTTGGGGCTGCGTTGCAGCCCCAACAAACCCCAGTTCAGAATCGATCTAAGCCCGCACAACGCAAAACGGGACGCAGTGCGTCCCGTTGTTTTGCTCAACTAACCGCTCAAGCCACCGCCGCACCACGCAGCTCGCGCGCAGCGGCGACCATGTTCACCAGCGCCGCCTCGGTCTCAGGCCAGCCACGGGTCTTCAGGCCGCAGTCGGGGTTGACCCACAGACGCTCAGCGGGAATGCGCTGCGCAGCCTTGCGCAGCAGCTTGACCATCTCTTCACGGCTCGGCACCCGCGGCGAGTGAATGTCGTACACGCCAGGGCCGATCTCGTTCGGGTAGTCGAACTTCTCGAACGCCTCCAGCAGCTCCATGTCCGAGCGCGAAGTCTCGATGGTGATTACGTCAGCGTCCATCGCCGCGATCGACTCGATCACATCGTTGAACTCGCTGTAGCACATGTGGGTGTGGATCTGGGTTTCATCACGCACCCCAGAGGCGCACAAGCGGAAGGCTGCGGTGGCCCACTCCAGGTAATTGGCCCAGGCGCTCTTGCGCAGCGGCAGGCCTTCGCGGAAGGCTGCTTCGTCGATCTGCACGATCTTGATGCCCGCCGCTTCCAGGTCCACCACCTCGTCACGAATCGCCAGCGCCAGCTGCCGGGCCTGCACTTCGCGGCTGACGTCTTCACGCGGGAACGACCACATCAGCATGGTGACCGGGCCAGTCAGCATGCCCTTCATGACCTTGCGGGTCAGGCCCTGGGCGTACTTGATCCACTCTACGGTCATGGCTTTGGCCCGGCTCAGGTCACCGAAGATCACCGCCGGCTTGACGCAGCGCGAGCCGTAGCTCTGCACCCAGCCGAAGCGGGTGAATACATAGCCGTCGAGCTGCTCGGCGAAGTACTCGACCATGTCGTTGCGCTCGGCCTCGCCGTGTACCAGCACGTCCAGCCCCAGTTGCTCCTGGATTTGCACCGCGTGGCGAATCTCGCTGTGCATGGCCTCGACATACTCGGCCTCGGTCAACTTGCCCTGCTTGAACGACTGACGCGCCAGACGGATCGCCGAAGTCTGTGGGAACGAGCCAATGGTAGTGGTCGGATAAGCCGGTAGGTCCAGCCCCGCCCGCTGCTTGACGATGCGTTGCTCAAAGGCCGACAGACGCTGGCTGTCGGCGGGCTTGATCGCCGCCAGACGGGCCTGCACAGCCGGTTTGTGAATGCGCGGCGAGGCAGCGCGGCTGGCCTGTACGACGCGGCTGTCTTCCAGTGCGGCGTGCACGTCGGCGGCGCCTGGCTGGTTGATGGCCTTGGTCAGCACAGCGACTTCCTGGCACTTCTGCACGGCAAAGGCCAACCAGCTTCTCAGCTCGGCATCGAGTTGGTCTTCCCGGGCCAGGTCCACCGGGCTGTGCAGCAGCGAGCACGACGGCGCGACCCACAGCCGATCACCCAAACGCTCGGCGGCATGGCGCAGCACGTCGAGGGCTTTTTCCAGATCGCAGCGCCAGACGTTGCGGCCATTGACCACGCCCAGCGACAGCACCTTGTAGGCCGGCAGGCGGTCGAGGATGGTCGGGTACTGCTCGGGGGCGCGCACCAGGTCGATGTGCAGGCCATCAACCGGCAGATTGGCCGCCAGGCCGAGGTTGTCTTCCAGGCCACCGAAGTAGGTCGCGACCAGCTTTTTCAGCGGCGCACGCTGAAGGATGTTGTAGACCCGCTCGTAGGCGTTTTTCCAGCTTTGTGGCAGATCCAGCACCAGGATCGGCTCATCGATCTGCACCCACTCCACGCCCTGCGCGGCCAGGCGGTTGAAGATCTCGTCGTACAGCGGCAGCAGGCGGTCGACCAGTTCCAGCTTGTCGAACTCAGCGCCCTTGGTCTTGCCCAGCCACAGGTAAGTCAGCGGACCGATCACCACCGGTTTGACTGCATGGCCCAGCGCCTTGGCTTCGGCGACTTCCTCGAACAACTGCTCCCAGCTCAGGGTGAACTGCTGCTCGGCGGTGAATTCCGGGACCAGATAGTGGTAGTTGGTGTCGAACCACTTGGTCATCTCCTGGGCGTGGGCGCCGCCGCAGCAGCTGTCGCTGCGGTCCGTCGCCACGGCGCCACGGGCCATGCTGAACAGGGTGTGCAGGGTCGGCTTGGCGCCGCTTTGGCCACGAAAGCGCTCGGGGATAACGCCGAAGGTCAGCGAGTGGGTCAGGACCTGGTCGTACCAGGCGAAGTCGCCGACCGGCAGCAGTTCAATGCCAGCGTCTTTTTGCGCCTGCCAATGGGCGGCACGCAGCTCGCGGCCTACGGCGCGCAGGCCGGTTTCGTCGAGTTCGCGTTTCCAGAAAGCTTCCTGGGCTTTTTTCAGCTCACGATCGCGGCCGATGCGTGGAAAACCCAGGTTGTGTGCCAGTGCCATGTGCCTTGTCCCTTAGAGTGGAAATTCAATGAGGGAAGTTTGGCGGCACGGGCATCGTGAGACAAACTCATATAATTTGAGATGATCACGAGATTTATTCATGAGGCGGAGATACTGGGGCAGCTTTGCAGCCGTTCGCGGCGGTTCGGCGCCCCGACAAGCCCGCTCCCACAGGTACCGCGCCGTTCTTCTGGCTGGCGGTGAACCTGTGGGAGGTACCGCGCCGTTCTTCCGGCTGGCGGTGAACCTGTGGGAGCGGGCTTGCCCGCGAAGAGGCCAGAATATCCACCACACCTACCACAGGTACCGCGCCGTTCTTCCGGCTGGCAATGAGCCTGTGGGAGCGGGCTTGCCCGCGAAGAGGCCAGATCATCCACCACACCTACCACAGCTACCGCGCCGTTCTTCCGGCTGAAAATGAGCCTGCTGGCTTGTCGGGGCGCCGAACCGCCGCGAAGGGCCGCAAAGCGGCCCCCGACAATCTCGATGTCTCAACCAAATCACTAAGCTGCGCATCCAGACAAGCGCCCACCCCGCACATCGCGCAAAATGCCAGCCTACCCCAGCCCGGTGCCCAGCCCGCCATGAGCCAGCTGAAAGACGCCCTGCACGAACACA
Source organism: Pseudomonas urmiensis (assembly GCF_014268815.2). Lineage (NCBI taxonomy): Bacteria > Pseudomonadati > Pseudomonadota > Gammaproteobacteria > Pseudomonadales > Pseudomonadaceae > Pseudomonas > Pseudomonas urmiensis. The sequence goes on from NZ_JABWRE020000001.1 coordinate 4,090,315, forward strand.
CCTTCGTCTGCGTCATGGAGTTCGTCCCCAAGCCCAGCGCCGAGCGCTTCGCCGCCCTCGAAGCGATCATGGCCCGCAAGCAGCTGTGCGGCTGGCCGCTGACCGTGGCCATCGGCGACCGGGTCGGCAGCCCGCTGGACATGTCGCCGCTGGACGCTTTCACCTCCCTCGACACAGCCGTTCCCGCCCTGTTGCACTTCTCCGGCAAAGACCGCGAACGCCAAGACCTGCTCGCCCAGCTCAAACGCATGGACAGCGCCGGCCTCGACCAGCTGCTGATCCTCACCGGCGACCGCCTCCCCGGCCACCAGCCCGGCCAACGCCCGGTGCGCTACCTCGAATCGGTCGCGGCGCTACAAATCACCCGCCAAGCCCGCCCCGACTGGCTGCTCGGCGCCGCACTCAACCCGTTCAAGTACCACGAGGAAGAAGGCGCCGCGCAATACTTCAAAGCCGAAAAAAAACTCAGCGCCGGAGCGGATTTTCTCACCCTGCAGATGGGCTATGACGACCGCAAACACCAGGAAGCGCTGCACTGGATGCGCCGCCAGCGCACGCCCAAGCCACTGATCGCCTGCCTGATGGCCCTGACCCACGGCCGCGCCAAGATGCTCGAACACGTGGCAGGCGCGGTGGTCAGCCCAGCGATGCGCGACATCCTCGCGGCCGAACTGGACGTGTCGAAAACCTACGCCCAGACCCGCAGCATCGAGCGCCTGGCGCTGCAGGTGATCGGCTTGAAGTTGATGGGCTATGCCGGCGTGCACCTCTCCGGCATCCATGACCTGGCCCAGTTCCAAGCGTTGGAGCAGGCGCTGCACACCCAGCAAGGCGAAATCCACACCCTGGAGCAATGGGCACCCGCCTGGGCTGCCAGCTGGCAAATGCCCGGCTTGCCCGCTGTCACCTTCAACCCACCCGGCGCCAACTGGCGGTTGGGCGAGTCGCGCGTCAGCGCCAGCCGCACAGAGCAAGCCCGCTACCACGTGCTGTCTGGCTTGCACTCACTGTTGTTCGACCGTAGCAACTGGCTCAGCCGCAGCTTCGGCTGGGCCGTCACCCGCCCGGTTTGGCGCACAGCCCAAGGCGCGCGCCTGCTGCACCAGCTGGAACGCAGCATCAAACGGCCCCTGCTCGGCTGCGACACCTGCGGGCGTTGCCGGCTCGAAGACACCCTCTACATCTGCCCGGAAAGCTGCCCAAAGGGCTTGGCCAACGGCCCCTGCGGCGGCACCTCGCTCAACCGCTGCGAGTTCGGCGACCGCGAGTGCGTGCACAGCGTCAAATACCGCACCGCCAAATCCGTCGAGCAAACCGCAGTCCTCACCGACCGCCTGATCCCCTGCATCGAACTCCCCACCCGCCACCAAAGCTCCTGGCCAGCCTGGTTCACTCCCGCAAACACCCCTGAACCCTGTGGAAGCAGGCTTGCCCGCGAAGAGGCCCGCCCAGCCAGCCCAAAACCCTCAGCCCATCATCTCAAGCCGGCCCACACCAAACGCCCCGCCGAAATCGACAGCTAACCCGCCCTCCCCCATCAACGATAAACGGCCCCCGAAAAAGTTGCCGTTTATCCCAGCGCTCCTATATTCACTGAGTCCCTGCCAAGCGGCCCCTTCGAGCGTGAACATGGCCCATGCTGCCCAGTTCATCATTTGCGAGCACTGCGACTGCGTCTACGAAAAGGTCCCGCTCGCCAAGCACCAGAAAACTGTCTGCAGCCGCTGCGCCGGCGTGCTCCAGCGCTACAACGGCCTTACGGTGCAACAGCGCCTGGCGTTGAGCATCACCGCCGCCATGCTCTGGCTGTTCGCCAACTTCTACCCGGTGATGAGCATCAGCATGCAGGGCCTGAAAAACAGCGCGACCCTGTGGGATTCGGTCCTGGCCTTGAGCCAAGGCCCGATCACCTTCATGGCCATGGTCGCCGCCATCGCCATCATCATCGCCCCGGCCTTCCAGCTGGTGCTGCTGACCTGGGTGCTGACCTTCGCCCTCGCCCAGCGCCGCGCCCCCGGCTTCAAGCTGGCCATGCGCTGGCTGGAAACCCTACGCCCGTGGAGCATGCTCGAAGTGTGCCTGCTCGGCGCCATGGTCGCGGTGTTCAAGCTGGCCGGCATGCTCGACGTACTGCCCGGCATCGGCCTGTTCGCCCTGGCCGCGCTGAGCCTGTTGCTGATCCGCATTGCTGGGCGCGATGTGCGCGACCTGTGGGACCTGCTATGAACCGCCCGCCGACCGCCAGCGAACTCAACCTGTGCCTGTGCCACAGCTGCGGCCTGGCCTGCGACATGAGCAACGAGCCGCACCACTGCCCACGCTGCGACGCGCCGCTACACCGACGCAAGACCAACTCGCTGGCGCGCACCTGGGCCTACATGCTCGCCGCCCTGGCCTTCTACGTGCCGGCCAACCTGCTGCCGGTGATGAACACCACCCTGCTCGGCGACGGCGCCGACAGCACCATCATGAGCGGCGTGCTGGAGTTCTGGGAGCACGGCGCGTGGGACATCGCCCTGATCATCTTCATCGCCAGCATCGCCGTGCCCGGGGTCAAGTTCGTCGCCCTGTCGCTGCTGCTGATCACCGTCCAGCGCGGCAGCGACTGGGCGCGCAAGGAGCGCTCCAAGCTGTACCGCTTCGTCGAGCTGATCGGCTACTGGTCGATGCTCGATGTGCTGGTGGTGGCACTGGTCGCCGCCCTCGTGCAATTCCAAGCGCTGGGCACCATCGAGCCACGCCCGGGCATTCTATTCTTCGGCTTGGTGGTGGTGTTCACCATGCTCGCGGCCATGAGCTTCGACCCCCGCCTGATCTGGGAACCACCCGCCACCAAGGAGCGCACGGATGTCGTCACCCACTGATCAAGCCCCCCACGAGCCCGCCCGGCCAGAGGTGAAAACCCGCCGCTTCAGCGTCTCGCTGGTGTGGATCGTGCCCATCGTCGCGGTGCTGGTCGGCCTGTCGCTGGTGATCCACCGCACAATGCAGGAAGGCCCGACCATCACCCTCACCTTCAAGACCGGCGCCGGCCTCACCGCCAACAAGACCGAAGTCAAATACCGCAGCGTAGTCATCGGCCACGTGTCGGAAGTGGCCCTGAGCAATGATCAGAAAAGCGTCAACGCCACGGTGAAACTGGACAAACAAGCCGAAGGTTTCACCCGCGAAGATTCGCAATTCTGGGTAGTCCGCCCGCGCATTGGTGCCGGGGGCGTGTCCGGCATCGACACCCTGCTGTCGGGCGACTACGTCGGCGCCGACATCGGCCAGTCCAACACCCGCGCCAAGCACTTCACCGGCCTGGAAAACCCGCCGCCGATCACCTACGGCGAACCCGGCAAACGCTTCACCCTGCACGCGCCCGACTTGGGCTCGGTGGATATCGGCTCGCCGGTCTACTACCGCAAGATCCCGGTCGGCCAAGTGGTCGCCTACGCCCTGGATGCCGACGGCAAAGGGGTGAACATCGAAGTGTTCATCCACGCCCCCAACGATGCCTACGTCACCGAAAACACCCGTTTCTGGAATGCCAGCGGCGTCGATGTGAATGTCGGCGCCAATGGCGTCTCGGTAAAGACCGAATCGCTGTCCACCCTGATCGTCGGCGGCATCGCCTTCCGCGCCCCCGAGTACAGCCCCAATGACAGCCCCGCCGCCGAAGACAAGACCTACGAGCTGTTCGCCGACCAGCAAACCGCCCTCGCCCCACCCAACGGCAAGGCGCAGTACTTCACCCTGCGCTTCGACCAGGCCCTACGCGGCCTCAAGGTCGACGCCCCGGTGGAATTTCTCGGCGTAGAAATTGGCCGCGTGGTGTCGGTGAACCTCGACTTCGACGAAGTCAAACGCAGCTTCCCGATCAACGTCGGCATCGTCGTCTACCCACAACGCCTCGGCCAGGCCCACGTGAAAATGCTCAAAGTGCTCAAGCACAACCCCGACGACATCGCCGCCTCCGCCAAGCTGTTCAGCACTTTCGTCGACAACGGCCTGCGCGCCCAGGCGCGCAGCGGCAACCTGCTCACCGGCCAGCTGTACATTGCCTTGGAGTTCTTCCCCAAAGCGCCAAAAGCCGAGTTCGACCTCAACGCCCGGCCGATTGCCATCCCGACCATCCCCGGCAGCCTCGAACTGCTGCAAGAGCAATTGCAGGCCATGGTCGAGAAGATCAACAAACTGCCGGTCGAACGCATCGCCAGCAACCTCGACAGCAACCTGGTCGAGCTGCGCAAAAGCCTCGCCCAGTTCAACAGCAAGACCCTGCCCCGCGTGCAAGACACCCTCGCCCACGTCAGCCAGACCCTGCAATCGGCCAACTCGACCCTGGCCGAAGACTCACCGCAGCGCGAAAAACTCACCGAAACCCTCGACGAACTCGCGCGCATGTCGCGCTCGCTGCGCGAGCTCTCCGACTACCTCGGACGCAACCCCGAATCGCTGATCCGCGGCCGCCCCGCCAACGCCGCGCCCCTGGACCTGCAAGGCCCACCGCGCAACTGACCGCAGGAGCGAAACCCATGACCCCACGGCACACCCTCCCGCTGCTCTGCACCCTGGCCCTGCTCGCCGCGTGCCGCAGCGACCCGATTGCCTTTCACACCCTGACCCCAGTACACGCCCCCACCCAGGCCAGCAGCAACGCCGCCGAAGTGGTGATCGAAGGCATCAGCGTGCCGCCACAAGTCGACCGGGCGCAGATCGTCATTCGCCAAGGCAGCAATGGCCTGGCCATTCTTGAAACCGATTGGTGGGGCGCGAGCCTCAGTGAAGAGCTGCGCAGTGCCCTGGTGGTGCAACTGGGCAACGGCAGCGCGGCGCGCAAAGTGGCGGTGAAGATCAACGTGCAGCGCTTTGACTCGATCCCCGGGCAGTACGCACTGATCGATGCCCGCTGGCGCCTGCGCGGGGCTGAGGGTGGAGAGATGCTCAACTGCCACAGCCTGCTGCAAACGCCCGCCGGGCCGGAGATCGAGGACTTGGTCCGCGCGCAGCAGAACAACGTGCAGGGGCTGGCCACGCAGATTCGTCAGGCGGCTGTGAATCTGCGCGGGGGGTGCCCTGGCGAGCGTTGAGTCAGCTGCTGTCGGCTAGGGCGTTGTCGCCGGTATCGAGGAGTTTTCCACATTGCTCGCTGGCCAGGCGGCTGATGATGCGGATCGCCTGGTGGATGCCCGCGGTGTTGCGAAAGCTCAGGCGCGGGTTGTGTTCGCACTCGAGCATGTCGTCGTGCTGGACCAGGGCTTCGGCCAGGAGTTCTAGGGTCCAGGTGTAGCTTTGGAGGGTGGAGAGGCGTTCTTGGTCAGGCATGGGGGGCCTGCCTTGGGGTTGCGGTGGGGTGGGTGTGGATGGGATAGAAGCGAAGGCTTCGAGATGCCGGCCGCAGTGGACGGCGGAGAACGAATGCGAGGATTTTGCTCGGTATGCGAGTAGGCATGCATGAGACTCCAAGTTTGATTGGAGCTGCCACGCATCGTCGCCAAACAATTGGGTGGCAGCTGTACGCAGGTTGGCGAACCGGGAACTTGGAACCCGGCAGACCCGAAGGTCTCCCACGCACAGCCGCCATGGCACGAGGCTGCGGGCACAAAAAAAGCGCCTGCAATCGTGTGGGGCGCTGTTGCGCCAAGTTATCCGAGTCGCCAAACCCGGTCGCGGAATTTGCCGCGACCTCGCCAATTTAGACCTTGAGGCTTGGCGGGGCAAGGGGCAGCGGAGACAGAATTCTCCTTCAATGATGAAGGAAATGGTGATCAGCCTTCTAACTGTTAAGTCGCCATGATTTCAGCGGACTAAGCTGCGAACCACCACGAATAGAACCGTTAGGCCCACGACCCCAGAGGCGATCAGCCAGCCTGAGGAAGCCATCGCGTGGAAAAAACTAGGGAAGAATGGAGTTTTCTCTAGTTTGACCAGTGCCAGGCAAAGCCATGGCATAAGGATAATGTAAAGCAGAGGGATATAGACGACTGCCTGAAGGACTAGGGTCAGTCCGCCAGCCCAATCATTCCAGTGACGAGGGTTAGACATGTTGTTCTTCCTTTTCTTAACTAGGACTTGAGAATCGTCCGCTTCCTGAATGCCTCAGGGCCGATCAATGAGGCCGTGGCGTGAAGGGAAAACGAGCCTAGCAGAAACGACAAGGCCGCTCAAAATGGGGGTTGGGGGAGCATTGCCAGAGGGTGTGGATTTCGAAGGCAGGAATCGTATTAACACAAGTAACTGAATTTTATTATTACCCGTGAGGATACAGCCCTTTACCTCTAAAACTACCTCAAGGAGCTCGTCCGACTTAGAACTTTTTCCTCAGAGATCACCACTCACCTAGCAGTCATCACTACCGAATGAGCACGAAATGCCCTTTGGTATTTCGACTTGTAAAATAGTTACCCCTGAGAACTCCACCTTCTTCAGAGAAAAGTTTAAGTGTGGAAGCACCTTCGTATGGTGGGGATGGCTCTTCCCCGATAGACTTAGGTACTACCCTGTACATATAGTGCATTAGCGGTCGCCCCGATTCGGAGTCTTTAGATGTCTTTACCAAGATAGTTTCTGAGTCAGATCCCTCCGAATGAACCTCCATACTTACGGAAATTAAACTCTGTTTGACAGTGGCCCTGGCCGCTACGACTCCTCCCTCGCCATTGTTGCTCCAGTGAATTTTCATACTCCATACGCCGTTTAGGTCTGGAAATAAATAATCGTTGAGGACAGGGAATCTAGCCCATAACTTCCTCCAGAAAAAATTTGCGGTTACGAGTAACGTAACCTCAAGTATGCCGGCTCCCCCCAGCACAATTTTCAAGAGATAAGATTTTGAAATATCAGGGTCGATGAAAAACAAAGCCAGGACGATGAAGAGCACTAGCGCCGCATATATTTGGCATATTAAAACAACGAGCTTTATTGGGGAGAGAATTGAAAACACTTAAGGCTCCTCAAAGTAGGTTTCTTGGCCGTTTTCGAATACAGCAATTCCCAGAGAAGGGGTAGCTATTGCGCTTAGCTCTACGCCAGGAAGCGCAGACCCAAATAGCGCTGCCAAGTACCTCCCTCCAAAACTCCTCTCGCGATTCACAGAAATGCCATGAATGATCGGCGGTGAAAAATATTGGGAAACACGAACCAGATTCAGAGCAGGTGTTAATATATGAAAGCCATCATGAAGTTCATTTTCCGTGGTGGATATTTTTGCTAGATCCCACGATAAATTTCCGCTTTCCGGTATTACTGCGTTCTCTTTAATTGGGAATATAGGAAGCTCAAACTTTTCATTCCAGAGTATTATGCCAATACCGGAAAAATTTTCTCCTGCGAGAGACGCCGTCTTACTTAATAAATTGATAATCTTTCGGGTCATTTTTAGTTAACCTCTATTCCGACATTACCGCACTCGTCAAGCGACTCCATCATTTTTCCTTGGTCTAACATTTTTAGTGCTCACTCCTTTTGCTCAAGCCTCTATCGGCCTTGGCACCCGGCTCTTTCTAAGATCACCATGCCCTCCCAGAGCACTCCGAGCGAAACGGACGGATTATGAATCACTTTGGCCATATTATGTTGTAGCGGATTAGTTGTTGGCCTAGTGACATTCCGACCCACGTATCGCCGCTCAGACCAAGTATCAAAAACATCATGGGTTTCGACTGCCGCTTTATAACTTTACTCCACTCGCCGATATCAATATTTGAAGGAGAAGGTTTGATTTCAGGGTGAGTATGCCACTCCCCCAGATAATCAATTGTACTGTCGCTTCCCCTCCATCGTTCCATTGCAATTTTTTGATGATAATGAGCCGCTCTGTCAAATCTGTATCGCGAACGCTGGTCAGTTATTTGAGGCGCAGTAGCCTGAACAACGTGTAGGTATGGGCCTCTTCTATAGCCTAATAGGATCCCCCCTGCCTCTGCCTTGTCGGCCCTATCTTGGCGATACTTATCCATTGTTTGCAATGGCTCAGCTTCGACCAGAATCTTTCTATCACTCTGTTGCTCGGCGCCCCAAACTATTGCTGTGCGCATGCAGGGCAACCTTTAATTTTTGACAGGTTTTGATTTTTAATTTTGAAAATATCAGCGTTTTCCATCGATCGGGTTCTGAACTTAGGATCGGGTGAGCCCTGCAGCCAGTCGCACACCATTTCCGCTGCCAAAGCTGCGGCATGCAGCGGCGCTGAAACTGCATACGGAGTGTAGGCTCGACAACCATCACTCCTTCGAACTGGCACAGTTTTCAGTACACGATAGCGCTCTTTTCGATGAAAATTTCCATCAGGCACAAGAAGGCATCTATAGCATCCGCCACCCTTATTATCGACCCATAGGGCTTGTACAGCTTCACCGTTACCACGAATCCATACGTGTAAAAAAGGTACGTGGCTTCTCCGCTGTATTCGAATACCGTTGAGTAGCTCGCTAACTGTCTCCTCCCCGGTGGCATCGATTATCAACTCTGCCCCGAATAATTCTTTATGAGAGAACACGCTCGTCGCAACTGCTTCGACAAGACTGTGTGGAAATTGGCGTCTTAGATCCACAGCAAGCGCTTTCGCTTTTTGCTGAAAAAGTGAAGGATAGCCGAGAATATGCCGCCCTAAGTTTTCGGGCCCCATCGTATCGGGATCAATTAATTTTAAGCTGCCGAGCTTTCCTGTCCCCGCGCCGAGTCGCAGCATAGCGTGCGCCACAAAGGATCCAATAGCACCGCAGCCTACTATGGTAATACGTTTGTTATATAGGTCTTTATAATTCAAATTTCTACTATGAACAAACTGGCCGCCGACCTTATTAATGGATAGCCTAAATAGAGATGTCTCTCCTCCTTTGTTGTGGAGATATTGTCGGTAGAGATTGGGACTTCGGCGGTAGCCTTTTCGCTTCATATGGTCGAGATCAAAGCCGAAGCCGATCCAGCCCACCGGGGTGTCGATCGCAAAGGAAACATACTTGAAGCTTAGATAGTCAGGTTCAGATAGCATCTGCTGAATGCTGTCTGAAAGCTTTTTGTCCCAGATACGAAGCCAGGTGAAAAGCTCCTTAACAGTATTCGGCATAGCTTCCGGTACTGCAGGAATAATTGCGGTTTTGAATATCCAGCACCGGTACCTTGAGTTACTAATAGTCGCGCCTAACGACGTCGCTAATCTGTTAGCTTCATCTTGATCGTTTGTAATCAGAACTCTTTTTTTCTCGGAACTTTCGATGATAAAGTAGTTTGCGAATTTTTCCTTGTCATCTGTATGTCCTAAGAGAACCTCCCATGGGGCGGCTTTTTGGCCGTACTCCCAATGAGCAGGAAATTCATTTTGAATGTCGCTGTCACGATAACTCGGATCCATTGCGATGCGATCTAAGATCGCAGTTGCTTGGTTGATACATTGCAAAACTGCCGTTGCAGGATCGTACCTGTCGAGGGTTACAGATCCTGGGGCGAAATAACAAAGGTTGCCGAGTACGTCAATGTGTGGCATCAGTTCGGGGAGGTAGTCAGGGCGATCCAATATGCGGATCAAGGGATAGCTCAAAAAGTCCCAGTCCATGATGGTAAGCTTAACTCGCACATTGCCTTTCTTACAGGCCAGCATACCCTTGAATGCGCGCGCCGGCGCCTTAGCGGCCGCCGGCACAAATCCGAGTGCTCTGAGCGCCCTCAGGGTTTCTCCTAAAAGGCTCACGGGCGCTCCTCAGCCAGCACTGCTGGACAAAACTACAGGCGGAGCGACTTTTTCAGGAGCGGTGTTCCGAATCGCATCCACTTCGCTATCCAAGTCGATGAGAGAATTGTCCCAGGGCATACGGCTACCGAACTGGGATCTCATTTGGGTGATCGCTTGAGGTTTTTGATGCTCCCTCAGCATCCGGCTGTCATGAATCGCGGTGCCAAGCTCCGAGAACCGACGCGCAGCTGCCGCACGCTCGGTGTCACTCAAGCGATTGAAGTCTTCTTTTTCATCGTCGATCCCGGCTTCACGTATCTCACTCTTGAAGACCTCACCCAGATGTTTTGCTGCATCTTCCAAGGCCAGATCATCCCGCCCCTTTCGAGCAATGAAGTTTTGAGCGACGGCGATCATGATCGACACAGAAGTTGGTCCTCCAGACTGCCAATGCACATCTCGCCAGGCTTTAAGGTAGCAGCAGATCCGTCGCAGTTGCTCACCGTGCTCTTCAATTCGATCTCTGAACCAGTTCGCTACGGCTTCGGGATCAGATTCGCGCCATTCACCACTGCGTGTAGCCATCGCAATATGGTCCAGATCTTCCCACTCCTGCGGCTCAAAGCTCTCGTTCATGGAGCGAGCAACAATCATGTTGTTAGCGCTGTCCAAGACAACCGCCTTTTCAAGGGACGCACGCTCTGTAATTGTCGCGAATTCGTCTTCAGGAGCCGCATAGAGAGGAATGTCGATGTGAGCCCATGTGGCGACCTGAATGCGTATGCATGTTGACTTGCCAGTCAAAAGCTTCCAGCCTTCTGTCTCGCACAAGTCTTTCAGCAGTTCCTCCACCAAGCCGAAATACACCTTTGCCATCTTGTGTGGAGGGCCATTTTCCTCCCAAACAGTTACGGGCAGATAAACCCCGTAATCCCAGTCCATCTCTTGAGAGGGCTGGGCTGGCACAACGCAAGTGTTGTAAGACCAAGAGCCTTGAGTACGGAAGCGGGGTTCCACTACACGATCCATGCCCAATACGGCTTTAGTCACCGCACGAATTCTGGGTTTCAAATGATCCCGAATCTTGTTCTTGCAGCCCATCAGGAATTTGCGTTGCTCAGTTGTCGGCGCGATTCGATCTTCGAACACGTTATCGTCGGCGCCACCTTTATGAAAAAGCTTATTCAGTTTCAGCACTTTCACTACTCCCTTCGGTGGCGCTAGCGCCATAGAAAAATTTTGGCGATGGCGCCAGATGTTCAAGGAACGGTTGTAGTTCGCTGTTCCCCAGCCAGAACTTCGACTGTTCAGAGGCAGCGCCCAGGAGCACCTCTCGCGCTGGGCCATCCGCTTTATCAAGGGCGACGGCGCTTGCGCGTTCATCCGTAAGGGTTTCGTCGATGTGGAGGTATCTACCGGGAAGGCGATGCCGAAGCATGAAGTCGCTCAACGACTCCAAGACTGAAATGGATAGGCCGAACAGACGTTTAGGGGTATTGGCAGGGTTGATCCCTCCCCAATCGTAAGTACCTCCACTCCGGTTGCGCCCTGGGTTCGCAGTGAATTTCGAGGACATGGTCCCTATTGAGAGGAGATGGACTGCCTCACAGGATTGTTCAAAGAAAATCTGTGCTTCGTGGGCCGCCAACAGGCCAGGGGCATTGGCGTATAAGCCGCCGTCGACGTACTGGTTGTGATTGAAGGTGTGCCTTGGGAAGTAGGCGGGGGCAGCGCTCGTGGCCAAGGCGATGTCGACCAGTCGGAAATTATGGTCTCGCTTGAAAGAGGGGTGGTGAGACGTTTTAAAAACCTGAGGCTGTCCGCTTGAGTAGTTGATCGCTGGAATGAGCACAGGATGCTTGCTCTCCGCGAGTGTGCGCTCACCGAAGAGCTTCGGATCGCTGAGAAGGGTCTGCAGGGGCTTCGCCGAGTATGGGGCTCTCAGAATGCCTTTAAGGGAAAATCGCCGTTTGAATATTTCCTCCCCGTGCTCCACGAATAGGTCAACCATGACCTTCGCAGGGATACCGGCCGCTACAGCTAAAGCAAGAATGCCTCCGATGGAGGTGCCAGCTATCAAATCGAAGCGTGTAGCGATGGGAGCGCCGATCTCTTCTTCAAAATCAGCAAGGATCTTGGCCGTATACAGCCCTCGATAGCCCCCACCCGATAACGCCAAGATCTGAAAGCGCTTTTGCTCTGCGTCAGCCACCATTTTTTCCTCCTTGCACAGTCGGGTTAGCTCAAATCATGCGTTATCCACAGCTCGAGCAAATTCCCACCAAAAGCCCAATATATATGGGCTTTATACGGTCACTAACCGCAAGATAATGTGCTCACGACAGCTTTGCAAGGAGGAGGCCTGTGGATAACTTGTGAGTATGTATATAGATACAGCTTGAAGCCCGCAAGCCAAGCATGCTGAGGCGTTCAAGAATTTTTTTTTTGGATCCATGGATCATGGCCAGTGGCCTTGTGGATTATTTCTGACGATTGAAAACCGGCGTTTCTTGCTGTGGATAAGTAAGCTCGAAGGGGTATAAGGCTGCGGCGGTGCGGTAGGCTGGACGTTTGCTCGCATAAGATTATCAATATCAAATCCTCGCTTAGCGGTTGAATACCCATGACTTTTCTAATCGGCGAGCGAGCAGCCGTACCCTAAATCGGCTGGCAGCTCTCGGATTCTGACGGAACGCCATAAACGAAAAAACCCGCCAGAAGGCGGGTTTTACGGGGGTTCCAGAGATTTTGGTAGCCTTCGCTGGAACCTGAACTGGTGCGGAGACAGGAACCTAACATGGCGTAGCCATCCCAGTAAAACCTGGGCTCGCTGACTCACAATGACAAAACGTATCCCTAAACGTAAATCCACTGCCCCATGCATTACCTAGGCCCTGATCCACCAGTTGCCAGTCCCACTGGGGACAAAGACTCATGCCACTACCTTCAGCTCACGATGCTGCGCGATTGTGTTGGATCAGATAGTGTTTTGCTCCCCCACATGGAGTCTTCATTCGATGGCCCGAACCAATCCCCCAACGAACCAAGCATCTGCTCCTCCTATTCGTGTTCAGAACATCCAGAAAGGAACTGAGCGATTAGGTGAACGCATCAATGAGCTTCAAGCTTTCGATCTGAGTAGCCTCCGCCAGGGTCCAACCGCTGCGCTTAAAGGGTTAGAGGTGTCGATCAGACAGACCCTGGAGCGGTGTTTTGGTGAGAGTTCTACGACTTACAGGGACTTAGAAAGTGCTGCCGTTCTCTCGTGGCGACCAGGCATGGTCAGGAGAGGCGCGCCGTCCCCAGACTATGAAGGTCGGATGAGAAAAAACTTCGAACGGTCTATAGCGCTACTCACCCAAGGCCAGCGGTCGCTCGAGGAAGACTTAGCCGACTACCAGCAGGAACAGGCCGCTCCCCTTTCAGACCATAGCGCACCGACAGCGCTGTCCAGACAAGTTTTTGTAGTCCACGGCCACGACGATGGGTCTCGCGAGATGGTAGCCCGCTTCCTAGAGAGAATCGGCTTTGACGCCATCATCTTGCATGAGCAGGCCAACCAAGGCCGGACCGTGATCGAGAAGGTGGAGAGATACGGTGGGGTGGGATTTGCTGTAGTACTTCTTACCCCCGATGATGAGGGTTGCGTCAAAGGTGGTACGCCTACACCCCGTGCTCGCCAGAACGTGATTTTGGAGCTTGGGTATTTCATTGGTCGCCTGGGGCGGGGAAGGGTCTGTGCTTTGAAACGGGGATCGTTGGAAATTCCTAGCGACTATGCGGGTGTAGTGTATGAATCGCTTGAGGGAAACTGGAAGCAGGCCCTCGGAAGGGAGCTCGAAGAAGCAGGGTATGAGTTAGATTGGAATAAAGTCATGCGTGCATGACCGAGCCCAGCCGGCAACCTCACAAGCTATCGGACGGCCTCAGCACCTGGGGCCCTATCCGAAACGTTACCGAGGCTGCAAAGATCAGCTTGCCTGTTCAAGAAGCTGCACATTTTCACTGAGTTTACCTTGTTAACCAGTTCACTAAGCTGGCCAGCCTTCCACTAATAAAAAGCCGCGGGTTTCCTGCCCCGTATCTTGCCCAATCTGCCAGGGTCCCCAGAAGGTTCCAGGAATGGGAGGGCGTGGACGCCACCTGCCGCTGAAGGCGCGCCCGAATAGGGGGCACGGGGTCAATAGCTAACTAAGACGCTAATCTGGTGTAACAGGTGTAATCGGTGTAGCGCTAGTTCGTAACCTATTGATTTCAAACATCTAAAGCCGGGTTACACGTTTACCTGCTCGCTGTACTCTGGCAGTGTAACAACTGAGTCGGTGTAACCATGGTCACCTGGACTTTTGTGTTTGATCACCGTTCAGACTTGACATGAGCAGTGGATCCAATCCTCCGCGAACACCGGTCGAGGCATTTCATCGGGGACTACCCTCGTACTTTTCTTTAGCCTACTATGTCAGGATTCATGATTGAAAAGCCTGTGAGATGACAAATGCCAAGGGCCATCGTTGTAGAAGATGACCAACTAGAGCAGGCAGTTAAGGTCGCTAGGTTGAGTAGTCCAGAAAACGGCCTTCGCGATGCAGCATTGCTGTTGGCCTGCTTCGGAACAGGAATGACTGTAACCGAGCTTTGTCGACTCAAAATTAGTGATTTTCTGACTCAATCCGGGACCATACGGATTGATTCCCACATACGGGCCGAGATCGCCTATAACCACAAGTCACGTCCCTTATGCTGGACCAACAAGAAGCTTACCAACGCTGTCGAAGCGCACCTTGCCGAACGCCTGGAGCGTGGCCACGGTGTGACGAAGCGGCAGAATGCATACCGTGGACTTGACCCTGAGTCCCCTCTGTTTGTGTCTGGTCGAACCGGTGACGGTCTCCGGATCAGCGCAAAGAAGCGAGATGGCAAAACCTACTACAGCGCCACCCAGCTCAGTCGACTGTTCACTCGGCTGTTTGAGCAGGCAGGCGTCGAAGGTGCTAGCGCGCACTCAGGACGGCGCACCCTTGCGGTAAAGCTGAAGCGCCGTGGAGTCGATCTACGACACATAAGCGAGATACTGGGTATCGAGAGCCTGGAAGCAGTCAAGAAGCTTTGCGCAGGCGATCCTGCTCGTTTGGGCGAGATTGTGAAGAGAATTATTTAATGGTGGTTCTAGTACGGATAATAAGAGAAATTTTCGCTGCGCAGCTCAAACATGTGAAAGTTTTTTGTTGCCTATCTGGAATGCTAAATCAGAGATTGGCCATCACTATCGATGAGGACAGAACATGTTGATGTCGATTGATCTAGAAAATTTTAAAAGCTATGAAAGGGCACGCCTTCCTTTGGCTGCGCTAACCTTTTTAATCGGTGCTAACGCTTCGGGCAAAAGCAATGTTTTAGAAGCTATTCGCTTGCTCAATTGGCTGGCAAAAGGCAGTCGCCTAGATGATATCACTCGCTCCATACAAAGCGGTGACGCCATTGTTCGCGGGCAGGCAAACGACTTATTTCGTGATACACACAAAAGTTTCATGCTAGGCAGCAATTTTGGAGAAGCTAAGGAAGGCTGGAGCGATTTTGAAGTTTCGATTGGTTTGGTGGCTGATCAGTTAGCAGTTACGGGGGAAAAAATCGACAAACCTGGTAATGGTGTGCCGCTGTATCAGGTTGATGGTGTTTCCAGCTCGCATACTGATGAAATTAGTGTGGCTTATAACAACTTCAAACGAGGTAAAAACAAGCCCCATATCCCTTGCTCTAACAGGCAAGCTATTTTCTATCAAATCGAAACGCCTGGGAGATTCGAAGCAAATCATACGGAGTCGCAACGTATCATCCCAATCGTAACAAGGGCTATACGCGAGACGTTACGCAATATTGTTTTTCTCGATCCACGCCCGGCCTTGATGCGTGATTATGCATATGTAAAGGATGATCAAATAAAGGAAGATGGTAGTAATCTGTCTGCGGTGCTGTACGGTTTATCGCAGTTGGAGGCTGAAAAATCCAAGCTCCTAGAGTTCATTAAGTCTTTGCCCGAGCAAGACATTACGGATATTCAGTTTATCAAAACTGACCGTAATGACGTAATGGTTAGACTAGTAGAGACTTTCGGACAAAAGAGTCGAAATGTTGATGCACCTCTTCTTTCTGATGGGACGCTGCGCGTACTTGCCATCGGGGCTGCACTGCTGACGGCTCCAAATGGCTCGTTGGTCATCATCGAAGAAATTGACAACGGTGTACACCCTAGCCGTGCAGATACGTTGGTGCGTCAGCTCCAGAAAATTGCCTCCGAGCGAGAACTGCGTGTCTTGCTTACCTCACATAACCCCGCTTTGTTAGATGCGTTGCCCGACAGCGCCCTCGCAGACGTTGTCGCCTGCTACCGGGATCCGGAAGAAGGAGATAGCCGCTTGATACGACTTGGCGACCTAGATCGTTATCCCGAATTGGTTGCACAAGGGCCACTAGGTCAGTTGATGACAAGACGTATCTTGGATCGCTTTCTTAAGGACAGTACAACAGAGGAAGAGCGAGAAGCTAATGCTCTTGATTGGCTTCAACAGTTGAAGGAAAGTGCTCAGGAGAACCAAGAATGACAGCAGTCTGCCTCTTGGACACTTCCATATTTCTCGAGATTCTCAATGTACCCGTCAAGGCTCAACAACACACCAAAATCTTGGAAGAGCTAGCGAAGCGTATACAATTAAAGGAGTCATTATTTCTCCCGATGGCTACTATTCTTGAAACAGGAAACCATATTGGTCAAAATGGTGACGGGGGAGCGAGACGCGCCTGTGCAGAACGGTTTGTTACACAAGTTAGCAAGGCACTTGAGGGGGGCTCTCCTTTCAAACCAATCAGTTTCTTAAAGGCTGAAGAAATGGTAGTGTGGTTGAGAGATTTTCCTGATCATGCTACCGGAGGGAGCGGCCTAGGTGATCTATCCATCATTCATGATTGGAATCGTCTTTGCTTACAGAATAGAGGGCGTCGAGTTTACATCTGGTCGCTCGACAAACACCTTGCTTCATATGATCGACCACCAGAGATCTAATATTAAACAGCTTAAATAAGGGATGGAACCCGATGGATATAGTTGCCGTTTTCACCAGGCAGATTCTAGGTCGCTCTAAAGACCACAATCGGGCCATGCATGTCGTAGCGGCAGCAAACATCCCAAGTCAGATGATGGCTATTCTGCGTCAAGAACTGGATTCGATGGTCCGAGTCATTTATTTATTGGCTCAAGAGCCTGCACGACGAGAGGCTCTAATCTTCGCGTCCGTAAACGGTCAGCAATGGGGGAAATCCGAGGGGCGCGGTCGAGTCACAGATCGTGAGATGGTTGAGCTGGCTCAGCACCTCCAAGCCTGGACGCTTTCCGTGTACAAATTCGGTTGTGCTTTCATTCACTTATCCCATTTGCACGATTACAACGACCGAGACCCGATGCAGTTGCTGCCAACCGAGGAATGCGAAGCGATCCTCAACCACTGCCGGCATTATCACGGCGGCCCGATGGGCTCGAAATTCATTGATTTGGTACCCTTCCTCCCTAGTATTCTGCAGAAAATATCTGACAATCTGGAGTTCTACCTGGAGCAGTTGCGCGCAGGGGGCCATTACACACCCAATGAAATATAAAAATGCACTTCACGCGCCTGCCTTAACGAGGAATGAAGATATGGCGAAATACAAGGTTGAGCAATTTTCAAGAATACTCAAAGACAACGGAAAGGGCTATCCGAACCTATTTATTTTCTGCAAATTATTGAACGAGAATGGAAATCCATCAATTCGCGAATACCGAATTGCACCTGACGTAAGGCACCCAGATTTAATCATATTGGTCGAAGCCATCACGACGGGATTCAATCAAGCAATTGAATCTGGCGCGTGGGTTGAAATTTCTGAATACGAGGAGCGCATGTATCTTTTCTTGACACTGCCAACTGCCACAGGTAAGGAGCAAATCCAAGTCAGTGGCGAGTGCTGCTATGTATTGCGGCCAGCCGTGCTTAAAGCCAACTATCCGACTTTATAGGATAAAGCATGCATTAAGCTGATAGCCTGATCTAAACCTCACACTTCCAGGTGAGGCAATGAAGTGTACAAATTTCAAGCAATGTTAATAGAGAGATTAACGTGATGGACTACTTCAGTGATCGAGAAAATGGGCCAGTTGCCCGTACCGATCAGGTGATTTCACCCCTAGCATGGGCAGGAATTGTTGCCTTGGTTCAGGCTTATATTTCCAATGGCGGTTTTGGTAATCGATTCCCGCAGACTTGTTCCGATGGAAATGCCCCGTGCGGTACTGATGAGCATGCGCTTGGAGCTAACGTCAAAGCATTAATGCCCGGTCTTGAGTGGCCGCTTCAAACAACTCATCCTGACCCGGATTACAGCTTCGACCGGATCCCAATGGCGCCACCCACTTTGCTCATCCTAGACTTCGTAGAATATGTGTATTCTGTAGTAGCCAAGCCAATTATATTGAAACGTCACGACTACCTAAGCCACAACCATCTTGGATTTAATCAAGTTGAAGGGCAAACAGAATTTTTAAATGACGTGAACAGCATCTTTTCGAGATGCGGCATTGCCTACGAATTGAAACCCAGCGGGAAGGTAGTGCGCCTACTGCCGCTTATTCTTCGAGAATCGCTTAGTCGCGCCCTCTTCAACACCGGCGACACAATTTTAAATAATGCACTTGAAGAGTCACGCGCCAAGTTTTCCTCACCGAACCCGATCATTCGTCGAGAAGCGCTAGAGCGGTTATGGGATGCATTTGAGCGATTAAAGACATTGGCAGACACTGACAAAAAGAAATCTATTAGAATTATTTTGGACGCAGTAACCAGGGAGCCATCATTTCGCGCAATGCTAGAGACTGAAGCCAAGCAATTGACCGAAATCGGTAATAATTTTCTCATTCGCCATTTCGAAACAAGACAAATTCCGGTAATCGAAACTGACCATGTGGACTACTTGTTTCACCGGCTATTTGCGTTTGTACAGCTTCTTATCGGTAGACGGTGAAATCATGAAATGGCTGGAGCATGATCCGAGAACGGATCATGAAACGCTTGCATGGTTTTCGCATACTTTTTTCGGTGTTATTTTGAGTGTTCGGCTTGCTCTGAAGCATCTTCGATGTTTTAAACCATTGCCACATCATGCTGGCTGGGGAAAGTCACTGAGCGATACACCAGGACAGCACTTGCTCGCGACTTTTCATCGCGTGAATAACTGCACCCAAGGATTGTCTCAATGACCTGCATTCTCGTAGCCCACCTCGGCGAACACGTCATTCTTGCCGCTGACAAGCGGGCTGTTCAAATCAATTCGGACGGCTCAAGGACCGTGCTAACTGACGACGTACAAAAAATCGTGGAAACCGGAGTAGGAGTGATCGCTGGCGCTGGCATTGTTGAAATGCTTGATCAAGTGAAATCAAAGTTCAACGGAAAAAGCTTCAATGATTCTGGACAGGTTCTGGAGTCCATTCTTCAAGTCCGAAAGGAGTACTCTGAGCGGTACAGCGGCAGCGCTCGCCTAGATAAGGACCTAAGTGAAACTTCATGGGTTTTCACCTACCCAGCAACAGAGCAAGGCAGAGCTGTCACACGAGTAAGGTTTTATCATCAGTCAGTCAGTGCAGACCATCTCGTCGTTCTGGATGAGAACGGGGTGCTTTGCCTTCCCGGCGGACTCAGCTCCATGGAAGCTCAAGCAGTACAGGTGAGCTTGCAGGAGGTAGTTAGAACATCTCTTTGCTCGCTACCTTACAAGCAGGCTGCACAGGCCATTTTCAGCCACATGGTCCAGCTGATAAGTGATGTTGCTGACATGAGCGTGTCAGTATCAAGCGCGTGCGATGTGGCTTTAATCAGCGGTAGCAGCGTTGAAGTAGAGATTGGTATTTCAGAATACACCCGCGAGCAACACATGGCGTAAGTCAGCCAATCTTATGGTTTGGGTGCCAATGAGCTGGGGTTTAAGGTTGTTACGCGAAGGATCCTGCTCAAGCAGGACTGACGACAAAACCGTCATCATTTCAACAGTAAACAGCCCGCTTTCACGGGCTGTTCGAGGGTTACGCATCGATTACATCTGCTAGCGTGAGGTCCTTAGCCCCCTCAAGCACATCGTCGCGGTCGAGCTCACTGGCCGAAGGGCCGAAGAGCGGGATCGACAGGTCTGACAACATCATGCTCCCGCTACCTCGATGATGGTCTACGGCGAGAATTCGAGAGCCCACAGCGGCAAGTTGCTTGGCCAAGCGATTCCATTCATCGCCGAGGGCCAAAGCGGCTGCGCGTAGGGTGCTGTCCTGAGCTTGGCTAGACTCCTGTTTAGCCTTGGAGATCTGAGCATCGAGCGCCTCAGTTTCCGCCTGCAATGCAGCGACAATCAGTTCTTGGCGCCTTGCATGTTCATCAGCCTCAATTAGCAAGGTGCTAGCCCTCTCCATCGCGGTGCCTGCAGCCTTTTCACCCTCACTGTTACCGGTTGCTACGTTGCGGGCGTAGAGGTTCGCAGCCTCAATCTCAGCTTGCTGTGCCCTCTCGATGGCTAGATTTGATTCTTTTTGGATCGCTTGGAGGCGCTCAAAAACAAGCGTGCGAGTGCTCTCTAGTGAAGTTATGGTTTTAACTGAATCGGACATGACTTGACGAGCCTTTGTCTTGGCCTGCTTCGCATTCGCCAAACTTTCCTAATAGCTGATCTCGCGTTCAATTCGCTCAATAGCACCAGGAATACTGCGCAAGCGACCCTCTGCGCTGGAAAGCTTATTCATAGCCGCCGTACTTTCAGGGCTGCCAATGCAATTGCCATGACGGTCCCAGTTACTCGGTGTTGCCTCCCACGCAGCTCTCAGGCCCGGAATGCTATCTTCAAGAGAGTCACGCTCTGCAATCAATTCGTCACGCTGCTTTTTCAGTTCTTTCATGATCAACACCTAATGATTGGAAGTGGTTTGTGCGAGGCTGGCAAGGCCATATGTTGCCGACACTACCTCGTGGGTTTAGAGGTAGTGGTTCAAGCGGCCTGTGCTTCGTTCTCAGCCGGTTCAGGGATAGTCACGACGACGTAGCAGCGCTGCAGTCCGAGGCCGGGCAGGCGCACAGAGGTGGAGGCCTTGCCATCTTTGCCAGGCTCTAATACCCGACGCCTCAGCAGCTCTTTGTTCACTGCATTGATGTTCATGCCTCGGAAGATTTCAGAGCGCCAAGCTTCGGGAAGAATAGGTTGTCGTCGTGTGCGACGTGTCACCCATGCCGTGCTCCATCGACTTGCGAAAGCCGAGCCGGTCAATAGTGCGGGGGCCGTGTTCATCTACCTTGGCAGCCGTCGATTCCCAGCGTGTAAAGCGGCTCTTTCCAAAACGCTCAATCACCTGGCGCAGGGGTGCGAGAATCGCATCACCTTCCATGTTTCCAGCCCCACCTCGCTCAGCTAACCAGGCATTCAGGCATACGCGGGCGGAGTCGAGCGCCAGGCCGTCTGGCCACCCCGTAACGCCCAAAGCGGTGGCCAGCTCTCCTGCAGCCGCTGCCAAACCGAAGCGGGTTGCGGCCCGCTGGGCCTGGCCGCTAGCAGTGGCAGGGAGCGCTTCAGCAGTGAAACGCTCCATTGTGCTGCGGACCATGGCTGTGTAGGCGCGTAACCTGACCGGGTCGCACAGGGCCGACAGGAATGCCAGGGCAGGAGATCCATAGGATTTGGCCACACGGGCTTTCAGCGCATCCGAAAGCGCAGCGGCATCTTCAAAACCATGCAGCGCCTCGAACAAACTCAGTCCTTTTCCGGCATCAGCCGGCACGGCTAATAGCCGCACTTCCATACCCGCTTTCAAATCCTTGTTTGCTTCAGCCATGTGCTGCGCAAGGGTCTTCTCTCCCGTGGAAAGGAACAGCAATCGCCATTCTTGTATCTGGCGACCGCTCATCGCACGGTCGTTAGCCCTGGCTTTGCCTGTGCCGTTGCCAAGCATGTAGACCGTTTCCCCGATGATCCGTGGATCGCACATCCCGATTTCATCAAGCACCAGAAGGCCGTCGGAATGTGCCGCCGCGATACTCTCCAGCGCGTTATCTGTAGAACGCCAGGAACGCACCAGGCGTGGCCCTCCCCAAACCGAAGCGGCCACCTGTAAATGGGTAGTCTTTCCGCCCGAGCTATCGCCGTAGAGGTGGAAACCACCTGATTCATGGCCAAGCAAATGCAGTACCGCTCCAGCAACAGCTACGCACACGACGAACGTCAGGCGGTTGTCCCCACGCACAACGTGCCGATTGGCTGTTGCCACTTATCTAGTGTTCCAACTTGAGTAATGGGCGGGAGCTGGGCGCCGGCTTCGTAGAAGTGCAGGTATTCAGTGCTGGCACCGATCTGCTGATCCGGCACCAGATAAGCATCCCCATGCCAGCCCAGACGAGTAACCAATCGGGCAAAACGAGACAGACAGAAACAACAAAGCCCGCACAAGGCGGGCTTTCTTGAAAGTTCCGAATACAAACAGAGTCGTGACGGAACAGCTAGATGGTGCCGGAGACAGGAATCGAACCTGCGACCTTCGCGTTACGAGTGCGCTGCTCTACCGACTGAGCTACACCGGCGTGTTGCGCAACGTACCACTGCCGTGGCGGTTTCGCAAACTGCTGGTTTTTAGTCAGAACTTGCTGGGTGCTGAGGGCCTCATCGCGGGGCAAGCCCGCTCCTACAGCGGGCTTGGTGGCCGGGGCTTAGCCGGCTTTGCAGCCGCTCGGGGCCAGGTCTTCTTCGATGTTGGTGGTGCAGGTCCAGCCGCTGGCGGCGCGGGTCAGGGTCAGGGTTTTGCCCATCACGCTGGCCGGGCCGTCGGCCAGGGTGCAGGTGATGGCGCCGGTGCCACTGGCGGCTGTGCCTTGGGCGGTGATTGCGCAGTGCGCGGTGGCGGGTTGGCCGCCGAGGGCCGCTACATCCGTCACGTCCTTGCCTTCGTTCAGGCGCAGGTCCATTGCGGTCTTGAGGGCTGAAATTTCTAGCAGCCCGGCGGCGGCTTTGGTGCGCGATTGGTGGTTGGTGTACATCGGCACGGCGATGGTGGCGAGGATGCCGATGATCGCGACGACGATCATCAGTTCGATCAGGGTGATGCCTTGTTGGCCTTTCATGAACGCGTTTCCTTGTTGATTCGGCTGAGCCTTCATCCACTGTTGGACGCCAGGCTGGCAGGCGCGCAGTAGGCCTCATCAGACACCTTTTGTCACCCCTGCCCGGCTGGACGTCATGTTCGCTGAACTACTCTAGTGACCATCAGGGAAACCCGCCCACGCAGGGGCACGGCAAGCTGTTACCGGGCTTGTCGCACGTGCAGCAAGGAGCTTATCTATGCGCCAAACAACACGGCTTTACGCCTGGCAAGGCATCGATGCCAACGGTGCGCGGGTCACGGGCCAGAGTGAGGGGCGCAGCCCGGCGTTGGTGCGAGCGGGGTTGCTGCGCCAGGGCATCAGTAATGCGCGCTTGCGCCCGGCGGACGGGCTTGGCTGGCGGTTGCCGGCGCGGCGGGAGAAGGCCGATGCGGCGGGATTCAGTCGGCAGTTGGCGACCTTGCTCAAGGCGGGGGTGCCGCTGCTGCAGGCGTTCGAGGTGATGGGGCGCAGTGGGGGCGATGAGAGCCTGGGCAAGCTGCTGACGCGATTGAAACAGGATGTGGCGGCGGGCATGGGGCTGGCCGATGCGTTGCAGCGCCAGCCGGGGTGGTTCGATCGGTTGTACTGCAATCTGGTGCGGGTGGGTGAGCAGTCGGGCACGCTCGATGGCCAGCTGGAACAGCTGGCAGACATGCTGGAGCAGCGCCAGGCGCTGCAGCGGCGGGTGCGTAAGGCGATGCTCTATCCGGCGCTGCTGTTGCTGACGGGCTTGGGCGTGTCGGCGCTGTTGCTGCTGGAGGTGGTGCCGCGCTTTGAGGGGCTGTTTGCCAGTTTCGGCAAGGCGCTGCCGGCGTTTACCCAGTGGGTGATCGATTTATCCACAGGCTTTGGGCTGCATGGGCCTTGGCTGTTGGTGGTGTTGCTTTTGCTCGGTGTAGGTGGGCGCCAGCTGTATCGGCGCCATGCCGGGGCGCGCTTGTGGATATCTCGCCGGGCGCTGGGTATTCCGCTGCTTGGGCGGTTGCTGGGGCATGCGGCGATGGCGCGGTTTGCGCGCAGTTTGGGCACGGCGTATTCGGCGGGGGTGCCGCTGTTGGATGCGTTGGGCACGGTGGCAGCGGCGAGTGGCGCCAGCGTGCATGAACAGGCGATTTTGCGGCTGCGCCAAGGCATGGCCAATGGGCAGGCGCTGCATCAGGCGATGGCGGGGGAGCGGTTATTTGCGCCGTTGTTGGTGCAGCTGACGATGATTGGTGAGTCCAGCGGCACGCTCGACCAGATGCTGGGCAAAGCGGCCAGCCATTATGAGGAACAGGTCAGCCAGGCGCTCGACCAGTTGACCGGCCTGCTGGAGCCAGCCATCGTGCTGATCCTTGGCCTCCTGGTGGGTGGCCTGGTGGTTGCCATGTACCTGCCAATCTTCCAGTTGGGTAGTTTGATCTGAACATGAATCTGTGGACTTTCCTGGCTGTGCAGCCGGTTTACTTCTTGGTGTTGGCCACAGTGCTGGGGCTGCTGGTGGGCAGCTTTCTCAATGTGCTGGTGCATCGTTTGCCGATCATGCTCGAGCGCCAGTGGCAGCGTGAGGCGCAGGAGGTGCTCGACCTGCCTTTGGTCGAGCACGAGCGCTTCAACCTGTCTTTGCCCGCTTCGCACTGCCCGCACTGTGGGCATCGGATTCGGCCGTGGGAGAACATTCCGCTGTTGAGCTACCTGTTGCTGCGCGGGCGCTGCTCGGCGTGCAAGGGGGCGATCAGTGCGCGCTATCCGTTGGTGGAGCTTGCGTGTGCGGGGCTTTCGCTGGTGGTGGCGTGGCACTTTGGGCCGGGGGTGCAGGCGTTGACGGCGTTGCTGCTGACCTGGTGTTTGCTGGCGTTGAGTTTGATCGATGCTGAGCAGCAGATCCTGCCGGATGTGCTGGTGCTGCCCATGGTGTGGATCGGGCTGATCGTCAACGCCTTCGGCGTGTTTGTGGCGCTGGATGCGGCACTGTGGGGCGCGGTGCTGGGGTATTTGAGCCTGTGGAGCGTTTATTGGCTGTTCAAGCTGGTGACCGGCAAGGAGGGCATGGGCTATGGCGACTTCAAGCTGCTGGCGCTGATCGGCGCCTGGGGTGGCTGGCAGGTATTGCCGGTGACGCTGGTGCTGTCGTCGGTGGTGGGGGCGCTGATTGGCTTGTGTTTGCTGCGTTTGCGTAAGGCTTCATTGGGCACGGCGATGCCTTTTGGTCCGTATCTGGCCATTGCGGGGTGGATTGCCGTGCTCTGGGGTGATGAAATGTACGCCTCATACCTGCAACTGCTTGGATTCTGATGACCACTGCGGCATTTACCCCTTGGATACTGGGCCTGACCGGCGGCATCGGCAGTGGCAAGAGCGCCGCTGCCGAGCGCTTCGTGGAGCTGGGCGTGCACCTGGTCGATGCCGATCAGGCGGCGCGCTGGGTGGTCGAGCCGGGCCGGCCGGCGTTGGCCAGCATCGTCGAGCGCTTTGGCGCGGGGGTGTTGCTGGACGACGGGCAGCTGGATCGCTCGGCCTTGCGCCAGCTGATCTTTGCCGACCCAAGCCAGCGGCGCTGGCTTGAACAGCTGCTGCATCCGCTGATTGGCCAGGAGATTTTCAGTTACCTGGCCAAGGCCGAGTCGCCGTATGCGGTGTATGTGTCGCCGCTGCTGATCGAGTCGGGGCAGTACCAGAAGACCCAGCGCGTGCTGGTGATCGATGCGCCGCCAGAATTGCAGGTGCAGCGTACCTTGCTGCGCGATAACACCAGCGCTGAACAGGTGCAGGCGATTCTGGCGGCGCAGTTGGCGCGCGAGGAACGTTTGCGCCATGCCGATGATGTGGTGGTCAATGACCGCGACCTGGCCGGGTTGCACGAGCAGATTGACCGCCTGCACCACTTTTACCTGACTTTACGAGGAGGCCAGCCATGAGCCAGCCGTTGTCCGTTGATTGCCCGACCTGTGGCGCACCTGTGGAATGGAGCGCGAAGAGCCCGAACCGGCCGTTTTGCTCGGACCGTTGCAAGCTGATCGACCTGGGGGCGTGGGCGGCTGAGGAGCATAAGATCCCGGTGGCGCCTGAGGCTGAGGATGACTTGTATTCGGGGGATCTGGAACCGCGGCATTGATGGGTGGTGGGTCAGTTATGGCCCTATCGCGGGGCAAGCCCGCTCCCACGATAAGCCAAGCGCGCAATGCGTGGGAGAGGGCTCCCACGATAAGCCAAGCGCGCAATGCGTGGGAGAGGGCTCCCACGATGAGCCAAGCGCGTAATGCGTGGGAGCGGGCTTGCCCCGCGATAGGGCCGGCACGTCTCAGGCGTCATCCTTCCACGGCGCCTGCAGATAACGGGTACGGTTAAAAGTCTCCAACCACTCAGGGCAAAACACCACCAAGGCGCTGACCACCATCCCATTGATAAACGCCTCGGGAAAGATGATCAGCCACAGGTAACCGACAAAGTCCGTCAGCCACTCGGGCATGGCAAACCGCCCATCCAGCCACAACAACCCCATCGCCGCCAGCAGGCACAGCAGCGCCGACAACGCCGCGGCAAAGAACCCCGAACAGAAGATATAAACGAACAGGTTACGCGGCTGCGCGCGCTCGACCAGGATGGCGCACACCTCGGTGATCAATACCGGCAGGCCAATGATCAACAGGCCGTTGACCCCAAGTGCCGCCAGATCCTGGCGCCCCAGCGCCATCAGCCCGAGCTGGGCGAAAAACCCTCCAAGAATCGCCAGCGGCCAATCCAGCAACAGGGTCACTGCCGTCATGCCAATAAAGTGATAAGACACCCCGGTATCGAAATCGCGCCTGACCAGCCACAAGGCAAACAGGGCGAACACCGTGCCGAACAGCAGATGCTGGCGGCGCCGATCGGTGAACAGCTCGACCCAACGGGTACGCGCCACCGCCCAGAGCAGTAGCGGAACGTAAGCCACCCAGCCCAGGGTCAGGCTGGTGGTGGACAGGACTTGTGCGCTGATCACCTTGACCTCACTCCCCTTTCAGACAGCTTCGAGTCTACACCCTGGGCCGATTCCTACCGGCAAACAACACCTTACCGTCACAGATTAGCGGCTAAGCTTGTGCACATGGATGACTCAGACTACCTGCGCCTGCTTACCATCCAGGCCGAACAAGCCAATGCGTTCCTGTCCAATGCCCGCAAATGGGAACGCGAGCGTTGGGTGTGCCAGCGCCTGCTGCAAGGGCTGAACATTCCCTACCGCAACGAAGACTTCACCCCGGCCGGGCAAGAACCACCCGATGTGCTGTTTCGCGATGCGGCGTTCGAGGTGTTTTTCGTGCTCGATGAAGGCCGTCGGCTCAATGACGAATGGCGCGAGGAGCTGCAGCGCCGGCGCAGTGCGTTTTCCCTGAGCCAGCTGGTGCGCCGCGAGGCGCGGCCCCGGCGGATCAGCGCCCAGGAGCTGCTGGTACGCCTGGCGCCGACCTTGCGCAAGAAGGCGCACAACTACCGGGAACGGGGCCTGGAGCTGAACGAGCTGGATATCATCGCTTTTGCCAGCCTCAAGCGTGAGGTGCTGGATTTGAACAGCCACTTTCCGCCGCCCACCGAATATTTGCGCCAGGGCTGGCGTTCGTTGTCGTTGGTCGGGCCGACCTTCGCCCGGGTGCTGTTCGCCCACCCGGATGCGCCGGATTTCCTGCGCGGCAACTTGGGGCGCAGTATTGTGTTCGATGTCGGTATCAGTCTTTGATCCAGTGCCGAGAGTCTTTGCAATGGCGTACACTCGGCGCCAGAGATAGAAAGCATTATCATTCGTTATCAAGACCCTGCGCGAACCCTGTAGCCTTTGCGCAGTCACATGCGTCTACCTGACGAGGCCCACCATGACCAGCCGCCTGAATCCTGAAGATCAGCGTCGCGTCGATGAGTATCTCAAAGCCCCTCAGCATCAAGTTGAGCGCAAGCCGTTTCGGCCCTTGCTGCTCCTGGCGCTGGTGGTTGGGGTGACCATTGGTCTGGGCCTGTTGAGCCGCCTGCTGAGTGGACTGGTGCTATGAGCTGCCTTGCGCTCGCCCTCCGCTCGCCGACGGCGCCGCCTCTTGGGGGCACGAATTCGTTAAACCTTATGAGATATTTCCATGACTCATCGCATCGTGATTGTCGGCGGCGGCGCCGGCGGCCTGGAACTGGCGACCCGCCTGGGTAAAAGCCTGGGCAAGCGCAACAAGGCCGAGATCACCCTGGTCGACGCCAACCTGACGCACATCTGGAAGCCGCTGCTGCACGAAGTGGCCGCCGGCTCGCTGAACTCCTCGGAAGACGAACTGAACTACGTGGCCCAGGCCAAGTGGAACCACTTCAATTTCCAGCTGGGGCGCATGAGCGGCCTGGACCGTGAGAGCAAGCAGATCCAATTGGCGGCGACCCTCGATGAAGACGGCCGCGAGCTGCTGCCTGCGCGCACCCTGGGCTACGACAGCCTGGTGATCGCCGTGGGTAGCAACACCAACGACTTCGGCACCCTGGGCGCGGCGCAGCATTGCCTGTTCCTGGATACCCGCAAGCAGGCCGAGCGCTTCCACCAGCAGCTGCTCAATCACTACCTGCGCGCTCATGCCGGCGACGTGGCGAGCGAGAAGATCAGCGTGGCGATCGTCGGCGCTGGCGCCACCGGTGTCGAGCTGGCGGCAGAGCTGCATCACGCTGCGCACGAGCTGGCGGCGTATGGCCTGGACAAGATTCAGCCCAAGGACATGCACATCACCATCATCGAGGCGGGCCCACGGGTGCTGCCGGCATTGCCTGAGCGGATCAGCGTGCCGGTGCACAAGACCCTGGAGAAACTGGGCATCACCGTGATGACCAACTCTGCGGTCAGTGAAGTGACTGAAGATGGTTTGAAAACCGCCAGTGGCGATGTGATCCAGGCGAGCCTCAAGGTGTGGGCGGCGGGCATTCGCGCGCCGGGCTTCTTGAAGGATATCGATGGGCTGGAGACCAATCGGATCAATCAGCTGGTGGTACGCCCTACGCTGCAGACCACGCTGGATGACGATATCTTCGCCTTTGGCGATTGTGCCGCCTGCCCGCAGCCGGGCAGCGATCGCAACGTGCCGCCCCGTGCACAGGCGGCGCACCAGCAGGCCTCGATGTTGGTGAAGAGCTTCCAGGCGCGGCTTGAGGGTAAGGCGCTGCCGACTTATGCGTACAAGGATTACGGCTCGCTGGTGTCGCTGTCGCGGTTCTCGGCGGTGGGTAACCTGATGGGCAACCTGACCGGTAGCGTGATGCTCGAAGGCTGGTTGGCGCGGATGTTCTATGTGTCGCTGTATCGGATGCACCAGATGGCGCTGTATGGGACGTTCCGTACCTTGATGCTGATGCTCGGCAGCCGAATTGGGCGTGGGACTGAGCCGCGCCTGAAGTTGCACTGATCGTTTGAGATTTTGGGGCCGCTGTGCGGCCCTTCGCGGGCAAGCCCGCTCCCACAGGGATTTGCGCTGTACCTGTGGGAGCGGGCTTGTCGGGGCGCCGAACCGCCGCGATGGGCCGCTGTGCGGCCCCAAAAACTACTTAACGACGCGGTAGGTGCTCTGCACAAAGCCGCTCTCAAAACTGGTCGTACGCAGGTGCTGCAACTGCACATCCCGCGCCAGCTCGCCAAACAGCGCAATGCCGCGCCCAAGCAACACCGGGATATGGGTAATGGTCAGCTCATCCACCCGCCCCTCGCGCAAAAAGCCCTGAATCAACTTTCCGCCATCCAGGTACAGGCTCTTCGCCCCAGTAGCCGTCAGATGCTCGAGCAAGGCTGGAATCGGCCCCGGATGCAGCTCGATGCCCTCCCCCAACCCAGCAGGCAGCGCCTTGAGCGTTTCGCTCAGCACCACCACACGCTTGTTCGGATAAGGCCACTCGCCAAACGTCAGCACCTTGTCGAACGTGCCACGCCCCATCACCAGGGTGTCGACGCTGGCCATGAACGCCCCATAGCCATGATCATCACTGGAGCTGGTAGCGCCCATCAGCCAGTCGAGGCTGCCGTCTTCGCGGGCAATGAAGCCATCCAGGCTGGTGGCGATGAAAACGCTGGCTTTCAATGGCATGGGCTCGCTCCTTCGGTTGAATACGAAGGCTAGCAAGAGAGGCGGGATAAAATCGAGGCAAAAGAAAAAGGGCATCTCAGTCGAGATGCCCTTTTTACATGGTGGGTCGTGTAGGATTCGAACCTACGACCAATTGGTTAAAAGCCAACTGCTCTACCAACTGAGCTAACGACCCTGAAAATGGTCGGGGTGAGGGGATTCGAACTCCTGACATCCTGCTCCCAAAGCAGGCGCGCTACCGGACTGCGCTACACCCCGAGATTGGCTCCGCGACCTGGACTCGAACCAGGGACCCAATGATTAACAGTCATTTGCTCTACCGACTGAGCTATCGCGGAACTGAACTTCGGTACATCTCTACAGCTTCGAAGTCTGTGTTAGCTTCGATCTCTTTGGCTATCCGCTTTCGCGTTGTCGCTGCTGAGGCCGGCTATTCTACATTCTTCGTTTTGCTTGTCAACCACTTTTTTTCATTCAACTTACTGATTTCTAAGTTGTTTTGCGATCACCGATGTTGCTGGTGATTCGCTTAGTGCCTGACAGCGGGGCGTATATTAGGGGCACTCGAATTTTGATGCAAGCAAAAATTTCAAAATTTTCAGCAAGTTATCAAGAAAGGTGGTGAGGCCCAGGTTTTTCGGGGGTTGGGCGGGCTTCATCGCGGGGCAAGCCCGCTCCCACGCACCCCAGACACGCGCACAGACACGCGCCGTAAATGGCTGTGAGAAGCTTCGTGGGAGCGGGCTTGCCCCGCGATGAGGCCGGCAAAGGCTCAAAATATTTTCCAAAACACAAAAAAAAGCCCCGCTTTCGCGGGGCATTTTTTTTAGGCAAAGACGATTTCGTCGCCTTCGACCTTGGCGGTAATCGCCGAACCTGGCAAAAACTCGCCTGCCAGGATCAACTGCGCCAGCGGGTTCTCGATCCAGCGCTGAATCGCACGCTTCAGTGGCCGTGCGCCGTACACCGGGTCGTAACCGACGGCGATCAGCTTGTCGGTCGCCTCTGGGCTCAGGCTCAAGCTCAACTCGCGTTCGGCCAGGCGGCTGCGCAGGCGGCCGAGCTGGATTTCGGTAATGCCGGCGATCTGTTCGCGGCCCAACGGCTCGAACACCACCACTTCGTCGATGCGGTTGATGAACTCCGGACGGAAGTGGTTACCCACCGCATCCATCACCGCCGCACGCTGCGCCTCACGATCACCGACCAGCTCCTGGATCTGCGCCGAGCCGAGGTTGGAGGTCATCACGATCACCGTATTGCGGAAGTCCACCGTGCGACCGTGGCTGTCGGTCAGGCGACCGTCTTCAAGCACTTGCAACAGCACGTTGAATACATCCGGGTGAGCCTTCTCGACCTCATCCAGCAGCACCACGGCATACGGCTTGCGGCGCACGGCTTCGGTCAGGTAGCCGCCCTCTTCGTAACCGACGTAGCCTGGTGGTGCACCGATCAGGCGAGCCACGGAGTGTTTCTCCATGAACTCGGACATGTCGATACGCACCATCGCCTCTTCAGTGTCGAACAGGAACTCGGCCAAGGCCTTGCACAGTTCGGTCTTACCGACACCGGTCGGGCCAAGGAACAGGAACGAGCCACTTGGCCGGTTCGGGTCGGACAGCCCGGCACGCGAACGGCGCACCGCGTTGGCCACGGCAGTGACCGCTTCGTTCTGGCCGATCACCCGTTGGTGCAGCAGCTCTTCCATCTTCAGCAGCTTCTCGCGCTCGCCTTCGAGCATTTTCGCGACGGGGATGCCGGTCCACTTGGAGACCACTTCGGCGATCTCTTCTTCAGTCACCTTGTTACGCAGCAGCTGGTTCTCGGTCTTGCCGTGCTGGTCGACCATCTGCAGGCTGCGCTCCAGGTCCGGGATCACCCCGTACTGGAGTTCGGCCATGCGGCTCAGGTCGCCTTTGCGGCGAGCGGCTTCCAGCTCCTGGCGGGCCTGCTCGATCTTTTGCTGGATCTGCGCCGAGCCCTGTACTTCGGCTTTCTCCGAAGCCCAGATCTCTTCGAGGTCGGAGTATTCACGCTCCAGCCGCTCGATTTCTTCGGTGAGCTTCTCGAGGCGTTTCTTGGCGGCCTCGTCTTCTTCTTTCTTCAGCGCCTGCGATTCGACCTTGAGCTGGATCAGGCGACGGTCGAGGCGATCGAGCACTTCCGGCTTGGAGTCGATTTCCATGCGGATGCGGCTGGCCGCTTCGTCGATCAGGTCGATGGCCTTGTCCGGCAGCTGGCGATCGGTGATGTAGCGGTGGCTGAGCTTGGCCGCTGCGATGATCGCGCCGTCGGTGATGGCCACCTTGTGGTGCACTTCATAACGCTCTTTCAGGCCGCGCAGGATGGCGATGGTGTCTTCCTCGCTCGGCTCTTCGACCAGCACCTTCTGGAAGCGCCGCTCAAGGGCTGCGTCCTTCTCGATGAACTGGCGGTACTCGTTGAGCGTGGTAGCACCCACGCAGTGCAGCTCGCCACGGGCCAGGGCCGGCTTGAGCATGTTGCCGGCGTCCATGGCGCCCTCGCCTTTACCGGCGCCGACCATGGTGTGCAGCTCGTCGATGAACAGGATGATCTGGCCTTCCTGCTTGGACAGCTCGTTGAGCAGGCCTTTGAGGCGCTCTTCGAACTCACCGCGGTACTTGGCGCCAGCGATCAACGCACCCATATCCAGGGCCAGCAGGCGTTTGCCTTTGAGGCCGTCGGGCACTTCGCCGTTGATGATGCGCTGGGCCAGGCCTTCGGCGATGGCGGTTTTACCCACGCCAGGCTCACCGATCAGCACTGGGTTGTTCTTGGTGCGGCGTTGCAGCACCTGCACGGTACGGCGGATCTCGTCGTCACGGCCAATCACCGGGTCGAGCTTGCCTTCTTCGGCGCGCTTGGTCAGGTCGACGGTGTACTTGTCCAGGGCCTGGCGCGACTCTTCGGCGTTGGCGTCATTGACCGCCGCGCCGCCGCGCAGGTTGTTGATGGCGTTCTCCAGAGCTTTTTTGCTCACGCCCTGGCCGAGCAGCAGTTTGCCGACCTTGCTGTTTTCATCCATGGCGGCGAGCAGCACCAGCTCGCTGGAGATGAACTGGTCGCCCTTCTGCTGGGCCAGGCGGTCAGCCTGGTTGAGCAGGCGCGCCAGGTCCTGCGACATGTTCACGTCGCCGGTGGGGTTCTGGATTTTCGGCAGTTGGTCGAGCTCTTTGCTCAACGCCGTGCGCAGGCTGTTGACGTCGAAGCCAACCTGCATCAGCAGCGGCTTGATCGAGCCGCCTTGCTGGTCGATCAGCGCCTGCAACAGGTGCAGAGGCTCGATGGCCGGATGGTCCATGCCAACGGCCAGGGATTGGGAATCAGATAACGCTAATTGCAGCTTGCTGGTTAAACGGTCTATTCGCATGGGGATACCTTCCTATAAGGGCAGGCCGGAGCGATGGATACACCTGATGAAGAAACCTGCCTGAGATAACCAGTAGATTGGGTTGATTGTGCAAGATTCAAGCGTAGCGGGATTGACTGGAGTCAGTCAGGACGTTTCCACGGGCACCGGACAGATGCACAAATGCCGTAGGCGCGGCGTTCAGGAGGTTGCGCCGGCGAGCCACACCAGAGAAGCGAAACGCCCGCCTTGCGGCGTACGTCGATAAGAGAAGAAACGCGGATCGCTGACCGTGCAGAAACCACCGCCATAAACAGCAGTGACGCCACGCGCCGCCAGGCGAATACGCGCCAGCTCATAGATGTCGGCCATCAACTTGCCAGGACGCTCACCTGGCACGAAGGCCCGCGCTGCCTCGGGATGCACCGCAGTGAAGGCATCACGCACTTCCAGCCCGACCTCGAACGCCTGCGGGCCAATCGCCGGGCCGAGCCAGACCAGCACCTGCTCAGCAGGCACTTGCAGGCGATCGAGCGTGGCTTCCAGCACACCCCCGGCCAATCCGCGCCAGCCAGCGTGGGCCGCGGCCACGCGGGTGCCGGCGCGATCGCAGAACAACGCAGGCAGGCAATCGGCAGTCATCACGGTGCAGGCGATACCGGCTTGATCGGTCCAGCTGGCATCAGCTTCGGCAACTATCGCCGGATCGGCATCCGCCACCACCAATCCATGTACCTGCTTGAGCCAGGCCGGCTGGATGGCGAATTGATCGCTCAGGCGACGACGGTTCTTGGCAACCGCTGCCGGGTCATCGCCCACATGGTCGCCAAGATTGAGGCTTTCATAAGGAGGCAGGCTCACCCCGCCCTCACGGGTAGTGACGCAGGCGTGCACCGTGGCCGGGGCCGGCCAGTCGGGGCGCAACAACTGCGTCAGACCGTTCATCCGATAAAGCTGCCGCGGTCGTCTTGCAGCAGGGTCAGCAGCTCGACGAAGTCATCCGGCAGCGGCGACTCCCACTTCATCACCTGCCCGGTGGTGGGGTGCTTCAAGGCCAGGAAGCGTGCATGCAGGGCCTGACGCGGGAAGTGCTTGAGCGCTTGGACCATGTCCTGGTCGGCCGCCGGTGGAATGCGGAAGCGTCCACCATAAGTCTGGTCACCGACCAGCGGGAAGCCGACGTGGGCCATGTGCACACGAATCTGGTGGGTACGGCCGGTTTCCAGCTTGACCCGCACATGGGTGTGCGAACGGAAACGCTCAAGCACGCGATAGTGGCTGACCGCAGGCTTGCCGCCTTCGGTGACCGCCATGCGCTGGCGCGCGCCGCCGTGGCGACCGATGGGGGCGTCGATCTTGCCACCGGAGGTGACCACGCCAATCACGATGCACTCATAGATGCGGCTGACCGTACGGCTCTGCAGCTGCTCGACCAGTTTGGTCTGCGCTTGCAGGGTCTTGGCCACCACCATCAGGCCGGTGGTGTCTTTGTCCAGGCGGTGGACAATGCCCGCACGCGGCACGTTGACGATATCCGGCACGTGGTGCAGCAGGGCATTGAGCAGGGTGCCATCGGCGTGGCCAGCCGCCGGGTGCACCACCAAGCCTGCCGGCTTGTTGATTACCAGGATCTGCTCGTCTTCGTAAACGATGTCCAGTTCGATGTCCTGGGCGATCCACTCGCCCTGGGCTTCCTGTTCGGCTTCAAGGGCCAGAACGGAGCCACCATGGACGATGTCGCGGGGACGAACGACCTGGCCATCGACCGTCAGGCGGCCATCTTTGATCCAGGAGGACAGGCGCGAACGCGAGTACTCGGCGAACAGTTGGGCGGCGACCTGGTCGAGGCGTTGACCGCCCAGTTCGGACGGCACCTCTGCGCTAAGTTGAATGATCTCGGACATGCTCGATTCGGCGGGCGCACAGCCTTTGGTTTCAACTGCGCGCTTGTGGTTAAATACGGCTTCTTTTGCCCCGGGGTTAGGCCGGGGGCGCTCATCATAACAGGACGGCACCGCCCAAGACAGCGGCCGTCAAAGGACGCAAGCCGCCATGCAAGTGAAACACCTGCTGCTGATCGCCATCCTCGGGCTCACCGCTGCCTGTTCCTCGAACAAGGAAGTGATTGACGAGAACCTCAGCGAAGCCGAGTTGTACCAGCAGGCGCAGGCCGACCTGGACAACAAGAGCTACACCAGCGCCGTGAACAAACTCAAGGCCCTGGAATCGCGCTACCCGTTCGGCCGCTACGCCGACCAGGCCCAGCTCGAGCTGATCTACGCCAACTACAAGAACTCGGAGCCAGAGGCGGCCAAGTCGTCTGCCGAGCGCTTCATTCGTCTGCACCCGCAGCACCCGAACGTCGACTACGCCTATTATCTGAAAGGCCTGACCTCGTTCGACCAGGACCGCGGCCTGCTGGCGCGCTTCCTGCCGCTGGACATGACCAAGCGTGACCCAGGCGCTGCCCGCGACTCGTACAACGAGTTCGCCCAGCTCACCAGCCGCTTCCCCAACAGCCGCTACGCGCCGGACGCCAAGCAGCGCATGATCTACCTGCGCAACCTGCTGGCCTCCTACGAAATCCACGTTGCCGACTACTACCTGAGCCGCCAGGCATATGTAGCCGCCGCCAACCGTGGCCGCTACGTGGTCGAGAACTTCCAGGAAACCCCATCGGTCGGCGACGGCCTGGCGGTGATGGTCGAGTCTTACCAGCGCCTGCACCTGGACGAGCTGGCTGCCACCAGCCTGGAAACCCTCAAGCTCAACTACCCGAACCACCCAAGCCTGGTCGATGGCAACTTCGAGCCTAAGCAGGACGAGGCTGATGGCCGTTCGTGGCTGTCCAAGGCCACCCTGGGCCTGATCGAGACCGAAACCCCGCTGCCGCCGGGTGAAACCCGCGCCAACCAGGACGTGGTCCGTCAGTTCAAGGATGCCCGTTCGGAAATGCCGCAAGACTTGCTGCCCAAAGACGAGAACGGCGACCCGATCCTGCCGGAAGGTCCGAAAGAAGCCGAGAAAGGCCGCTCCTGGTTCAGCTACGCGACCTTTGGTCTGTTCGACTGATTCAGTGCAGCAGCAGAAAGGGAGGCCCAGGCCTAATGCTGTTCACTTAAGGCCCTTGTCGCCTGCTTTGGGGCCGCTTTGCGCCCCTTCGCGGGCAAGCCCGCTCCCACAGGTGTAGCGCCGCTCTCAAGTTAAGCGCTTTACCTGTGGGAGCGGGCTTGCCCGCGAAGGGGCGCAAAGCGGCCCCAAAATCTTTAGTGAACAGCATTAGTCCCAGGCCTCCCTTTTTTCATGCCCGCGTCCTAGACTGTGGCCTCTATTTCTCGACAAGCTGGACACCATGGTTCGCCTACTCTTCTGGATCGCCCTGATCGCCGCCGCGTTCTGGCTGTGGCGCAAATTCAAGCTCAGCCAGCAATCACGTCCTGAGCAGAAGCTCGATGACCCGCTGAAGATGGTGCGTTGTGCGCATTGTGGCGTGCATCTGCCCAATGACCGGGCCTTGCAGCAGGGTAGCCAGTGGTATTGCAGCCAGGCGCATCTGGAGCAGGGGCCTGAGCAGAAGCACTAATCCGGCCGGCCACTCGCGGGGCAAGCCCGCTCCCACGCCAGATCAATGATCTGTGAGCAAACGGGGGAGCGGGCTTGCCCCGCGAGTGCATTCTGACGGCACAGACTTCGGCACATATCTCTCCCCGACCCTTCCACACTATTTACGACCCCTCCCCCACCGCCACCATTGACCCACCCGAGCAAAATTCGCTAAATCCTATTTATCCGCATAAATATGAAAAATTAGCAGCCATGCTCAAACCCAAGCGCAAACGCCAGAAGCTCTCCGACATGATCGTCGAATCGGTGAAGCGCTCGATCGTCACCGAGGCCCTGCACCCGGGGGACCGCCTGCCCACCGAGCGCGAGCTGATGGAGCACTTCGAATGCTCCAAGGGCACCGCCCGTGAAGCACTCAAGGCCCTCGAAGTCGAAGGCCTGGTCAGCACCCGCACCGGCCCCACGGGCGGCGCCTACCTCAATGAAGTCGGCACTGAACCGGCTAGCCGCGCCCTGCGCAACTACCTGCACTTCCAGCACCTGGATGGCGAGCAGGTCTACCAGTTGCGCAAGGTCATCGAAGTCGAGCTGGCGGTGTCGGTGATGGGCAAGCTGAGCGAAGACGACTACGCCGCCCTGCAAGCCAACATCGATTTCTGCAGCGCCCCGGAAGACAGCGAAGAGGGCCAGCGCGAACAACGCCTGGCCGAGCTTGAGTTCCACACCCTGCTCGCACGCCGCTGCCCCAACCCGTTGCTGAGCTTCATGGCGGTGTTTCTCAACGACCTGCTACGCGACCTGGTGGTGCTGAAAAAAGCCTACCTGCCCAAGCGCCAGCAGTTCGCCGCAGCCAACATCGACTACCACAAGCAACTGTTGCTGGCATTACGCGCCAGCGACGAACAGGCCGTGCGCCGTCTGATGCACGAGCACATGTGCGACGCCGAACACCATATGACCGCGCTCGAAGGCGAGGTCGCCCGCAACTTCCTGCTGGAGTTCGATCACCACCACTGATCCGCCTGGACAGAGGCCTGCGCACAGGCCCAGCCGTACCCGCTTTGTCATTGCCACTCCTGCCTAATAACCACAACCAAGGAGTTACTCATGCAAAGACGTACCCTGCTCAAGGCAGGCCTTGCCCTGGGTGCCCTCGGTAGCCTCCCCCTCGGAGCGCACCGGGCATTCGCCGAAGAGCCGCTGACCTTCTACGGACTGAAGTCGATGTCCGGGGCGTTTGCCAGTTATGGCAAATACGCCGACATGGGTTCGCGCCTGGCCATTGCCGAACACCCGCAATTGCTCGGCCGACCGTTGAAGTACAAGGTCATCGACACCGAGGGCAACGCCGGTAAAGCGGTACGCAAGGTTCAGGAAGCCATCGGCCAGGATGGCGCGCGCTTCTTCCAGGGCTGCACCCTGTCCTCCTCGGCGCTGGCGGTGTCCAAGGAGATTCACAAGGCCGGCGGCGTGTTCATGACCCCGGTCGGCGCCGACGAGATCACCGGCAAGGACTGCAACAGCTCGACCTTCCGCTGGTCGGTGCCGACCTACGGCGCCATTCGCGAAACCCTGGTGCCGATGATCAAGCTGCTGCCCGAGGCCAAGCGCTGGTACACCATCACCCCGCAATACGTGTTCGGCGATGCCCTGCTGGACAACGCGCGCAAGGTGTTCGCCGAGCACGGCATCGAACACATCGGCAACAGCTACCACTCGCTGCAGGAGCAGGAGTTCTCCGGCTACCTGACCAACGCCATCGCCTCCAAGCCCGACGTACTGGTGTTGCTCAACTTCGGCAGCCAGTCATCCAACGCCCTGCGCCAGGCGGTCAATTTCGGCATCAAGGAGCGGATGAAAGTGCTGCTGGTGTGGTCGGCCGGCCTGGATCAGTTCCAGGAGCTGGGCAGCGATGTACTCGAAGGCGTCTACCTCGGCGCGCAGTACTGGCACCAGGTCGACACCCCGCTGAACCGCGAGCTGGTCGCAGCCACCCGCAAGGCCTACGGCATCAACCCCAACTACCCGCTGGCCGCCGACTACATCGGCACCAAGGTCATGCTCGAGGCCATCGTCAAAGCCGGCAGCCTCGATGGTGCGGCGGTATCCCAGGCGCTACAGGGCATGCGCTTCCAGGGGCCGACCGGCGAGGAGCTGATCCGCCCCGGCGATCACCAGGTGCTCAAGGACTACTACCTGCTGCGGGGCAAGCCGCAGGCGCAGATGCGCGATGAAGACGATTTGGCCGAGGTGCTCAGTGCCGGCCGCTCGTTCGTCGAGGTCGATCACACCGGTTGCGCCCTGGCCTGAGCCGCGGCGCTGGTCCCATTTTTTGCACAGATGCAGGCGCTCGGCGCGCTGCAGAGGGCACTTCCATGCTCGATTTGTACCTGTTCCAGCTGCTCAACGGCCTAGGGCTGGGGATGATCTACTTCCTCATCGCCGTGGGCCTGACGATCATTTTCGGCCTGCTCAACTTCGTCAACTTCGCCCATGGCGCGTTCTTCCTGCTCGGCGCCTACCTGTGCTACACCGCCGTGGCCCTGACCGGTAACTTCTGGCTGGCGCTGCTGATCGCGCCATTGACGGTGGCGGCCTTGGCCTGGGCGGTCGAGCGCGTACTGATCAAGCGCATCTATCACCTGCCACACACCTTCCAGATCCTCGTCACCCTCGGCATCGCGCTGATCATCCAGGAGGCCTCGGTGCTGATCTGGGGCCCGGTCGGCAAGCACATCGCGGTGCCACCCGAGCTGCGCGGGGTGCTGATCGTCGGCGACTTCATCTACCCCTACTACCGCCTGTTCCTGATCGGCTTCGCTGCGCTGATCGGCCTGGGCCTGTGGCTGTTGCTGGAGCGCACCCGCTTCGGCGCCCTGGTGCGGGCCGGCAGTGAAAGCACCGAAACCGTGTCGCTGCTGGGCACCAACATCTTCCGCCTGTTCTCCCTGACCTTCGCTCTCGGCGTGGGCCTGGCCGGTGTCGCCGGGGTGCTGTTCGCGCCGCTGCGCGGTGCCCAGCCGTTCGTTGGCCCGGAGATCCTCGGTATCGCCTTCGTGGTGGTGGTGATCGGTGGCATGGGCTCGTTCGGCGGCGCGCTGGTGGGCGGGCTGCTGGTGGGTGTGGTGCAAAGCATGATGACCAGCCTCTGGCCGCAAGGCGCCAGCCTGATGATCTACGGCGCGATGGCGGCGGTGATTCTGGTTCGTCCCTACGGCCTGTTCGGGAGAGCATGAACATGACTGACAAGAATCCACTGGCAGTGGCCAAGGGTCACGGCCCTGCCCTGCTGTTGCTGCTGATCGTCAGCCTGATCGGCCTGCCGCTGATCTTGCCGTCGGCGACCCTGGCTACCGAGATCCTGATCTTCGGTCTCGCCGCGCTGGCCTGTAACCTGCTGCTGGGCTACACCGGGCTGCTGTCGTTCGGCCAGGGCATCTTCTTCGGCGCGGGTGCCTATGGCGCGGCGCTGCTGATGATCCACCTGCACTGGGGCATGCTCGGCGCGCTGGTCGGCGCGGCGCTGTTCGGTGCCCTGTTGGCGTTGCTGGTCGGCGCCTTGGCGATCCGCCGCAAGGGCATCTACTTCGTCATGCTGACCTTGGCCTTCAGCCAGATGGCGTATTTCCTCGCCTACACCCTGAGCGGCTGGACCGGCGGCGACAACGGCCTGCTCGACGTGCCACGGCCCAATATCGAGATCGCCGGCCATGTGCTGGTCGACCTGGCTAACCCCCGGCACTTCTATGCCTTCGTCGCCGTGTTGTTCCTGCTGATCTTCGCCGGCGCCCTGCGGGTGATCCGCTCGCCGTTTGGCAGCACCTTGCTGGCGATCCGCGAGAACGAGACCCGCGCCGCGGCGATTGGCTATGACATCCGCCACTTCAAGATCCTGGTGTTCATGTTGTCTGGCGCCATCACCGGCATCGCCGGGGCGCTGTACGCGATGCTGCTGCACTTCGCACCGCTGTCGAACATCGACCTGATGATGAGCGAAAACATCCTGATCATGACCATCGTCGGCGGCACCGGCTCGCTGTTCGGCTCGCTGCTGGGCGCCGGCGCCATCGTCGTGCTTGGCGATGTGCTGTCGGAGCTATGGCCGCGCTGGCTGATGCTGCTGGGGGCGATTCTGATCCTGGTGGTGGTGTTCATGCGTGGCGGCTTGTGGGGCGGCCTGGCCGACCTGGTCAAGCGCCTGCAACCCTCGCGCACCCTCGATGCCAAGACCAAGGAGACCCTGTGATGAGTGA
This sequence comes from Pseudomonas urmiensis, assembly GCF_014268815.2. NCBI lineage: Bacteria > Pseudomonadati > Pseudomonadota > Gammaproteobacteria > Pseudomonadales > Pseudomonadaceae > Pseudomonas > Pseudomonas urmiensis. The sequence goes on from NZ_JABWRE020000001.1 coordinate 4,131,399, forward strand.
ATTTCTCCTGGAAACCCGCAATCTGCAGTTGGCCTATGGGCCGTTCCGCGCAGTCGATGGGGTTGACCTGAAGGTCCGCGCGGGCACCATCCACACGGTCATCGGCCCCAACGGCGCCGGCAAGACCAGCCTGTTCCACTGCCTGACCGGCGAGCGCCAGGCCACGGCTGGCAAGATCCTGTTCAACGACCAGGACATCATCCGCAAACCCTCCCATGGCCGGGTGGCGCTGGGCATGGCGCGCTCGTTCCAGCTCACCAGCCTGTTCCAGAACCTCAGCGTACGCGAGAACCTGCGCCTGGCCGCGCAAGGCCGCGATGGCCTCGGTGCGCTGAACTTCTGGCGCAGTGTCGAGCACAAGCGCAGCCACTGGGACACCGCCGACCAGGTGCTGGAGCGGCTCAAGCTCAACGGCCGCGCCGAAACCCTGGCGGGTGAGCTGTCGCACGGCCAGCAGCGGGTGCTGGAAGTGGGCATGTCGATCTGCGCCAAACCGACCTTGCTGATGCTCGATGAGCCCACCTCGGGCATGGGCATCGATGACATTCCGGTGATGACCGAGCTGATCAGCGACCTGGGTCGCGACCACACCGTGCTGCTGATCGAGCACAACATGAGCATCGTCATGTCGATCAGCCAGCGCATCACTGTCATGAGCCACGGCCAGATCCTGGTCGAGGGCACCCCGGACCAGGTGCGCAACGACGATCGCGTGCGCACCGCCTACCTTGGAGAGGCCGCCTGATGCTCAGCGTCGATTCGATCCATTCCTACTACGACAAGAGCCATGTGCTCGAAGGGGTCTCACTTAAAGTCGAGGCCGGTGAACTGGTGACCCTGCTCGGACGCAACGGCGCCGGCAAGACCACCACCCTGCGCAGCATTCTCGGCATCGTCCGGCCACGGCAGGGGCAGATCCAGTTCAACGGCCAGGCGTTGGTCGGCCGCGAGATCTTCGACATCGCTCGCCAGGGCATCGCACTGGTGCCCGAGCATCGCGGGATCTTCCGCCAGCTCAACGTCGAGGAGAACCTGAAGATTGCCGCGCGCAAGGACAGCCGCTGGCAGCTGGAGGATGTCTACGCGATGTTCCCACGGCTCAAGGAGCGCCGGCGCAACAATGGCTTTGCCCTGTCTGGCGGTGAACAGCAGATGCTGGCCATCGCCCGTGCGCTACTCAACGACCCGAAACTGCTGATTCTCGATGAACCGACCGAGGGCCTGGCGCCGGTGATCGTCGATGAGCTGGTGAAGATCCTGCGGCGGATCAAGGACGAAGGCCTGTCGATCCTGCTGGTGGAGCAGAACCTCAAGGTCTGCGACGCACTCGCCGACCGCCACTACGTGCTCGAACAAGGCCGGGTGGCCTACCAGGGCAGCGCCGAGCAGTTTCGCGCCGACCCGAGCATCAAGAACCGCTACCTGGCCCTGAGCGCCTAGCCCCGGACGCTGTGCAGACACTACAAAACCCTGTGGGAGCGGGCTTGCCCGCGAACAAGGGCGCAGCCCTTGCCATCCCCCGATGAGGCCTGAACCGGCCTCTTCGCGGGCAAGCCCGCTCCTACAGGGTCCCTGCTAAATCCATGAGATTTGCATTAGGAGAGATGGACCATGAATACCCGCATCGATCCCTCGCAACACCTGCTTGGCCAAGGCGCGCTGGTCAGCCGCGAACGCCTGTGGCAATCGTTGATGGACCTGGCCCGCCTGGGTGCCACGCAAAAGGGTGGCGTGTGCCGCCTGGCCCTGACCGACCTCGACCGTCAGGCGCGCGACCTGTTCGTGCAGTGGTGCACGGATGCCGGATGTACGGTGAGCGTTGACGCCATTGGCAATATCTTCGCCCGTCGGCCGGGGCGTAATCCTGACTTGCCACCGGTGATGACCGGCAGCCATATCGACACCCAGCCCACCGGCGGCAAGTTCGACGGCTGCTATGGGGTGATGGCCGGGCTGGAGGTGATCCGCACCCTCAATGACCTTGGCCTGAGCACCGAAGCGCCACTGGAAGTGGTGGTGTGGACCAACGAGGAGGGCTCGCGCTTCCCGCCGTGCATGATGGGTTCAGGCGTGTTTGCCGGCAAGTTCGGCCTGCAGGAGACCTTGGACAAGGTCGACGATCAGGGGCTGTCGGTGGGGGCTGAGTTGCAGCGCATCGGCTATGCCGGCCCACGCGTGCCGACCGGGCATGCGGTGGGCGCCTATTTCGAGGCGCATATCGAGCAGGGGCCGGTGCTCGAAGACCTGCGTACCACGATCGGCGTGGTGCAGGGCTGCCTGGGGCAGAAGTGGTTCGACCTGGTGCTGACCGGCGTCGAAGCCCACGCCGGCCCTACCCCAATGCGCCTGCGTAAAGACGCCTTGGTCGGCGCCGCTGAAGTGGTCGCGGCGGTCAACCGCATCGCCCACGCTCACCAGCCGCACGCCTGTGGCACGGTCGGTTGCCTGAACGTGCACCCTGGCTCGCGCAACGTTATTCCTGGGCAGGTGCAGATGACCATCGACCTGCGCCACCTCGACCCCGGCCACCTCGACGCGATGGTCGCCGAGGTGCGCGAAGTGATCGAGGCGAGCGCGGCCAAGCATGGCCTGAGCGTCGAACTCACGCCGACTGCCGACTTCCCCCCGCTGTACTTCGCCAAGCAGTGCGTCGATGCCGTGCGCCAGGGCGCCCGCGAGCTGGGCCTGAGTCATATGGATATCGTCAGCGGCGCTGGCCACGATGCGATCTTCGTCGCCGAGCTGGGCCCTGCCGGGATGATCTTCGTGCCGTGCGAAGGTGGTATCAGCCATAACGAGATCGAGAACGCCGCGCCCCAGGATCTGGCCGACGGCTGCGACGTGCTACTGCGCGCCATGTTCCAGGCCGCCAATCAGGGAGCCCATTGAGATGACTGGCAAGACCGCTATCGGCGAACTCACCGCCGTCGAACTGCTTGAGCTGTTCCGCCAGCGCCAGCTGTCACCTGTCGAGGTAGTTGACGATGTACTGGCGCGCATCGATCGCCACAATCCGGCGGTGAACGCCTATTGCCATGTCGACGGCGAAGGCGCTCGCGCTGCCGCCCGCGCCAGCGAACAACGCTGGCAGCGCGGCGAACCCTGTGGCCGGCTGGATGGCGTGCCTGCCTCGATCAAAGACCTGACCCTGACCCGTGGCATGCCTACGCGCAAGGGCTCGCTGACCACCTCGGCGGCTGGCCCTTGGGAGGTGGACGCGCCCTTCTCTGCCTTCATGCTTGAGGCCGGGGCGGTACTGGTGGGCAAGACCACCACGCCGGAGTTCGGCTGGAAAGGCGTTACTGACAATCCGCTGTATGGCATTACCCGCAACCCCTGGGACACGCGCCTGACCGCAGGTGGCTCGTCGGGCGGTGCGGCGGCGGCGGCAGCGCTCAACCTTGGCGTGTTGCATCAGGGCAGCGATGCCGGTGGTTCGATCCGCATTCCCTGTGCCTTCACTGGCACCTTCGGGATCAAGCCGACCTTTGGTTATGTGCCGCAGTGGCCGGCCAGCGCCATGACCCTGCTGTCGCACCTGGGGCCGATGACCCGAACGGTCGATGATGCGGTGCTGATGCTCGATTGCGTGGCTCGGCTCGATCCACGCGACGGCCTGGCCGGGGCGCCGCGGCAGGTGCCGTGGTTAAGTGACGATCAAGATCTGAGCGGCCTGCGCATCGCCTACAGCGCCGATTTTGGCTACGTGAAGGTCGATCCGCAGATCCAGGCGCTGACCGCGCAAGCAGTGCAACGCCTGGCGCGGTTGGGCGCGCAGGTGGAGGAAGTCGATCCGGGCTTTGCCGATCCGCTCGATACCTTCAACACCTTGTGGTTCGCCGGGGCGGCGCGGCTGGCCAGCCAATTGTCGCCGGCGCAGCGTGACCTGCTCGACCCAGGGTTGCGCTGGATTGCCGAGCGCGGTGCGGATATCAGCCTGAGTCAGTACACCGAGGCACTGGAAGCACGGGCTGAGCTGGTGGCGCGGATGAATGCCTTCCATCAGCGCTATGACGTGCTGGTGTCGCCGATGATGCCGCTGGTGGCGTTCGAGGCCGGGCACAACGTGCCGCCTGGGTCAGGCATGGGCCAGTGGATGGAATGGACGCCGTTCAGCTATCCGTTCAACTTGACCCAACAGCCAGCGGCGTCGGTGCCTTGCGGGTTTACTCGCGAGGGGCTACCGGTGGGGCTGCAGGTGGTGGCTGGGCGATTTGCCGATGAGCAGGTGCTGCGGGTGTGCAAGGTGTATGAGCAGCATTATCCGAGTCGGCATTTGCAGGCGCCAGTCGAGGGTTAAGCGGTGCCTTCGCCATCGCTATCGCGGGGCAAGCCCGCTCCCACGCCAAGTTGCAAGCTCGCATACGTCAAGTGGCCCTGCGTGGGAGCGGGCTTGCCCCGCGATAGCGATTTCAGCCCAAACGCCCAGCCGGGGCATACGGCGCTGGATCGATGATCGGCTCGGCACCGGTCAACAGATCGCAAAACAGCTGGCACGACGCCGGCGCCAGCACCAACCCATTGCGGTAATGCCCGCAGTTCAACCACAACCCCTGATGCCCCGGCACCGGCCCGATATACGGAATGCCCTCGGGCGAGCCTGGCCGCAACCCCGCCCAATGCCCCACCACAGTAGCATCGGCCAACTCCGGTAACAGCTCCACCGCCGAGGCTTTCAAGCTTTCAAGCGCATCCTCGGTCGGCGTCTTGTCATAGCCCGCATGCTCCAGGGTACTGCCCACCAGAATATGCCCATCGCGCCGAGGGATCGCATAACGCCCTTTGGCCAGGACCATGCTCGGCAAGAAATCTTCCGCGCACTTGAACAAGATCATCTGCCCTTTGACCGGCTCGACCGGCAACTCCAGGCCCAGCGTGCGCAGCAGATCGCCACTCCAAGCGCCAGCGCTGAGCACCACCTCATCAGCACTGAGCACACCTTCGGCGGTCTGCACGCCAGTGATGCGTCCAGCGTGCTGAGAGAAACCCGTGATCTGGCAATGCTCGCGCAAGCTCACGTTCGGCAGCGCCAGCAGCGCGGCCTTGAGCGATTTGACCAAGCGCGGATTACGCACATTGGCCACGCCCTCCATGAAAATCGCCCGCTTGAAACCGGCACCCAGCACGGGCACGGCGTCGTACGCGGCCGAGATATCCACAGCGCTCAGCGGACGCTGCTCGCGCTCGGCCCAAGCCAACGCATCAGCTTGGTCATCGAGGTCGAGCCAGTACAGGCCGGTGGTGTGCACTTCGGGATCGACACCTGTGCTGGCGAACAGGCGCTCGCCCAGCTGTGGATAAAAATCCTGCGACCAGTGCGCCAGGGCTGTCACGGCGGGGCTATAACGCCAGGGATAGAGCGGCGAGACGATGCCGCCACCGGCCCAGGACGATTCGCGACCCACTTCGCCTTGATCACATACCACCACCTGGTCGACCTTTGCCGCCAGGTTGAACGCAGTCAGCAGGCCGATCACCCCACCGCCGACAATCACTACTTGCTTGCTCATCTGTCGATCCAACACCTGAAAAAACCGAGATATCCACGTTCAACCGCCCCAGCAGTCGCGCTCATCGCCCTGGCTGTTGAGGTTGCTGCGCACACCCGCCTGGTCGAGCTGAAAATCGCCACAGCGGTCATGCTCCATCAAGCTACCCGGCAAACGCCTGGCCAGCAGCCGAAAGCGCTCGTCGTCACGTTGCGCGTGCAGGCTGTAATAGCGGCTGCCGGCGGGCAAGGAAACTAGCTGATGGTCGCTGTCGACGTACTGTCCGCTCTGCGCATGGTGGCGCTCCAGGCGCAAGGCGGCGTCGTGCAGCAAGCCGACCACTTCGCTGCGCGCGGCGCGGCGCAGCTGGTCGCTGTAACTGGGGTAGGCAATGGCTGCCAGAATGCCGGTGACGGCCACGACAATCAACAACTCGATCAGGCTCAGGCCTTGCTGCATGTCATGGCTCCCTCAATCTCTGCCGCCAGAGGATTCTGTGCAGCGCAGTGGGTTGACCGGCTTCCATGGCGTACACCGCTTCCAGCACCTGCCGCGCGTGGGTCTGCTGGCTTACCGCAGTGACCCGATACAAGGTCACCGGCAAGTCTGCCGGCAGGTGCGCGGCGCGGGTGCTCTCGCCCAGATTCTGCAAAAAGAAAAAGCCGCTGTTGCCAGCTTGCCAGCCGCCCTGGCTGCCTTGTACGTCGAACGCATCCGCTGGGGGCATGCACGGCTGGCAGGCTGGCGGCGAAGCAACCACCAGCCGCGCCGCGCCCTCCAGTAGGGCTGCTTCGGCTTGTTCCAGGGCGCGCGCGTTGGCCAGCAACTGACTGGCCAGGCGTGTCTGCAGCAAGCCATCGCTTAACGCCGAGGTCGCGAGCAAGCCAAGCAGTAAACTGAGCACCAGGCTGATCAGCAGCACCATGCCGCGCTGGCGCTTCATGACTCGGGCAGCCGGTTTCTGAGTGCCACACTGATGCCATGGCGTTGCTCGATGGAAAACTGCGGGTCGAACAGGGTCAATTGCACATCGACACGCTCGCCTTCGTCGCTCGCCACCAGCGTTGCACGCAGGTCTCGGACATTGTCGATCAACGGCTGCGAAGCGCCGTTACGCATCAGGGTCAGGCGCGAATCGCGCAGCAGATAGGTATGTCGACTGATGGCAAATGCCAGGGTCTGCTCGCTGCCTGGCTGTGGGCCATTTCTCACCTGCGCCCAGCTTCGGCAGTCGGTCAGCACGGTCCAGGCGGGGCGGCTGCCGCTGCCAGGTAGTTGCGCGACTATCAGGCTCAGGCCCTGTCCGCCTTGGATGACCTGCACAGGTCTAGCGAAGGCCGTGGCGAGTGCAGGGTTTTCGAAATGACTCGGTTGCAGGCGCAGGCAGCCGAACATGCCCGCCATGCGAATATCCTGCGCCATGCGCTGCAAGGCCAAGCGGGCATCGTCCTGCAATTGCGCTACAGCGTTTTGCATCCGCCAGCTCTGCACACTCGCGACGAATACCTGGCTTGCTGCGGCCAAAAGGATAAGGCCCAGGGCCAATGCCAGCAGCCCTTCGAGCAGGCTGAAACCGTGCTGACGGGCGCTCATAGCTGGCCTTGCAAGTTGATGCCCTGGCGCTCGGCCGTGCCTGCGCCCGGCCAGTGGATATCCACCACCAGCATGTCGCCGGTGTGCACGACCCTGCCCTGGGCCTGTGCGCCCAAGGACGCTTTGACCTGGGCCTGCCACTGCGACAGCGCGCTAGCCTCCAGCCGACCTGCAGCCCTGGCGTTTTCCAGCATGCCTTGCGCCAGGTATACCGCTTGGGTGTCGCGGCGGGCGCTATCGGTGGCCTGCAGTGCACGCAGTTGCAACCCAGCGCTGGCAATCAAGCCCAACGCCAGCACCACTACCGCAATCATGACCTCAAGCAAGGTCATTCCACGCTGCCTCATACGCATTGGTGTGCTCCTTGGGAAATTTCCCGCTAGCTGCCAGCGATCCGGCCGACTAGACCCGTTGGCCGTCGTCCGCAAAGCTAAAGCGAAGCAGTTCCAGGGAGGAATGCAGCGTGAAGCAACAGGGCGTAACACTGATACAAATGATGTTTGCGCTGGCCCTGGCCGGGGTTCTGACCCAGCTTGCGGCGCCGGCCTACAACGCAATCAGCAAAGACCTGCAACGGGCAACCGCCGCCCGCGAACTGGCGCAGGCACTGCGCAGTGCGCGCGGCCAAGCCTTGCTGCTGCAACAAGCGGTGGCAGTGCAACCCTTGCAGGGTGACTGGGGGATGGGTTGGCGGGTGCTGCGCGTGCACAGCGGTGAATTGCTGCGCGAGCAACGTCTTGGCACACACCTGAAGATCGTCGGCAGCTTGGGTAATGAGGTGCGGTTCAGTGCGCAGGGCATTCCATTGCGGGGCAATGGCGGTTTCTTGGGGGGGACGCTGGAGGTCTGCGGCCAGCCCGGCGATGCCGAGCGGCGCCAGGTGGTGCTGGCGCCTAGCGGCAGGGTGAGCCTGCGCACAGACACGGCCGCAAGGCCTCTGTGCGCAGGCGACTGATCAGATCAGCGAACGCACCCGCAGCTCCTTGGGCATGGAGAAGGTGATGTTCTCCTCACGTCCATCGAGCTCTTCGGCGCCCGTGGCGCCCCACGCCTTGAGCTGGTCGATCACCCCGCGCACCAGCACCTCGGGTGCCGACGCGCCAGCGGTGATGCCGATGCGGCCGATACCGTCGAACCAGCCTTGCTGCAGGTCTTCGGCACCGTCGATCAGGTAGGCCGGGGTGCCCATGCGCTCGGCCAGCTCACGCAGGCGGTTGGAGTTGGAGCTGTTCGGGCTACCGACGACCAACACCACATCGCACTCGTCCGCCAGTTGCTTGACCGCGTCCTGGCGGTTCTGGGTGGCGTAGCAGATGTCGTCCTTGCGCGGGCCGCCGATATTCGGGAAGCGTGCGCGCAGGGCATCGATGACGCGACTGGTGTCGTCCATCGACAGCGTGGTCTGGGTGACGAAGGCCAGGTGGTCAGGGTCGCGCACTTGCAGGCTGGCCACGTCCTTCTCGTCTTCGACGAGGTAGATCGAGCCGCCGTTGCTGGCGTCGTACTGGCCCATGGTGCCTTCGACTTCCGGGTGCCCGGCGTGGCCGATGAGGATGCATTCACGACCGTCGCGGCTGTACTTGGCCACTTCGATATGCACCTTGGTCACCAGCGGACAGGTCGCGTCGAACACCTTCAGGCCGCGCCCGGCCGCTTCCTGGCGCACGGCCTGGGAAACGCCATGGGCGCTGAAGATGACGATGACATCGTCCGGCACCTGGTCGAGCTCCTCGACGAAGATCGCGCCGCGGTTGCGCAGGTCTTCGACCACGAACTTGTTGTGCACCACTTCGTGACGCACATAGATCGGCGGGCCGAAGACTTCCAGGGCGCGGTTGACGATCTCGATCGCCCGGTCGACCCCCGCGCAAAAGCCGCGAGGGTTGGCGAGTTTGATTTGCATGCTCAGCTCCTGGCTTACAGGGCCTTCACCGCGAGGATCTCCACCTCGAAGCTCAGGGTCTTGCCAGCCAATGGGTGATTGAAATCGATGGTCACCTGGGCGTCGTCGAAGGCTTTGACCACCCCCGGCAGCTCGGCGTTGGCGGCATCGTTGAAGATCACCAGCAGGCCTTCGGAGAGTTCCATGTCAGCAAACTGCGAACGCGGCATCACTTGCACGTTCTGCGGGTTCGGCTGGCCGAAGGCGTTTTCTGGGGCGACAGTGACGGTACGCTTGTCACCGGCCTTGAAGCCGAACAATGCGGCTTCGAAACCAGGCAGCAAGTTGCCATCGCCCACTTTGAACACGGCCGGGGCCTTGTCGAACGTGCTGTCGACGGTGTCGCCGTTTTCCAGGTGCAACGCGAAGTGCAGGGTGACTTCGGTGTTCTGGCCAATACGGGTCTCAGTCATGCACAGGCTCCTCGGACTTCTTGCTCTTGAACATATCCAGCGCCAGCATCACCGCACCGACGGTAATGGCGCTGTCGGCCACGTTGAAGGCCGGGAAATACCAGCGGTTCTGCCAGTGCACCAGGATGAAGTCGACCACGTGACCGAGCACGATGCGGTCGTACAGGTTGCCCAGTGCACCGCCCAGTACCAGGGCCAGCGCGACTGCCAGCCAGGTCTCGTTGCGCCCCAGACGCTTGAGCCAGACCACCAGTACGGCGCTGACCACCAGGGCGATCAGGGCGAACAGCCAGCGCTGCCAGCCAGAGCTGTCAGCCAGGAAGCTAAACGCCGCGCCGGTGTTGTAGGCCAGGGTCCAGCTGAAGTAGTCGGGAATCACCACGATCTGCTGGTACAGGCTCAAGGCACCTTCGAAATAGACCTTGGTGGCCTGGTCGATGACCAGCACCACCAGGCTCAGCCAGAGCCAGGCAAGGCGCCCGAAGCGCCCCGCAACAGGGTTAGGCATAGTGGCGCACCTCACCGGAACCGCTCAGGTTGTCGACGCAACGCGAGCAGATTTCTGGATGCTCAGGATTAGCCCCGACGTCTGCGCGGAAGTGCCAGCAACGACCGCACTTGGCGTGACCGGACTTGACCACTTTGAGCTTCAGGCCTTCGACTTCGGTAGCCACGGCATCGGCCGGCGCCTGCACGAACGGCACCACGCTGGCGGCGGAGGTGATCAGCACGAAGCGCAGCTCGTCGCCCAGCTTGGCCAGATCGGCGCTCAGGCCTTCTTCGGCGAACAGGGTGACTTCTGCCTGCAGGTTGCCACCGATGGCTTTGGCCGCGCGCTGGTTCTCCAGCTCTTTGTTGACCGCTGCCTTGACCGCCATGACGCGGTCCCAGTAGGCGCGATCCAGCTCGAAGCCTTCTGGCAGCTCGGACAACCCTTCATACCAGGTGTTGAGCATCACCGATTCGTTGCGCTCGCCCGGCAGGTACTGCCACAGCTCATCGGCGGTGAACGCCAGGATCGGCGCGATCCAGCGCACCAGGGCCTCGCTGATGTGGTACAGCGCGGTCTGGCAGGAACGGCGGGCGACACTGTTGGCGCCGGTGGTGTACTGGCGGTCCTTGATGATGTCGAGGTAGAAGCCGCCCAGCTCCTGCACGCAGAAGTTGTGGATCTTCGAGTAGACGTTCCAGAAACGGTACTCGCTGTAGTGCTCTTCCAGCTCGCGTTGCAGCAGCAGGGTGCGGTCCACTGCCCAGCGATCCAGCGCCAGCATGTCTTCGGCCGGCAGCAGGTCGCGGGCCGGGTCGAAGCCGGACAGGTTCGACAGCAGGAAGCGCGCGGTGTTACGGATCCGCCGGTAGGCGTCGGCGCTGCGCTGCAAGATCTGGTCGGAGACCGCCATCTCGCCGGAATAGTCAGTGGCCGAAACCCACAGGCGCATGATGTCGGCACCCAGGGTGTCGTTGACCTTCTGCGGCTCGATGGTGTTGCCCAGCGACTTGGACATCTTGCGGCCGTTTTCATCGACGGTGAAGCCGTGCGTCAGCAGCTCGCGGTACGGCGCGTGGTTGTCGATGGCGCAGCCGGTCAGCAACGAGGAGTGGAACCAACCACGGTGCTGGTCGGACCCTTCCAGGTACAGGTCGGCTCGCGGGCCGGTGGCATGGCCGATGTCGTGCGAGCCGCGCAGCACGTGCCAGTGGGTGGTACCGGAGTCGAACCAGACGTCGAGGGTGTCGGTGATCTTGTCGTACTGGTCGGCTTCGGCGCCGAGCAGTTCGGCGGCGTCCAGCTTGAACCAGGCTTCGATGCCCTCTTGCTCGACGCGCTTGGCGACTTCTTCCATCAGTTCAGCGGTACGCGGGTGCAGCTCACCGCTTTGCTTGTCGAGGAAGAACGGGATCGGTACGCCCCAGTTACGCTGACGCGAAATGCACCAGTCGGGACGGTTGGCGATCATCGCGTGCAGGCGGGCCTGGCCCCAGGCCGGAACGAACTTGGTCTCTTCGATGGCCTTGAGCGCGCGCTCGCGCAGGGTGTCGCCGGTGTTTGGCTTGCGGTCCATGCCGATGAACCACTGCGCGGTGGCGCGGTAGATCAGCGGCGATTTGTGGCGCCAGCAGTGCATGTAGCTGTGGCTGATGGTCTCGGTGTGCAGCAGCGCACCGACTTCCTGCAGCTTGTCGACGATTGCCGGGTTGGCTTTCCAGATGAACTGACCGCCGAAGAATTCGAGGCTCGGCACGTACACCCCGTTGCTTTGTACCGGAGTGAGGATTTCGTCGTTGACCATGCCATAGCGCTTGCAGGTGACGAAGTCGTCTTCACCATAGGCAGGCGAGGAGTGAACCACACCAGTGCCGGCGCCCAGCTCGACGTAGTCGGCCAGGTAGATCGGCGACAGGCGGTCGTAGAACGGGTGACGGAAGTTGATCAGTTCCAGCGCCGAACCTGGCGCGGTAGCGATCACCGAGCCTTCCAGGCTGTAGCGCTTGAGGCACGCTTCGACCAGCTCTTCAGCCAGCACCAGCAGACGTTCGCCGGTATCGACCAGGGCGTAGTTGAACTCCGGGTGGATGTTCAGCGCCTGGTTGGCCGGGATGGTCCACGGGGTGGTGGTCCAGATCACGATGGCAGTGGGCTTGGCCAGGCTGGCCAGGCCGAAGGCGGCGGCCAGCTTGTCAGCGTCGGCAACCGGGAAGGCGACGTCGATGGTCTGCGACTTCTTGTCGGCATACTCGACTTCGGCTTCGGCCAGCGCCGAGCCACAGTCGAAGCACCAGTTCACAGGTTTCAGGCCCTTGAACACGAAGCCTTGCTTGACGATTTCGGCCAGCGCGCGGATCTCGCCCGCTTCGTTGGCGAAGTTCATGGTCTTGTAGGGATTGTCCCAGTCACCCAGCACACCCAGGCGGATGAACTCGGTCTTCTGCCCTTCGATCTGCTCGGCAGCATAGGCGCGGCACAGCTCGCGGGTCTGGTCGGCGCTCAGGTGCTTGCCGTGGGTGACTTCGACCTTGTGTTCGATCGGCAGGCCGTGGCAGTCCCAGCCTGGGACGTACGGCGCGTCGAAACCGGACAGGGTCTTGGAGCGGACAATCATGTCCTTGAGAATCTTGTTCAGCGCATGACCGATGTGGATCTTGCCGTTGGCATAGGGTGGGCCGTCGTGCAGGACGAACTTGGGACGATCCTTGCCAATTTCGCGCAACTTCCGGTACAGGCCAATGCTGTCCCAGCGCTGCAGGATCTGCGGTTCGCGCTGGGGCAGGCCGGCCTTCATCGGGAAGGCGGTGTCCGGAAGGTTAAGCGTGGCTTTGTAGTCGGTCATTTCAGGCTCTTCGTTAGCGGTTGAGCGTGCCAGTGGGCACGTGCGGCGGCGATGTCCGCGTCGATCGCCGACTTCAGCGCCTCCAGGGAGGCGAATCGCTGCTCTTCGCGCAGCTTTTGGTGGAATTCCACCGTCAGACGCCGGCCATACAGGTCGCCGGCAAAATCCAATAGATGAATCTCAAGGTGAGGACGCCCGTCACCGGCGACGGTGGGGCGTACTCCGATATTGGCCACACCCGGCCAGACCTTGCCGTCGATCTCGGCGCTGGTCAGGTAGACCCCGCTGAGCGGGACCCGGCGGCGCTTGAGCTGGATGTTGGCGGTCGGCGTACCGAGTTGGCGGGCCAGCTTCTGGCCATGCAGCACACGCCCGGTAATGGTGTAGCGCCGGCCGAGCAGGTGCGCGGCAAGCTCGAAGTCGGCGTTGGCCAGCGCGGTGCGCACTTTGGTGCTGCTCACGCGCAGGCCGTCCTGGACCACGGTATTGGCCGCTTCGACGCTAAAGCCATACTGTTTGCCGGCTTCGACCAGGAAAGCGAAGTCGCCAGCGCGATCGCAGCCGAAGCGGAAGTCGTCGCCGACTTCCAGGTGGCGCACACCCAGGCCATCGACCAGGATCGCCTTGACGAAGGCATCGGCACTGAGCTTGCTCAGGCGCTGGTTGAAGGCCAGGCACAGCACCCGGTCGATACCCTCGCCGGCCAGCAGCTCGACCTTGTCGCGCAAGCGGGCCAGGCGCGCAGGGGCGGTCTCGGGCGCGAAGTACTCGCGGGGCTGCGGCTCGAAGATCACCACGCAGGTGGGCAGGCCCAGCTCCTGGCCGCGCTCACGCAGGCGCGCCAGGATTGCCTGGTGGCCACGGTGAACCCCGTCGAAGTTGCCAATGGTGGCGACACAGCCCCGATGCTCGGGGCGCAGGTTGTGAAGACCTCGAACCAGCTGCATAACGCGCTTCTTGCTCATAAAGTGGTCGATTATAACCACACCCGGGCGCTGGTGACAGGCAGCAGCGCCATGGGGTGGCGTGGAATGTGAAAAACCGACGCTTGGCCGGTCAGCGCCTCAGTGCAGGGCCTTGCGGGCAAAATGCCGGGGGCGGAAACCGCACAGGTACAGGCAACCAAAATAGGTCACCACGCCCGCTGCGATCAACGCGCCCAAACGCAGGAAACGCTCGAGCATCCCGCCCAGCTCCCAGGCTGGCATGTAGTGCATGCCAGCCAGCAACACCGCTGACATCAAGCCCACCGCCAGCACCAACTTGAGCAGGAACAGCGTCCAGCCCGGCTGCGGCTGGAACAGATCCTGGCTGCGCAGCTTCCAGAACAGCAAGCCGGCATTGAGGCAGGCACCCATGCTGATCGCCAGGGCCAGGCCGGCGTGGGCAAGCGGGCCGACCAGCACCAGGTTGAGCAGCTGGGTGGAAATCAGGGTGAAGATCGCGATCTTTACCGGGGTGCGAATATTTTGCTGGGCATAGAATCCTGGGGCCAGCACCTTGACCAGGATGATCGCCAGCAGGCCGACCGAATAGGCGATCAGCGCGCGTTGGGTCATGGCCGCGTCGAAGGCGGTGAACTTGCCGTACTGGAACAGTGCCACGGTCAATGGCTCGGCCAGAATCGCCAGGGCCAGGGTACACGGCAGCACCAGCAAAAAGCACAGGCGCAGGCCCCAGTCGAGAATCCGCGAGTACTCATCGCGGTCGCGGTTGGCATAGGTCTTGGCCAGGGTTGGCAGCAAAATCGTGCCCAGGGCCACGCCCAGCACCCCGGAAGGCAGCTCCATCAGACGATCGGCGTAGTACATCCACGACACCGAACCCGCCACCAGGAACGAGGCGAAAATGGTGTTGATGATCAGCGAGATCTGGCTGACCGAGACGCCAAGGATCGCCGGCAGCATCTGCTTGAGCACGCGCCACACCCCGGTGTCGCGCAGGTTCAGGCGTGGCAGCACGAGCATGCCGATCTTCTTCAGCGCTGGCAGCTGATACAGCAGCTGGGCCAGGCCGCCGGCCAGCACACCCCAGGCCAGGGCCATGATGGGTGGATCGAAGTACGGGGTAAGCAGCAGGGCGAACGCGATCATCGCCACGTTGAGCAGGGTCGGGGTGAACGCCGGGACCGAGAAGCGGTTCCAGGTATTGAGGATCGCGCCTACCAGCGACGACAGCGAGATCAGCAATATATAGGGGAAGGTCACCCGCAGCAGGTCGGTGGTCAGCGCGTATTTTTCCGCGTCATCGACAAATCCAGGCGCGGTGATCCAGACCACCCACGGCGCCGCAAGAATGCCCAGCGCTGTGACCAACGCCAGGACCAGGGTCAACAAGCCACTTATATAGGCGACGAAAGTACGGGTCGCCTCCTCGCCCTGCTGGGTCTTGTATTCGGCCAGAATCGGCACGAAGGCCTGGGAGAAAGCACCTTCGGCGAAGATCCGGCGCAGCAGGTTGGGCAGCTTGAAGGCGATGAAAAAGGCGTCGGTAGCAACGCCGGCGCCAAAAACGCGCGCCAGGATGGTGTCGCGGACGAAGCCCAACACCCGCGAAATCATGGTGATGGAACTGACTGCAGCCAGGGATTTGAGCAGGTTCATCGAAAAATTTTCACGCCGGGGACGGAGGACGCTACTAATGACGTCCAGATGTGCGATACTCCCGCGCCTTCGCAGGGGAGCCAAAATTCCCGAGTTTACAGGTCGCGGCGCAGAAAGGAATATTTCCCTCTCGCGGACCCACCACTCGGCGGAACCCTGCAGGTGGCCTTGACATCCGTCGTATGCATCGGCATGATTCGCGGCCTATTTTGTTTGCTATTTTCCTAAAGTCTTTCAAGGAGCTCGACGGTGGCCAACTCACCTTCCGCCAAGAAACGCGCAAAACAGGCTGAGAAGCGTCGCAGCCACAACGCCAGCCTGCGTTCCATGGTCCGCACCTACATCAAGAATGTAGTTAAAGCCATTGACGCAAAAGACGCCGAAAAAGCGCAAGCCGCCTACACCCTGGCTGTGCCTGTAATCGACCGTATGGCCGACAAAGGTATCATCCACAAGAACAAGGCTGCTCGCCACAAAGGCCGTCTGAATGGCCACATCAAGGCGCTGAAAGAAGCTGCAGCTGCCTAAGCGACGCGCTTGTCCAAAAACCGACCCTAGGGTCGGTTTTTTATTGCCTGTGATTTGAGTCTGGGTCGGCGTCGACCTCTTCGCGGGAAAGCCCGCTCCCACAGGGGCTGCGCTGTTGTTAAGTCAGCGCAGATCTTGTGGGAGCGGATAGGCGGTGCTGGGTCTACTTGCCTAGCTGAATCTTTGGCGCCCACTGCAGCCAGGCCTCTTCGGGCTTGTCGAACAAGGCGAAGGTCTGCTGCGGCCGCGCCGGGTTGCCCATCTGCTCACCATCAGGGGTGGCAAAGGCGATGCCGCCGTCTATCAGGGTCTCCAGCGACTCGGTACGCACCGTAGCGCCCTTGAACAGGCCCCAGTCGAAGCCAAAGCCGCTGCTGTTCCAGAACCGACTGCCGCCGCGCACCAGCGCCGCATAGCGTGGCTCGATGAGGATATGGATCAGTACACGATCGGCACTCTGCCCCAGCTCGAAACCTGTCACCTTACCCACCGCCACTTCGCGATAAGTCACCGGCACGCCTGGCTTGATCGACCCTCGGCGCGGCGCGCTGAGGGTCAGCGGCAGTCCGATCTCCTGGCCGACCACCTCAGGTGCTTGGCCTAGGGCGATGAAATCACGCTGAGGGCCCTGGTTCTTCAGGGCAGGCTGCACTTCCAGATACTGACCGCCGATGAGGGTATCGAGGTTTTCAGTGCGCACCAGGCCCAACGCGGGCTTGACCACCCAGAACTGCGTGCCGACCCGGGTAATGCGCTCGGCGGCTTCGGTAATCCGCGCCCTGAGCAGCACCGCCTGTAGATCATCGGTCAGATCCGTACTTTCGATACTGCCGACATCCAGGCCACGGAAGCGAATCGGCGTACCGGGCTTCAAGCCGTCAGCGCGATCGACTCGAATGGTGATCAGGGTGCCTGCGCGATTCACCGCCTCTTCGCTGTCATGCAGACGGAAACGTGGAATATGCCGCTTGAGCTTCACATCCGGCCTTGGCGTATCGAAGGCGATACCGCCCGCCATGAGGGTCTGCAGCGACTCGCTCTTGACCTTGATCCCCGAAAGCCCGCCGGTGAGGGTAATGCCGCTGGCATTCCAGAAACGGCTCGAACCATTGACCAGGTTGGCGTACTCCTTCTCGATGTGCACACCGATCAGGATCCGCTTGCTGTTGCGCGCGAACTGGTAGCTCTGCACGCTACCTACTTTGACTTGGCGGTACATCACCGGGCTGCCAACCTCGAGCGATCCAAGCGTGTCAGCGAACAGCACCATGTGCAAACCTGGGGCTTTCAAGTCCAGTGGCGGCGCTTTGGGCCGAGCTTCGAACTCGCGTTGCGGGCGTGCGCCCTTCTCACCTGGGCGAATGGCGATGTAGTTACCTTTGACCAAGGCTTCCAGACCGGTGATACCGGCCAGGGAAATGGACGGCTTGACCACCCAGAACTGCGTCCCTTCGACCAGATAGTCTTCAGCGAGCGGATCGAGGGTCAGCTCAGCCATTGCGCTGGTCAGGTCATCTTCGATTTTCAGGGTCTTCAGCGAGCCAACCTGAATGCCTTTGTACAGCACAGGCGTACGCCCGGCTTGCAAGCCTTCAAAGTCGCTCAGCCGAACCTTGATGCGGATGCCCGCCTGCGCTGCGTCGAAGTCCTCATAGAGGCGGAATGGCAGGCTTGGGTCGGTGGGTGGGCTGTCCTTGCGATGTTCAGGGGTTGCGAATGCGATACCGCCGGCAACGATGCTGCTCAGCGACTCGCTGCGCACTTTGACCCCGGACAGGTCGGCATCGATGCTGATGCCGCTGGCGTTCCAGAAACGCGTGTGTTTGCGCACCAGGCTGGCATAGGCAGGCTGGATGAAGACTTTGACCTCGACGGTGTCCTGGTCATCGGACAGGCGATAGCTCTTCACCCGGCCGACCTGGATCTGCTTGTAGAACACCGGGCTGTCGCGGTTGAGCGAGCCGAGCCGGTCGGCCTTCAGGGTCAGGTGCAGCCCAGGCTCGGCATCAGACAGCGGCGGCGCTGCCGACAAGGCCTTGAAGCGCTTGGTCGGCTCGCCCTTGCCGGGGTCGACGGCGATGTAATTACCCGATACCAGTGTTTCCAAGCCTGAGATACCGGCGAGGGTGACACTCGGCTTGACCAGCCAGAAGCGGGTTCCGGTGGTCAGGTGCTCGTCTGCCGCCTTGTTCATTTCAATGGTAGCGATCACCCCGGTATTGCTGCCCTTGGCATCGAGCACCAAGGCGGTGACCTTACCCACCGGCATACCTTTGTAGATGACTTCGGTCTTGTTGGCGACAATCCCCTCACCCGACTCGAAACGCACTTGAATCTCGACGCCGGCATCGCGATAGGCCTGCCAGCCGAGCCAGCCACCGATGATCAAGGCGATCAGCGGCAGGATCCAGATGGCCGACCAATTCGAAGCTGGGCGGGTTTTAGCCGTAGGCACATCACTCATGGTCGTCATCCGACTCCGTGTTATCCCAGATCAGTCGGGGATCAAAAGTTAAAGCAGCGAGCATCGTTAGAATCACCACAGAGGCGAAGGCGATGGCCCCCAGGTTGGCTTCGACACTGGCGATGCGGCCGAAATTCACCACTGCCACCAAGATGGCAATGACGAAGATATCCAGCATCGACCAGCGTCCGATGAATTCAATGAAGCGGTACATCCATATGCGCTGGCGCGCCGACAGGGGCTGATGGCGCTGCACCGAGTACAGCAACAGGCCAATGCCAACCAGCTTGAAGGTGGGCACCAGGATACTGGCGATGAACACCACCGCAGCAATAGGTAGCATGCCGTGCTTCATCAACGTGATAACCCCGGACATGATGGTGTCCGGACTGCCCTGGCCCAGCGAGCTGACGGTCATGATTGGCAGCACATTGGCTGGGATGTACAGCACCAATGCCGTGATCAGCAGCGCCCAGGTGCGCACGATGCTGTTAGGGCGGCGGGCATGTACGATAGCGCCACAGCGGGTACAGGTCTGCGAAGTCGCATCCGCTTGCTGTCTGTTCAGCTCATGGCATTCATTGCACACCAAAATACCTGCATCAATCGCCCGCATGCAGGTCCTCCCCCGACAAGGCCACCCAGATCTGGTGAGGCGACATCACCACTTCCAGCCAGACCTGAACCAGTAACAGGCTAATGAAGCAGAACAGACCCAGGCCGATTGTCAGTTGCGCAAGGTCGACCAATTTGACGATGGCCACCAGAACACCCATGAAGTACACCTCAAGCATGCCCCACTCTTTCAGGTGGTGGTAAACGCGGTAGATCAGCAAGCCATAACTGCGCCCGATATTTAGGCGGATGCTCAGCAACACCGCCAATTGGCAGAGCAGCTTGAGCAATGGGATGGCCATGCTGCACAGGAACACCACCACAGCGATCAGCTGCATTTGTGAGTTGTACAGGCCTAATACGCCACTCCAGACAGTGTCATCGGAGGTCTGGCCGAGTAGGTGCAGTTGCATGATCGGCAGGAAGTTCGCCGGTATATAAAGCAGCAAGGCCGTCAGCACCAGGGCCAGGCTGCGATTGACCACGTTATAGCGGTGAGCGTAGAGCTCGTAGCCGCAACGCGGACACAGGGCCTTTTCACCATGCTGCAAGGGCGGCTTGCGCAGCAGCAGGTCGCACTCGTGACAGGCTACGAGTTCGTCCAGGGGTAATTGGGCCAGCACTTCGGGGTCGACAGGGTTGGGCATAAGGGGATCTGAATGGAAGCGTGGGCTCTATTCTAGTGCTCTGATTCCAATTGTGGGAGCAGACGTTTGGCGCTGATGTGTGTCATGGCCTTTACACCGATCTCGTTGTTGAGGGATAGAGGCGCGAGGGGTGATGTCAGGGGTTGAGCGGGGGGCAGTTGCTATCGCGGGGCAAGCTGAACTGGTCAACTTATTTTGGACACCAGTTAAGGTTTCATGCCGCATCCTTGAGCTTTTTCTCCATGGCTACCGGGGTTTGATAACCGTTGTAGCTGTGGAGGCGCTTCAGGTTGTAGCGGACCAAATAAGCCTGAACGTCAGCCCGCGCCTGTGCTTCGGTTTCATAACCCCCTGCGGGAATCCACTCTGACTTCAGGGCCCCAAAAAAGCGCTCCATGGCGGCGTTATCCCAGCATTGTCCTCGATGGCTCATGCTCTGATTCATGTCGTACTCTTCAAGTGCAGCCCTGAACTTGTGGCTGGTGTACTGGCATCCCTGGTCGGAATGAAACATCACATCCTTCGGCTTGCCGCGGGATTCGGCCGCCATGCGTAGCGCGCTGCAGGCCAGCCTGGCGTCCGCAATCATTGAAAATGCCCAGCCCACCACCCGTCGTGCGTACAGGTCGAGCACAGCTGCCAAGTACAGCCAGCGCTTGCCAACCTGGATATAGGTCACATCCCCACACCACACTTCGTTGATCGTCGAAACTTTGAAATTCCGCTTCAACTGATTTTCTGCAATCAGCGCTTCCGCGCCTGAAGAACGGTACCGGTGCGGCCGGCGCTGCCTGCATTTCAGGCCAGCTTCACGCATCAGACTACGCACTTTGTAGCGTCCGACTTTATGGCCGTCACGCCGCAGTTCCTCGGTTAGTGTTCGCGATCCAGCCGAACCTCGAGAGACTTTGAAATGGCCCTCTACAGCCGAGCGTAACTGATCCCGCTCTGGATTTTTCCGGGCTTGGCGTTTGCGCCATGCATAGAAACTGCTGCGCTTGACCCCAAGCACGCGACAGCATTCGACGATACCGTATTGCTCACTCAGCTCGTTGATCAGCGAAAACGATCTTTGGAGTCCCGAAGCAGGAGAGCACTGGCCTTTTTTAGGATTTCGATATCTCGGTCTTTCTGCCGAACCAACGCCTCCAACTCTTGGATTCGTTGTTGATCCGGGGTGATAGCCTTGGCTCCAGCCGGTACCTTGCCCTCTCGCTCCTTGCGCACTTGCTCAACCCAGCGACGCAGGGCTGTAGGCCCAATTTCAAGCATTTCACAGACTTCGGGGACTGATTGACCACCGTCGAGCACCATCTCAGCAGCCCGGATTTTCTGTTCTTTCGAGTATGACTTTCGCACTGATTTTGCCTCCAATTGGGCGCCATCATAGCGCCCGTAGAAGGTGTCCAAAATCATTAGGCCAGATCAAGCCCGCTCCCACGCATGCTTCGTCTCAACTGAATGTGGTATCGATTAGGCTGATTTGGCGGAAGACGGAAAAGACAAAACCCCTACCTGCTCGCGCAGATAGGGGTTTTGCGAAATGAATCTTGACGATGACCTACTCTCACATGGGGAAACCCCACACTACCATCGGCGATGCATCGTTTCACTGCTGAGTTCGGGATGGGATCAGGTGGTTCCAATGCTCTATGGTCGTCAAGAAATTCTGTAGCCAGAATGTCCAGATGGACAGCCCAGCGAATTCGGATATGCGATAGTTGTGAGTACGAACTTTCGGGTCTTTCGTCTTCACCACCGCAATTCGCGCTAGCAAATTGCTTGGGTGTTATATGGTCAAGCCTCACGGGCAATTAGTATTGGTTAGCTCAACGCCTCACAGCGCTTACACACCCAACCTATCAACGTCGTAGTCTTCGACGGCCCTTTAGGGGATTCAAGATCCCAGTGAGATCTCATCTTGAGGCAAGTTTCCCGCTTAGATGCTTTCAGCGGTTATCTCTTCCGAACATAGCTACCCGGCAATGCCACTGGCGTGACAACCGGAACACCAGAGGTTCGTCCACTCCGGTCCTCTCGTACTAGGAGCAGCCCCTCTCAAATCTCAAACGTCCACGGCAGATAGGGACCGAACTGTCTCACGACGTTCTAAACCCAGCTCGCGTACCACTTTAAATGGCGAACAGCCATACCCTTGGGACCGGCTTCAGCCCCAGGATGTGATGAGCCGACATCGAGGTGCCAAACACCGCCGTCGATATGAACTCTTGGGCGGTATCAGCCTGTTATCCCCGGAGTACCTTTTATCCGTTGAGCGATGGCCCTTCCATACAGAACCACCGGATCACTAAGACCTACTTTCGTACCTGCTCGACGTGTGGGTCTCGCAGTCAAGCGCGCTTTTGCCTTTATACTCTACGACCGATTTCCGACCGGTCTGAGCGCACCTTCGTACTCCTCCGTTACTCTTTGGGAGGAGACCGCCCCAGTCAAACTACCCACCATACACTGTCCTCGATCCGGATAACGGACCTGAGTTAGAACCTCAAAGTTGCCAGGGTGGTATTTCAAGGATGGCTCCATGAGAACTGGCGTCCCCACTTCAAAGCCTCCCACCTATCCTACACAAGCAAATTCAAAGTCCAGTGCAAAGCTATAGTAAAGGTTCACGGGGTCTTTCCGTCTAGCCGCGGATACACTGCATCTTCACAGCGATTTCAATTTCACTGAGTCTCGGGTGGAGACAGCGCCGCCATCGTTACGCCATTCGTGCAGGTCGGAACTTACCCGACAAGGAATTTCGCTACCTTAGGACCGTTATAGTTACGGCCGCCGTTTACCGGGGCTTCGATCAAGAGCTTCGCTTGCGCTAACCCCATCAATTAACCTTCCGGCACCGGGCAGGCGTCACACCCTATACGTCCACTTTCGTGTTTGCAGAGTGCTGTGTTTTTAATAAACAGTCGCAGCGGCCTGGTATCTTCGACCAGCAAAAGCTTACGGGGCAAGCCCTTCACCTTCGCCGGCGCACCTTCTCCCGAAGTTACGGTGCCATTTTGCCTAGTTCCTTCACCCGAGTTCTCTCAAGCGCCTTGGTATTCTCTACCTAACCACCTGTGTCGGTTTGGGGTACGGTTCCCGATTGTCTGAAGCTTAGGAGCTTTTCTTGGAAGCATGGCATCAACCACTTCGTCGCCTAAAGGCAACTCGTCATCAGCTCTCGGCCTTGAGATCCCGGATTTGCCTAAGATCTCAGCCTACCACCTTAAACTTGGACAACCAACGCCAAGCTGGCCTAGCCTTCTCCGTCCCTCCATCGCAACAATCGGAAGTACAGGAATATTAACCTGTTTTCCATCGACTACGCTTTTCAGCCTCGCCTTAGGGACCGACTAACCCTGCGTCGATTAACGTTGCGCAGGAAACCTTGGTCTTTCGGCGTGCGAGTTTTTCACTCGCATTGTCGTTACTCATGTCAGCATTCGCACTTCTGATACCTCCAGCAAGCTTCTCAACTCACCTTCACAGGCTTACAGAACGCTCCTCTACCGCATCACCAAAAGGTGATACCCGTAGCTTCGGTGCATGGTTTGAGCCCCGTTACATCTTCCGCGCAGGCCGACTCGACTAGTGAGCTATTACGCTTTCTTTAAAGGGTGGCTGCTTCTAAGCCAACCTCCTAGCTGTCTAAGCCTTCCCACATCGTTTCCCACTTAACCATGACTTTGGGACCTTAGCTGACGGTCTGGGTTGTTTCCCTTTTCACGACGGACGTTAGCACCCGCCGTGTGTCTCCCATGCTCGGCACTTGTAGGTATTCGGAGTTTGCATCGGTTTGGTAAGTCGGGATGACCCCCTAGCCGAAACAGTGCTCTACCCCCTACAGTGATACATGAGGCGCTACCTAAATAGCTTTCGAGGAGAACCAGCTATCTCCGAGCTTGATTAGCCTTTCACTCCGATCCACAGGTCATCCGCTAACTTTTCAACGGTAGTCGGTTCGGTCCTCCAGTCAGTGTTACCTAACCTTCAACCTGCCCATGGATAGATCGCCCGGTTTCGGGTCTATACCCAGCGACTAAACGCCCTATTAAGACTCGCTTTCGCTACGCCTCCCCTATTCGGTTAAGCTCGCCACTGAATATAAGTCGCTGACCCATTATACAAAAGGTACGCAGTCACCTAACAAAGTAGGCTCCCACTGCTTGTACGCATACGGTTTCAGGTTCTATTTCACTCCCCTCTCCGGGGTTCTTTTCGCCTTTCCCTCACGGTACTGGTTCACTATCGGTCAGTCAGTAGTATTTAGCCTTGGAGGATGGTCCCCCCATGTTCAGACAAAGTTTCTCGTGCTCCGTCCTACTCGATTTCATTGATAAGAGATTTTCGTGTACGGGGCTATCACCCACTATGGCCGCACTTTCCAGAGCGTTCCACTAATCTCAAACCAACTTAAGGGCTGGTCCCCGTTCGCTCGCCACTACTAAGGGAATCTCGGTTGATTTCTTTTCCTCAGGGTACTTAGATGTTTCAGTTCCCCTGGTTCGCCTCTTGCACCTATGTATTCAGTACAAGATACTCAGCTTATGCTGAGTGGGTTCCCCCATTCAGAGATCTCTGGATCACAGTCTGTTTGCCGACTCCCCAAAGCTTATCGCAGGCTACCACGTCTTTCATCGCCTCTGACTGCCAAGGCATCCACCGTATGCGCTTCTTCACTTGACCATATAACCCCAAGCAATCTGGTTATACTGTGAAGACGACATTCGCCGAAAATTCGTTTGCTCTTGCGAGCACTCACAAATTTTACCTTAGCCTGATCCACCAGCAGTGAAACTGGTGTTCAGTCTATTTCTATCACATATCCGAATTTTTAAAGAACGATCTGACAAAAGTCAGAAATCAACATTCACACTGGAATGCTCATTTCTAAGTTCTGACAAGCTACTGCGTACTGCGAAAGTGGTGGAGCCAAGCGGGATCGAACCGCTGACCTCCTGCGTGCAAGGCAGGCGCTCTCCCAGCTGAGCTATGGCCCCGTATTCTAGGCTGCACCATGTAATGGTAGGTCTGGGCAGATTTGAACTGCCGACCTCACCCTTATCAGGGGTGCGCTCTAACCAACTGAGCTACAGACCTATAACAGGGTCGCGTTACAGCATCGTCTTTATACAAGTGAATCAAGCAATTCGTGTGGGAGCTCATCAGCAGGCTGATGTCTTCGATTAAGGAGGTGATCCAGCCGCAGGTTCCCCTACGGCTACCTTGTTACGACTTCACCCCAGTCATGAATCACACCGTGGTAACCGTCCTCCCGAAGGTTAGACTAGCTACTTCTGGTGCAACCCACTCCCATGGTGTGACGGGCGGTGTGTACAAGGCCCGGGAACGTATTCACCGCGACATTCTGATTCGCGATTACTAGCGATTCCGACTTCACGCAGTCGAGTTGCAGACTGCGATCCGGACTACGATCGGTTTTGTGAGATTAGCTCCACCTCGCGGCTTGGCAACCCTCTGTACCGACCATTGTAGCACGTGTGTAGCCCAGGCCGTAAGGGCCATGATGACTTGACGTCATCCCCACCTTCCTCCGGTTTGTCACCGGCAGTCTCCTTAGAGTGCCCACCATAACGTGCTGGTAACTAAGGACAAGGGTTGCGCTCGTTACGGGACTTAACCCAACATCTCACGACACGAGCTGACGACAGCCATGCAGCACCTGTGTCAGAGTTCCCGAAGGCACCAATCCATCTCTAGAAAGTTCTCTGCATGTCAAGGCCTGGTAAGGTTCTTCGCGTTGCTTCGAATTAAACCACATGCTCCACCGCTTGTGCGGGCCCCCGTCAATTCATTTGAGTTTTAACCTTGCGGCCGTACTCCCCAGGCGGTCAACTTAATGCGTTAGCTGCGCCACTAAAATCTCAAGGATTCCAACGGCTAGTTGACATCGTTTACGGCGTGGACTACCAGGGTATCTAATCCTGTTTGCTCCCCACGCTTTCGCACCTCAGTGTCAGTATCAGTCCAGGTGGTCGCCTTCGCCACTGGTGTTCCTTCCTATATCTACGCATTTCACCGCTACACAGGAAATTCCACCACCCTCTACCGTACTCTAGCTTGCCAGTTTTGGATGCAGTTCCCAGGTTGAGCCCGGGGCTTTCACATCCAACTTAACAAACCACCTACGCGCGCTTTACGCCCAGTAATTCCGATTAACGCTTGCACCCTCTGTATTACCGCGGCTGCTGGCACAGAGTTAGCCGGTGCTTATTCTGTCGGTAACGTCAAAACAGCAAGGTATTATCTTACTGCCCTTCCTCCCAACTTAAAGTGCTTTACAATCCGAAGACCTTCTTCACACACGCGGCATGGCTGGATCAGGCTTTCGCCCATTGTCCAATATTCCCCACTGCTGCCTCCCGTAGGAGTCTGGACCGTGTCTCAGTTCCAGTGTGACTGATCATCCTCTCAGACCAGTTACGGATCGTCGCCTTGGTGAGCCATTACCTCACCAACTAGCTAATCCGACCTAGGCTCATCTGATAGCGCAAGGCCCGAAGGTCCCCTGCTTTCTCCCGTAGGACGTATGCGGTATTAGCGTTCCTTTCGAAACGTTGTCCCCCACTACCAGGCAGATTCCTAGGCATTACTCACCCGTCCGCCGCTGAATCGAAGAGCAAGCTCTTCTCATCCGCTCGACTTGCATGTGTTAGGCCTGCCGCCAGCGTTCAATCTGAGCCATGATCAAACTCTTCAGTTCAATACTGCTTGGGTTTTTAAGAAACCCTAAACTTGGCTCAGCAATCTCAAATGACTACTATGATTGCTCATGTGGCCACTTGTGATGCTGATAATCTTGGCGACTATCAAACCGTACTCACAAGCACCCACACGAATTGCTTGATTCAATTTGTTAAAGAGCGTTTGGTTAAGAGCTTTTCGTCTCAACCGAGGCGCGCATTCTACGCTTTCCTCTGCGTCTGTCAAGCGTTTATTTCGAAGTATTTTGCGAGAAACTCGTTCAACTTCAAACACTTGACTCGCTTGCGATCTCTCGTAGCGGGAGGCGAATTCTACAGCGTTACAAGCTGCTGTCAACTACCTTTTTCACCGCTGCCGATCAGAAGATCGAAGCACCTCCAGTACTGCCTGAAACATCTAACTCGTTGATACTCAAGGAGTTTTCCGTTCCAACTACGCTGGAAGTGGGGCGCATTATAAGGGGTTTCGAAAGGCCGTCAACACTTTATTTCAAATATGTTTCAAACCACCCTGCCCCGCCCACCCATAAGCCGCGGCACACGCCGCCAGACGGCCGGAATACGTAGTGCCAGCAAGGCAGCACCTATAGATGCGTAGATGGCCCACTCCTTGAGATCCGAGCGCACAATCCATAGAAAATGCAGCAATCCCAGCCCAAGGATCAGATACACCAGCTTATGCAGCTTCTTCCAACGCGCGCCCAAGCGCCGTTGGCTGTAGCGATTGGAGGTGACCGCCAGCGCCAGCAAGCCAATAAAGCCCAGCACGCCAACGATGATGTACGGGCGCTTACGCAGTTCGACGCCCAACTGGCCCCAATCCAAACCGAGGATGAACACCATATAGGCAGTCATGTGCAGCACTATATAAGCAAAGCACCACAACCCCTGCTGCCGACGCACCACGATCCAGCCCGACCAACCGGTCAAACGCTGCAAGGGGGTCATGCTCAAGGTAATCAGCAGGAAGATCAACGCACCGAGCCCGAGGCGGTCGACCAGGATCTTGCCAGGGTCCGGCCCCAGCAGATTCATCGCCGCCTCGTACAGCCACCAAGCCGGAAACAGGCAGCCCAGCAGAAAAATAGCCAGGCGCAACCAGGGATAGCGCATCAATAGTTCTTCCGCAGATCGAGCCCACTATATAGAGAGGCGACTTCATCGCCGTAGCCATTGAACATCAAGGTATCGCGCACATTAGGGCTGAACAGCCCGCTGGGCAGACGCCGCTCGCGGGTCTGGGTCCAGCGCGGATGGTCAACATTCGGGTTGACGTTGGCATAAAAGCCATACTCAGTCGGCGCCAGGCTTTCCCAGGTAGTCTTGGGTTGCTCGGCGACCAGGCTGATCCGCACGATCGACTTGATGCTTTTGAAGCCATACTTCCAGGGCACCACCAGGCGCAACGGTGCGCCATTCTGATTGGGCAACTCCCGGCCATACATACCCACTGCAAGGATCGCCAGCGGATTCATCGCTTCATCCAGGCGCAAGCCCTCTACATACGGCCAGTCGATCAAGGCGAATGAGGAGCGCTGACCCGGCATGACCTTGGGATCGTGCAGCGTCTCAAATCGCAGGTAACGCGCTTTCGAGGTCGGCTGCACCTGTTTGAGCACATCCGCCAGGGTAAAACCCAGCCAAGGAATGACCATCGACCAGGCCTCGACACAGCGCAGTCGATAGATGCGCTCCTCCAGCTGATACGGCCTGACGAAGTCCTCCAGCGCATAGCGCCCGGGCTTGGCCACCTCACCATCGACCACCAGGCTCCACGGCTCGGTTTTCAGGCTACCGGCATTGGCCGCCGGATCGCCCTTGTCGGTGCCGAACTCGTAGAAGTTGTTGTAGTGCGTTGCATCCTTGAACGGAGTGATCGCCTCATCCTTGACCGTTACCGCTTGCCAACGAGCGGCGCCCAGCTTGTCGCTGAACCATTGCGGCGGCGCACCAGGCGCGACATCGGCATAGCGCGACGACTCACCCGCGCTAGCCAGGCCTGGCAGCGCACCCACGGCAATACCCGCCAGAGAGGCACCCAGTACGTCTCGACGCGATAGATAAAGGCTTTCGGGGGTGATCTCCGATGCTTGGCAATCGGATGAACGAGGGATCTTGATGAGCATAACGGCTCCACAGTACGGGCAACTGATGTACCCGTAAGACTGTAGAGCCGGCAGGTTATTCCAGCATTAAATCAACTTCAGGCCTTTCGACGGCGCACCCGCAGCAAGTACTGCACCGGGCCCGAGATCGCATAGCCGAGGAAGATCAGCAGGAGGATGCGCGGTGGATCGCTGAACACCACGGCAAACACCAGCACCACGGCCAGGATCGCCACGAAAGGCACGCGCCCCTTGAGGTCGAGCTCCTTGAAGCTGTTGTACTTGACGTTGCTGACCATCAGCATGCCGGCAGCGGCGACCAGCAGCGCGACTAGGAACGACAGCTTGGAGCCCTGGATGCCGAAATCGCTGAACGCCCAGACAGTACCGGCCACCACACCTGCCGCAGCCGGGCTGGCCAGACCGATGAAGTAACGCTTGTCGGCGGTGCCGACCTGGGTGTTGAAACGGGCCAGACGCAACGCCGCGCCCGCAACATAGATGAAGGCCACCATCCAACCGACCTTGCCCATGTCGCCCAGCGCCCAGCCGAATGCCAACAGTGCCGGAGCGACGCCGAAGGCGACCATGTCGGACAACGAGTCGTACTCGGCGCCAAAGGCGCTCTGGGTGTTGGTCATGCGCGCTACACGACCATCGAGGCCGTCGAGCACCATGGCCACGAAAATGGCGATGGCAGCAAAGGCGAAATACTTGCTCGCCTCGCGTGGATCACCTGCGCTCATGGCGCTCTGCGCGCTGATCGAGCTGATGATCGAGTAAAAGCCGGCGAACAGGTTGGCAGTGGTGAACAGGTTGGGCAGCAGGTAGATGCCGCGATGCCGCACCTTGCGCCCTTCGGCGTCATGCCCCTCTTCAACATGCTCATCGACAGGTAGCAGGCTTTCGGCGTCGGAGGGCTTGTTCGGCTCTTCGGGACGTTCGCTCATGAAAATTACCTTGCAACTGAGTGGAAAATGTTTCGACACGGGCTTGCGAAACAGGTTCTGACGGCAAGCCACTGGTCGCTTTATACCAGATGCGAGCCGCCTAAACGAAAAAACGCGGCCGAAGCCGCGTTTTTCATCTCATCGCAAAGACTTAGTTCTTAGCCTTGTCGACGATCTTGTTAGCCGAGATCCAAGGCATCATGGAACGCAGCTGCTCACCGATCACTTCGATACCGTGGGCGGCGTTGTTACGACGCTTGGCGGTCATCGATGGGTAGTTGGTGGCGCCTTCGGAGATGAACATCTTCGCGTACTCGCCGTCCTGGATGCGCTTCAGAGCATTGCGCATGGCCTTGCGGGATTCTTCGTTGATGACTTCTGGGCCAGTCACGTACTCGCCGTACTCGGCGTTGTTGGAGATCGAGTAGTTCATGTTGGCGATGCCGCCTTCGTACATGAGGTCAACGATCAGCTTCAGTTCGTGCAGGCACTCGAAGTAGGCCATTTCTGGCGCGTAGCCCGCTTCAACCAGGGTTTCGAAACCGGCTTTGACCAGCTCGACGGTACCGCCACACAGAACAGCCTGCTCGCCGAACAGGTCGGTTTCAGTCTCGTCCTTGAAGGTGGTTTCGATGATGCCGGTACGGCCGCCACCGACGCCAGCGGCGTACGACAGAGCAACATTCTTGGCGTTGCCCGAGGCGTCTTGGTAGATCGCGATCAGGTCAGGGATACCGCCGCCTTTGACGAACTCGGAGCGAACGGTGTGGCCCGGAGCTTTCGGCGCGATCATGATCACGTCGAGGTCGGCACGCGGAACGACCTGGTTGTAGTGGATCGAGAAGCCGTGGGAGAAGGCCAGGGTAGCGCCCTTCTTGATGTTCGGCTCGATCTCGTTCTTGTACAGAGCGCCCTGGAACTCGTCCGGGGTCAGGATCATGACCAGGTCGGCAGCAGCGACAGCGGTAGCCACGTCGGCAACTTTCAGGCCGTGAGCTTCTGCCTTGGCAACGGTAGCCGAACCTTTACGCAGACCGACGGTAACGTCTACACCGGAGTCCTTCAGGTTGCACGCCTGGGCGTGGCCTTGCGAACCGTAGCCGATGATGGCGACTTTCTTACCTTGGATGATGGAAAGGTCGCAGTCTTTGTCGTAGAAAACTTTCATGAAATACCCCTGTTATATCTCGGCCCTAGTGGAGCCATCGCTAATTTTTGAAGTTAGATGCTGAGCACTTTGTCGCCACGGGCAATGCCGGTGACTCCACTGCGCACGGTTTCGAGAATCGATGCGGTGCCGATCGCCTGGATGAAGCTGTCCAGTTTGTCGCTGGTGCCGCTCAGTTGCACGGTATACACGCTGGCGGTTACGTCGACGATCTGCCCACGGAAAATGTCGGTGGTGCGTTTGATCTCGGCGCGCTGGGCGCCGGTGGCCTTGACCTTGACCAGCATCAGTTCGCGTTCGATGTGAGCGCTTTCCGACAGGTCGACCAGCTTCACCACTTCCACCAGCTTGTTCAGGTTCTTGGTGATCTGTTCGATCACTTCGTCATGGCCAACGGTGGTCAGGGTCAGGCGCGAGAGGGTTGGGTCCTCGGTCGGCGCCACGGTCAGGCTTTCAATGTTGTAGTTGCGCTGGGAGAACAGGCCGACCACGCGAGACAAGGCACCGGGTTCGTTTTCCAGCAGCAGGGAAATGATGTGCCGCATATCAGGTACGCTCCGTCTTGCTCAGCCACATGTCACGCATCGAGCCGTCTTTGATCTGCATCGGGTAGACGTGCTCGGTCCTGTCGACCGCGATATCGATGAACACCAACCGGTCTTTCATGGCGAAGGCTTCTTCAAGCTTGGGCTTGAGGTCCTTCAGGCTGGTGATGCGGATACCGACATGGCCATAGGCCTCGACCAGCTTGACGAAGTCCGGCAGCGACTCGACATACGAATGCGAGTGACGGCCGTTGTACGACATGTCCTGCCACTGGCGAACCATGCCCAGTACACCGTTGTTGAGGTTGACGATTTTCACCGGCAAACCGTACTGCATGCAGGTCGACAGCTCCTGGATGTTCATCTGGATGCTGCCTTCACCGGTCACGCAGGCGACATCGTCATCCGGGAAGTTGAGCTTGACGCCCATCGCCGCCGGGAAGCCGAAGCCCATGGTGCCCAGGCCGCCGGAGTTGATCCAACGGTTTGGCTTGTTGAAGCGGTAGTACTGCGACGCGAACATCTGGTGCTGGCCAACGTCGGACGTGATGAACGCGTCGCCGTTGGTCACTTCACACAGGGTCTCGATCACGGTCTGCGGCTTGATCACGCTGCCGTCGCCCTTGTCGTAAGGGAACAGGCCGCGATCACCGCGCCACTCTTCGATCTGCTTCCACCAGGCGTCCAGCGCGGCCTTGTCAGGCTGCTGGCCGATTTCCTTGAGGATTGCCAGCATCTCGCTGAGCACGCTGTCGACCGGACCTACGATCGGTACGTCGGCCTTGATGGTCTTGGAGATCGATGCCGGGTCGATATCGATGTGGATGATCTTGGCGTTCGGGCAGAACTTGGCCGGGCCGTTGATCACACGGTCATCGAAACGCGCACCGACCGCCAGGATCACGTCGGCGTTGTGCATGGCCAGGTTGGCGGTGAAGCTGCCGTGCATACCGAGCATGCCGAGGAACTGGCGGTCGGTACCCGGGAAGCCGCCCAAGCCCATCAGGGTATTGGTGACTGGCAGGTTCAGCGACTTGGCGATTTCGGTCAGCGCTTCGGAGCCGCCACCGAGGATCACGCCACCACCGGAGTAGACGATCGGACGCTTGGCGGCGAGGATCATCTCGGCTGCCTTGCGGATCTGCCCCGAATGGCCACGTACGGCCGGGCTGTAGGAACGCAGCTTGACCTTCTTCGGATAGACGTACTCGAACTTCTCGGCCGGGTTGGTCATATCTTTTGGAATGTCGACCACGACCGGGCCGGGACGGCCGGATTGCGCCAGGTAGAAGGCTTTTTTCAGGACTTCCGGGATTTCCGAGGCATGCTTGATCATGAAGCTGTGCTTCACGATCGGCCGCGAGATACCGATCATGTCGGTTTCCTGGAAGGCATCGGTGCCGACCATGGTGCTAGGCACCTGGCCCGACAGGATGACCATTGGAATCGAATCCATGTACGCGGTAGCAATGCCGGTAATGGCATTGGTGGCGCCCGGACCTGAGGTTACCAGCACTACACCAGCCTTGCCGGTAGCGCGGGCATAGCCGTCGGCCATGTGGGTTGCCGCCTGCTCGTGACGAACCAGGATGTGCTCGACTTCCGGCTCTTTGAACAGCGCGTCGTAAACATGAAGGAGAGCACCGCCAGGGTACCCGTAGATGTGCTTAACGCCTTCGTCACGCAAAAAGCGGACGACCATCTCAGCGCCAGATAAAAGCTCCACGTTGTTCACCTCTAAAACGCCAGAATACCGTCCCTAGTGGACGGGTCTTAATAGGTTTACTGCCAAGCAGAGCATGAGCGAACGTCAGCACTGACTGAGCAAGTATTGGGAGCACCCCAGAGTGTTGCGGGGTTTTCCCACCCAGCGCGAGGTAACGCGTTGCGGGGTGTAACAAGTCGGCGCGGGTGTGCGCCTCATGATCTGCTTAGCGGGTCTGCTTCTGGCAGTCCCTCTAAAGCGGAAACTGGATTCTTGTGATTCGCCGCGATTAAGTCAAGAAAAATTATTGCCAATTTTTCCTCAGGATGAATTCGTTCCACCACGAATAGATCTGACAGCAGCAGAAAAACAAACAAAACACAAAAAAAGAGCCGCAATCTGCGGCTCTTGAAAGAAAAAGAGAAGAAATCAGGCGGATGGGCTGATCAATTGATCGAATTCCGCCAGCAGTCGACGCAGCGCGCGACTCTGCTCTGGGCGATCGACGAAAACCGTTTCAGCCATCACCAGGATGCCCGAGGCATTTGGCAAGGGATGCCCGTGTTCGAGAATGAGCTTCATTCGTGGCAGGAAAATCCACTGCAGCCACTGCTCGAAGCCCATCGAATCGACGGCGAACGGCACCACGCTGGCCAGCGCCTCGGCACTGGGTGACTGCTCGCTCCACCAGCCTTGTGCGCGCAGTTCGTGTTCGATCAGCAACAAGTGATCAGCGATATCGAGAATGCGTTGCTCGACCATCACAGATTGACCCGTGCCTTCTGTCGCGCCAGCGCTGCACCTGCGCTGTCACCCTGTTTCTCACGGGCTTGGGCGATGGTGTTCCACAGTTCGGCTTGCAGGTCTGGACGGCCATTGGCGTAGGTCAGGGCACGACGCGCCAGCTGTTCGGCCTGGGCCGCATCGCCTTGCGACAAACGCACCTGAGCCAGGCGGAACAGCACTTGCGGCTCACGCGGGGCGATGCGCTGGGCACGCTCCAGGCTCGACGAGGCGCCATTGAAGTCGCCACTGCCCTGTTGCTGCTGGGCGGTGGTCAGCAGCGCCAGCACCGGGCCATCGAGTTGTTCGTCGGCCGATAGGCTGCCGGCGGCCGTATTGCTACGCGGAATCCCAGTCGGCGCGCTGCTCGCAGCTGGCGTACTGCTCATCGAGGCGATGTCGAACGGCTCGTCAGCGATCGGGTTGGGGTTGGTGGTGATCGGACCGGTACTGATCGGCGCAGTGCTGATGGGTGCTGCACCATTGCCCGCTGGGAAGGTCTGGATGGACGACGCGCCCGCCCCTTGCGGGATCATCACGGTAACCCCGGAATCTTCCGTCAGTGCCTGAGCCTGCGAGGTGCCGTTGCCGGCCTGGGTCGCAGCACGGTTGGCGGTAACGCGCTCGCTGTTAGATACCCGGGTGCTCGAGTCGACCACCGGAATGTTGCCGCGTGGAACGCTGGCGCAGCCATGGAGCATGGCCAATGCCGTCAAGGCAGGAAACCACCACTTGTTCACTTCACACCCTCTTTAAATGCGGCTGCTGGCCTGGGGGTTGATCCGCCCAGGCCAGCAGTGCTCAATTCATCCAACCCTTGACCCAGTCCATGACCGACTCAGCCGGATTCTGCTCACCGCCACAGGCAACCCCTGCGGCCGGTTCGCTGCCGCGAATATACGGCATCTGCACCGCTCCCGGACAGCTGCTGTCGGAGCCTTGGCCGCTGTACGGATCGATCCAGGCCTGGACCACGTTATCCGGTTGCGGCATGTCCAGCGGCAACGGATCGGCCTTGCGCATGAAGCTGGTCCACACCTGCAGGGCGCCGGTGGCACCGGTAAATGGCGTCTTGCCGTTGTCGTCGCGGCCCAGCCAGACCACCGCCAGCAGATCCTGGCTGAAGCCGGAGAACCAGCTGTCGCGCGAATCGTTACTGGTGCCGGTCTTGCCCGCCAGGGTCAGGTTGTTCGGCAATACACTGTAAACCGAACGCCCGGTACCCTCACGCATGACCCGCTGCATGGCGTTCTGCACCAGATAAATGGCACCTGGATCGAAAGTCTGCTGGATCTGGAACGGATACCGCTTGAGCGGCTCGCCCTCGGCGGTCAGTACGCTGCGGATACCACGCATCGGCGTGTTGAAGCCGCCGTTGGCGATGGTCTGGTACATGGTCGCGACTTGCATCGGCGACATGCCACCGGCGCCCAGAAGCATCGACGGGAACGCCGGCCAGTCAACGTTGACGCCCAGGCGGCCGATGGTCTTGATCACGTTCGGCACGCCCACTTCCAGGCCGAGCTTGGCGGTGGACAGGTTGTAGGAATTGGCCAGCCCCTGATACAGGTAGATGGTGCCGTGCGGGCGGCGGTCGTAGTTCTGCGGACGCCAGACCTGGCCGTCGGCGCCTTTGACCGAGAACGGCTCATCCTGCACCCAGCTGGTCAGGGTGTACTTGCTCGGTTTTTCCAGCGCGGTCAGGTACACCGCCGGCTTGACCAGCGAGCCGATCGGGCGCACGGCATCGATCGCGCGGTTGAAGCCGGCAAAGCCCGACTGACGACTGCCGATCAACGCCTGGACTTCGCCAGTCTCAGGATTGGTCACCACCATCGCCGACTCGACCGCATCCGAACCCTTGCGCCCGGCCAGACGCTTGAAGGTCTCGCTCATGGCGGTTTCGGCCTTCATCTGCAGGATCGGATCGAAACTGGTGAAGATGCGCAGGCCTTCTTCGGTAAGGTCTTCGTCGCGGTAGTCCTGGCGCAGCTGACGCTTGACCAGGTCGAGGAAGGCCGGGAACGAGCTGTCGGCCAGGCTGCCGCGCTTGGTGACGCCCAGCGGCATCTTCTTCGCCGCCTCGACCACTTCCTTGCTCGCCACACCCTGCTCGGCGAGAAGATCGAGCACCAGGTTACGGCGGATCAGGGCCCGCTCAGGGTAGCGCCGCGGGTTGTAATACGACGGCCCCTTGACCATACCGACCAGCAGCGCAATCTGATGCAGCTTGAGCTCTTGCAGCGGCTGGCTGAAGAAGAACTGGCTGGCCAAGCCGAAGCCGTGCACGGCGCGCTGGCCATCCTGGCCGACGAACACTTCGTTGAGGTAGGCCTCAAGGATTTCGCGCTTGTCGTAATGCAGCTCCAGCAGCACCGCCATCATGGCTTCGGTCAGCTTACGGCTCAGGCTGCGCTCGTTGGTCAGGTAGAAGTTCTTCACCAACTGCTGAGTCAGGGTACTACCCCCCTGGCGCATGGCGCCGGACGAGGTATTGACCCACACCGCCCGGGCGATGCCCTTGGGCGAGACGCCGAAGTGACTGTAGAAATCACGGTCTTCGGTGGCGATCAGGGTTTCCAGCAGGTACGGCGGTACCTGGTCGATCTTGATCAGGATGCGGTCTTCAAGGTTCTTCGGGTAGATACCGCCGATCATCAGCGGCTCCAGGCGCACCACATCGAGCTTGCCGCCGTTGGCGCCGGTCATGCCCGCGACGTAGTCGCCGGAGAAGCGCACGCGCACGAACTGCGCGGGCTCCATGCCTTCATAAAACTGGAAGCCGCGAGTGTTGAGGTCGACGCTATTGCCATTGACCGAGGCCGCGCCCGGGCCATTGGCCGCACTTTCGCGGCGATAGCCG
Organism: Pseudomonas urmiensis; assembly: GCF_014268815.2. Classification (NCBI taxonomy): domain Bacteria; kingdom Pseudomonadati; phylum Pseudomonadota; class Gammaproteobacteria; order Pseudomonadales; family Pseudomonadaceae; genus Pseudomonas; species Pseudomonas urmiensis. The sequence goes on from NZ_JABWRE020000001.1 coordinate 4,167,869, forward strand.
AGGGCATCGAGCTCGGTGAGGAAGTCGTTCTTGCTCAACTTCTGGCCGACGAACAGCTCCAGCGGCCGGGCATACACCTTGGCCGGGATGGTCCAGCGCTTGCCGGAGAACTTCTCCTGGACGATGGCATCGAGGTAGATGGCAAAACCGGCCACCAGCACCAGGCCTACCAGGCTGAGTTTGAGGGCCCAGCCCAGCCAGGCACGGGAGCGGCCGGTCGAGCGTTTCTGCGCAGTACGGGAATTTCGGGATCGAGTCATGGCGGCGGATTATACGCACTTTAGTCAAGGCAGGCCCGGCGGTATGCAGGGACGGCACCATTGACCATAATGGCGCATTCGAATTCCCTTACCCCGGAAGGATTGCCCGTGAGCCAAGCCCTCATCAGTGCCCTGCAGAACCCCGCCCTCTACCCTCATCCCGTGGACGGGTTCCAGCTCATCGAGACGCATATCTCGTGGGTGCTGCTCACGGGTGAGTACGCCTACAAGATCAAGAAGCCAATGAACTTCGGCTTCCTGGACTTCACTGGCCTGGACCAGCGCGAGCATTTCTGTAACGAAGAGTTGCGCCTGAACCAGCGCCTGACCGAAGGCCTGTATCTGGACGTGCTGCCGATCACCGGCAGCGTCGAAGCGCCGCAAATCGGTGGCGAAGGTGCACCGATCGAATTCGCCCTGCGCATGCGCCAGTTCCCCCAGAGCCAGTTGCTCAGCACCTTGCAGGCCAACGGCGAACTGAACGCCAGCCACATCGACCAGATGGCCCGACAGATCGCCGAGTTCCACCTGCAGACCCCCAAGGTCCTGGCCGATCAGCCATTCGGCTCGCCTGAAAGCGTGATGGCCCCGGTTGAGCAGAACTTCGAGCAAATCCGTCCGTTCCTCAGCGACAAGGCCGACTTGCAACAGCTGGACGCACTGCAGGCTTGGGCACGCAGCAGCTTCGATCGCCTGCACGAGCTGTTCGCAGCGCGCAAGGCCAACGGCTTCATCCGCGAGTGCCATGGTGATATCCACCTGGGTAACGCTACGCTGATCAATGGCAAGGTGGTGGTGTTCGATTGCATCGAGTTCAACGAGCCGTTCCGCAAGACCGATGTCTGGGCTGACACCGGTTTCCTCGCCATGGACCTGGAAGACCGCGGCCTGAAATGCCTTGCCCGGCGTTTCATCAGCCAATATCTGGAGCTGACCGGCGACTACCAGGGCCTGGAGTTGCTCAACTTCTACAAGGCTTATCGCGCACTGGTACGCGCCAAGGTCGCCCTGTTCAGCATGCCGGCCAATGCCGATGGCGTGCAGCGTGCCACCACCCTGCGCACTTACCGCAACTATGCCAACCTGGCCGAGAGCTATAGCGCGATCCCCTCGCGCCTGCTGGCCATCACCCATGGTGTATCGGCGGTTGGCAAAAGCCATGTATCGATGCGCCTGGTCGAAGCGCTGGGCGCGATCCGCGTGCGCTCTGACGTCGAACGCAAGCGCCTGTTCGGTGAACAAGCCCAGGCCAATGCGGGCCAGCTCCAAGCCGGGATCTACGACCAGAGCGCCAGCGCCGCCACCTACCAGCGCCTGCACCAACTGGCCGAAGTGATTCTGCGCGCAGGCTTCCCGGTAGTGCTGGATGCCACCTACCTCAAGCAGGAACAACGCCAGGCCGCCGCCGAGGTGGCCAGCCAGACCGGCGTGCCGTTGCTGATCCTCGACTGCCACGCGCCGCAGGCAGTGATCGAAAGCTGGTTGGCCCAGCGCCAGGCAGACAACGACGATCCATCCGACGCCACCCTGGAAGTGGTCAAGGCGCAACAGGCCAGCCGCGACCCGCTCAATGAGCAGGAACTGCGCGACAGCAAGCGCGTAGACACCCAGGAAAGCGCCAGCATGGACCAGTTGATCGAACAGATCCGCCAGCGCCTGCCAGGCCTTTAAGCGCCCAGACGTGAAGCAGTCGACACTTCACGCTTGAACATCGGCGCCTGCTCAGTGATGGCATTACAATATCATCACACCCCACGAGGAGGCGCCACCATGAACCAGCCCCGGCAACTGGACAACACCCTGTACGCCCTCGTGCGCGATGAGCAGATCGCTGCCTTCAATCGCGAGAAACCTACCGACACAGTGATCGATTTTCGTGGCGGGGATTTCCGCGGTTTGGATCTGCGCGAACTGGATGTGCGTGGGATCGACTTTACCGATGCCTACTTCCGCGCCTCCGACCTGCGCGGCTTGGACCTGCGCGAAAATGGCCTGGAAGGCGCCAGCATTGCCCATGCGCAGATTTCCGGAACTTACTTCCCTGCCCAGCTGAGTGCCGATGAGATCTTGATGTCGGCCAAGTTTGGTACGCGCATGCGTTACCGGCCAATTTCTGGGAAGTGATGCTGATGGTGCGGGCCTCATCGCGGGGCAAGCCCGCTCCCACGCAAACAAAAGGCTTGGACTCAAACTGCGTGGGAGCGGGCTTGCCCCGCGATGCGGCCGAGCCTGCTGCCACGATCTACGGCATCCCGTCGGCTCCGATGGCAAAACGCCGCGTATCCGCCAAGCCCCGCTACACTCCTGTCTGACCTGCTCGCGATTTATTCATACGACCCGTTCAGCCATCGCAAGGAGGCTCGATGAACGATGAATTGCAGCACCTGAAGAACCTCGGCAAGACCTCCGCCCAGTGGTTGCACGCAGCCGGCATCCACAGTGCGTCGGACTTGCGTCGCCTGGGCGCGGTGGGCGCATACCAGGCGGTAAGAACCCGAGGTTTTCGTGCATCCAAGGTGTTGTTGTACGCAATCGAAGGCGCCCTGCTGGACATGCACTGGAACGATTTGCCTGCCGAACGCAAGCAAGCGCTCAACCAGCAATTGGACGCGAAGAACGCCACGCAAAAAAAATAGAAATAAGTTGGGGAATGGGATTGACGTAGAAATGAGAATCGTTATGATTATCACAACTGGTCGCGAGACTGGTTGGGTAACCTGAAAGCCCCTGGTTCGGACTCTCAGATTATCTCCTCATCAGGCTAATCACGGTTATTGACCCGGCTTTTTGCCGGGTCTTTTTTTGCCTGGACTTCAGGACCTGGCTGAGCTGGACACATCGCGGGGCAAGCCCGCTCCCACGCAGCTTAAGTCTAAGCCTGTCGTTTGCGTGGGAGCGGGCTTGCCCCGCGATGAAGCCAATGGATGCTCAATGCGCCTTACGCAACTGCGCACAATAGTCCTGCTCAGGCACCGCAGCGGTGAACCAAACGTAATCCGCCATCCCCGGCTCAACCCGCTCCCCCACCTCGGCCAGCAGCACCACCTTGGTCTGCCCCTGGGCCCCAAGGTCAGCCAAATGCAGCGGCACACCCAGATCCTTGCGCACGTGATAACTACCGGCAAACAACAACGCCGGCTCAGGCGCAGCCATCATCCGCTCGGCCATGCGCCGATCACGCTGTTGCTGAACCGCGAGCATCGCCGGCAGCTGGCTTTCGGGCAGCAAACCGCAATGCCCATCCCGCACCTGCGCCAACAGTGAAGCCTTGACCGCAGGCGCATTGGAGCGCTCGCCCTGCAGCGAGACAGGCTGCCGATAAGCCTGACGCATCTCACTGCTGGAAAGGTTGGCGGCCAGCAACGGTATTTGCAGCTCGAACGCCTCGCGCACGATCGGCCCATACCACTGCCAATCCCAGCCGTCCTGCCAGGCCAGCGCCTTGGGCAAGTCTGCCGGCAGTTGCCCGCCTGCTGCCACGGCATCCACCCGCGGCTGTTGCTCAGGTTGGAGCATCTCCAATAACAGGCTGCCCTGCCCCCGCTGACTGGCCAGGGCGCGCAGCAGCCACAGCTGCAAGGCATGCTGATCGGGGTTGTCGTGCTTCTCACCCACTAGCACGCGCGGTGCATCGGCCAATTGCTCAAGCAGTTGCTGGGGGCTGATCAGCTGGCCGCTGGCAAGGTCGCGGATCTGCCCCAACTGCGCAGGGTCGCGCCCTTCACTACCCTGCCAGGCGGGCAACGCCGGCAAGCTGGCCTGGCGTGCCTGACAGCCGCTCAAGGCCAAGGCCACACAGATCGACAACAGCAAGCGATGGCGCATCGAGCAGTTCTCCTAACGGGTGATGATCAACGGATGGCCGCGCTCCGGGTGATCCTGCACCAGCACATCAATGCCGAACACCGCCTTGAGCGCTTCAGGGGTCAAGACCTTGCGGGGAGAATCAAGCGCATGGCAGCGCCCCTGTTCCAGCAGCAATATCTGGTCACAGTAGCGCGCCGCCAAGTTCAGGTCATGCAGGATGACCATCACCGCCGCCCCCCGATCGGCAAAACTGCGCACCGCTTGCAGCGTGGTGTGCTGGTGCAAGGGATCGAGCATCGAGGTTGGCTCGTCCAACAGCAGCGTAGCGCCCGCTTCGCCCGGCCACAGCTGCGCCAACACCCGCGCCAGGTGTACGCGCTGGCGCTCACCACCGGACAACGCCAGATAGCTGCGCTCGAGCAAGTGCCAGGCATCGGCGGCACGCAACGCAGCCTCGATGATCTGCTGGTCTCGTTGTTGGCCGCTGGCATGCGGCAAGCGCCCCATGCCGACCACTTCCTCGACCCGGAAGGCAAAGCCGAGGCTGGACACTTGCGGCAACACCGCCAACTGCCGCGCGCGCGCTTGCCCGCTCCAGTCAATCAGTTGCCGACCAAGCAGACGCACCTGGCCCTGGCTCGGTGTCAGTTCGCCACATAAGGCCCCCAGCAGGCTGCTCTTACCCGCGCCATTGGGGCCCAGCACACCGAGGATCTCCCCCGGCTGCAGCTTCAGTTGGATATCGTGCAACACCTCAGTGCTGCCACGGCGCAGATGCAGGCCTTCGACTTCGAGCATCAGTTGCGCCCCTTGATCAGTAACAGCAAGAAAAACGGTGCACCGATGAAGGCGGTGACGATACCGATCGGCAACTCGGCCGGCGCCAGCGCCAAGCGCGCCACCAGGTCTGCGAACAGCAGCAACGCTCCGCCCGCCAGCAACGACGCCGGCAGCAGCACACGATGATCAGGCCCGGCCACCAGGCGTACCAGGTGCGGCACCACCAGGCCGATGAAGCCGATCAGGCCAGCGGCAGCCACGGCAGCGCCGACACCCAGTGCGGTGCAGAACACCAGCTCACGCTTGAGCGACTCCACCTCGACGCCCAGGTGGCGGGCTTCTGACTCGCCCAGCAACAGCGCATTGAGCGCCTGGGCGCGGCGTGGCAGCCAGACGGCCACCGCGACGGTGACCAGGATCAACGGCCACAGCCGCTGGTAACTGGCGCCATTGAGGCTACCCAGGTTCCAGAAGGTCAAGGTGCGCAGGGTGGCGTCATCGGCCAGGTAAGTGAACAAGCCGACCGCTGAGCCCGCCAACGCCGTCAAGGCGATACCTGCCAGAAGCATGGTGGCGACGTTGGTCTGGCCGTCACGTCGGCCCAGGCGATAGACCAGCGCCGTCACCCCCAAGCCACCGACGAAGGCACAGACCGACAGCAAATAAGGCGCGAACCATTCAGGGATGCCGCCCAACCAGCTGCCGCCGACAATCGCGATCGCCGCGCCCAGTGCCGCACCACTGGCCACACCGACCAAGCCCGGGTCTGCCAGTGGATTACGAAACAGTCCCTGCATGGCCACTCCTGACAGCGCCAGCACAGCGCCAACGGCCAGCCCAAGCAAGGTTCGCGGCAGACGAATCTGCCCCAGGATCAGCTCGGCCTGTTCCAGGCCATCGCCTGCTACCGGCAACCCCAGCAGGCGCAGCCCGGCACGCAAGGTATCGATTAGCGGCAGACTGACCGGCCCCAGCGCCAGCGACAGCCAGACTGCCAGCAAACACAGCCCACTCAGGCCAATGAATAGCGTGCGCGGCTGAACTCGCCGCTTCATTGGGCCAGGCTGGCCTGGGCCGCCGGATAGAAGGCAGCAGCCAATTCATGCAGGGTAGCCGGCAGGCGTGGGCCCAGGCCGCCAACCAACAAGGTCGGATCCAGAGAAACCAGGCGCTTTTCGCGGATAGCGCGCGAGGCCGCCAGCGCTGGGTTCTCTTTGACCAATGCTTGCAGGGCCTGCTCGCCACTCAAGCTACGGTCAGAGAACACCACCACATCCGGATCCAGGGCGGCCAGGGCTTCCACCGAGAAGTTCTTGTAGCCCTGATGATCGGCCAGATTGCGTGCCCCCGCCTGACGCAGCAGCCAGTCCCCCGAGGTGCCGTGGCCGGCAATCATTGGCTTGGAGCCGGCGTGGCCAACCAACAGCAGCACCCCCGGCGCTTTCTGGCTGGCCTGGGCCTGCTTGACCTTGGCCTGCAGATCATCGAGTTGCTGGCGGTAACCTGCGGCCAGTTCGCGGGCTTGCCGTTCAGCGCCGAGCAGGCTGCCCAAATGCGTGAGGTTTTGCTCCACTGCGCCCAGTTCGGCTTTGCTGGAGAACAGCTCAACTCGCACACCGGCGTTGCGGATCTGTGCCAGCACCGGCGGCGGGCCCATTTCCTCGGTACCTACCAGCACATCGGGGCGCAGGCTGAGAATGCCCTCGGCAGACAGCTGACGCTGGTAACCGATGCTGGGCAAAGCCTTGAGCGACTCTGGGTGCTGGCTGGTGGTGTCGACGCCAACCAGGCGCTGCTCGCCGCCCAGGGCGCTGATCCATTCGCTCAGGGCGCCACCGGCACTCACCCAACGTTGCGGCAGCTCGGCGGCCAGAGCCTGGGTGGAGAGAACAAGACCGGCGCACAGGGCGATCAGGGCAGCGGGACGGCGCATCATCGGAGTTCCTTTGCAGAAGACAAGCCGCGCGCCTTGTGGCGAACAGCGGAACTGCGCACCATAGACAGCGCACGCAGCATGCGGGCAATTTGATAATTATTCGCATTGAGGCGTCAAGCCATCCGTTTGTTCCATTCCTTTACTGTACGAGCCTGTACCTGCAATGCATTTTCTCTGCGCTTCCGAGCACCTTGGTGAAGGCCACAGCCGCGCGTTCAGCGTAGCGGGCGTGGCGCTGTTTGCCGTGCGCCGCCAGGGCCAGGTGTTTGCCTACCGCAATCGCTGCCCGCACAAAGGCATCGCGCTCAACTGGCAAGCCGATAGCTTTCTCGATGACAGCGCCAGCCTGATTCATTGCGCTCATCACGGCGCACTGTTTCTGATCGAGACCGGCGAATGCGTGGCCGGTCCCTGCGAGGGTGAGCAGTTGCAGGCCCTGGACTGCCTGGAAGACAGCCAGGGCATCTGGTTCAAGGATTGAGCAGCACTGGCAGCGGCCGGTCGATGACGATCTGTTAGGCATCCAGCCGTGTGCCATAGGCCAGCACTTCGACGCCATCGGCCACGGCTGCGCGCAGGGCGCTGGCATAGGCCGCATCGATCTCCTCGGCTGGGCGCACCGCTTCGACTCCGGTGAGGTTGACGCAATACAGCTGCACGGCCCGAACGCCCTGGCGGGCCAAGGCCGCGAGTTCACGCAGGTGCTTGGCGCCGCGCTGGGTGACCGCATCCGGGAAGGCCGCTACCGACGTGTCCGGGTAGCCGAGGGTGACGCTCTTGACCTCGACATAGGCCGGGCCGCTGGCGAACTCCAGGCGAAAATCGACCCGACTGCCCTCCTCGCCGTAGGCTACTTCGCGCTTGAGTGCAGTAAAGCCGGCCAGTTCGCTGATGACCCCGGTGCGCAAGGCCTCTTCGACCAGCGCATTGGCCCGGCCAGTGTTAATGCAGGCCAACCGCCCCTGCGGCGTTTCACTGATCTCCCAAGTGCCCGGCAGCTTGCGCTTGGGGTCATTGGAGCGGCTGAACCAGACCTGTCCGCCTTCACGCATGCAATTGAGCATGGAGCCGGTATTAGGGCAGTGGATGGTCAGTTGTTCGCCATTGGCCAGCTCGATGTCAGCCAGAAAACGTTTATAGCGGCGCAGCAGCCGCCCCTGTTCGAGCAATGGGAAAAATGCCATCAGCCTTGCCAGCTCCGTAGACCACGGGCGAGACGCTCAACAGCCTGTTCCAGACGCGGCAGGCTCTGGGTGTAGGCAAAGCGCACGTGATGCCCCGCCTGATGGCGACCAAAATCCAGGCCTGGGGTGAAGGCCAGGTACTCGGTTTCCAGGAAGTGCCGGCAGAAGGCGAACGCATCGCCACCGAACGCGCTGATGTCGGCGTACAGATAGAAAGCACCCTGCGGCTCGACGGCGATGCCAAAGCCCAGTTCGCGCAGCGCGGGCAGCAGGTAGTCGCGGCGCTTGGCGAATTCGCCGCGGCGCTCTTCAAGAATCGCCAGGGTGTCGGGCTGGAAGCAGGCCAGCGCGGCATGCTGGGCCATGCTTGGAGCACTGATGTACAGATTCTGCGCCAGTTTCTCAAGATCGCCGACCGCGTTGGGCGGCGCAACCAACCAACCGAGGCGCCAGCCGGTCATGCCGAAATACTTGGAAAAACTATTCAAAACGAACGCTTCGTCGTCCACTTCCAGTACGCTGGGTGCGTCCATGCCGTAGGTCAGGCCGTGGTAGATCTCGTCCACCACCAGGTGGCCATGCCGCTCGCGAGTGGCCTGGGACAGGCTGGCCAAGGCCTCGCGATCCAGAACGGTACCGGTCGGGTTGGCCGGTGACGCGACCAGCGCGCCTACCGTGTCTTTGTCCCAATGACGCTCGACCAGGTCGGCGGTGAGCTGGTAATTGACCTCAGGGCCCACCGGCACCAGCTGCGCGCCGCCTTCGACCAAGCGCAGGAAGTGTCGGTTGCACGGGTAGCCCGGGTCGGCCAGCAGCCAGTGCTTGCCCGGATCGACCAGCAGGCTGCTGGCCAGCAACAGCGCCCCGGAACCCCCTGGGGTGATGAGGATACGCTCGGGGTCGATCGACAGCGTGTAGCGCTGCGCATAGAAGCCTGCAATCGCCTCACGCAGCGCCGGCAGGCCACGCGCGGCGGTGTAGCGGGTATGCCCATCGGCCAGGGCGGCCTGGCCGGCCGCGATGATCGGCGCGGCGGTGGTGAAGTCCGGCTCACCGATCTCCAGGTGGATCACATCCCGGCCCGCCGCCTGCAATTCGTTGGCCCGCGCCAGCAGTGCCATGACATGAAAGGGTTCGATGGCGCGGCTGCGCGCGCTGTAGGGCTGAGCCATGGGGCCTTCTCTCAATTGGGTCTAAACTAGTTGTTCAACCGTTGTACGCCACTGAACGGGCGGCTCATGCCGCTGTCAACACGTAGGATCGGCCGGGCTAGCGCACCCCCGATCTATCTGGTAAGTTCGGCGGCTCGCAGTCGCAGGGCCGGCGGTCGCCGGAGATGGAGCATCCTGCGCATTGGATCAGATGAGTGAGAGGCGGTCTATTCATGTCCACCCAAGAAAAGCAAAAAGCCAGGCAAAATCTTTATGGGGTCGAGCCCTATCAGGAGACCAAGGGTGAGGAGTACATGGGTGAACCCATGCGCAAGCACTTCATCAATATCCTGAACGCTTGGAAGCAGGAGCTGATGGTCGGCGTCGACAAGACCGTTGACCATATGAAAGAAGAGGCGGCCAACTTCGCCGACCCGGCAGACCGTGCCACGCAAGAGGAAGAGTTTGCCCTTGAACTGCGCGCACGTGACCGCGAGCGCAAGCTGATCAAGAAGATCGACAAGACCCTGCAACTGATTCAGGACAAAGAGTACGGCTGGTGCGAGAGCTGCGGCATCGAGATCGGCCTGCGTCGTCTTGAAGCTCGCCCTACTGCCGATCTTTGCTTCGACTGCAAAGAAGTTGCCGAGCAAAAGGAAAAAACGGTCGGCAAGGGCTGATCCTGATTTCCACCGAACGGGGCGCTCAATGCGCCCCGTTTCATTTATAGATACTGTTAACCCATGACCCCATCACCCTACGTCGGGCGCTTTGCTCCCACTCCCAGCGGTTTTCTGCACTTCGGCTCACTGGTTGCCGCCCTCGCCTCCTGGCTGGATGCCCGGGCTGTCGGTGGACGTTGGCTGCTACGCATGGAAGACACCGACCCACCGCGCGAGATGCCCGGTGCACGCGATGCCATCTTGCACACCCTGGAAGGTTATGGCCTGGAGTGGGATGGCGAGGTGGTGTTCCAAAGCCAGCGCCATGATGCGTACGCCGAGGTCGTCGAACGCCTGTTCCGCCAGGGCCTGGCCTATGCCTGTACCTGCTCGCGCAAGCAGCTGGAGGGGAGCAACGGTATTTATCCAGGCACTTGCCGCAATGCCGGCCATGCTCGCGAAGGCGCGGCGATTCGGCTGCGGGTGCCAGAGCTGACCTACCGCTTTAGTGACCGGGTGCAAGGCGAGTTCGCCCAGCATCTGGGCCGCGAAGTGGGCGATTTCATCATCCAGCGTCGCGATGGGCTGTATGCCTACCAATTGGCGGTGGTGCTGGACGATGCCTGGCAAGGTGTGACCGACATCGTGCGTGGGGCTGACTTGCTCGACAACACCCCGCGCCAGCTGTATCTGCAAGAGCTGCTGGGATTCTCCCAGCCGCGCTACTTGCATATCCCGCTGATCATCCAGCCGGATGGGCACAAATTGGGCAAGTCGTATCGCTCGCCGCCGCTGGCGCCTGAGCAGGCCACGCCGTTGCTGCTACGGGCGTTGCGGGCGCTGGGACAAGTGACTGATCCGGCGCTGGAGGGTGCCAGCCCTGGCGAAGTGCTGGCAGTGGCGCGACAGCAGTGGAGGCCTGACGCCATCGCCTCTCGAATGACCGTGCCAGAGGCTGATCTGCGCTGAGCCTGTGCCGGCTCTATCGCGGGGCAAGCCCGCTCCCACGCCTGCGCCCAGTTGAGATAGGCCGGCGTGGGAGCGGGCTTGCCCCGCGATAGGGCCTCCACTGGCACTGAAAAACGACGCGAAAACCCAATAAATTCAATTTCTTGCCGTACAACACGGAATCCCGCTAGCATCGCCCCCGCCATTTGCGCCAATAATAAGTCCAAGCCCGCAGCGCCCAACCATCGAGGCCAGCATGTACATCTATCGTTTGGTCCTGCTTCTGGTCGTGGGGATCTACTTGTTCTCCCCAGCCATCATGGACTGGTGGATCGAGCCGACCGGAGCCTGGTATCGCCCATACCTGCTCTGGCTGATCCTGATCGTCGTCACCTTCATCCTGCAGAGCCAACGAGATGCCGATGAGCTTTAGCCTGACCCAGATGATCCTGATCAGCGCCGGGTACCTGTTGGTGCTGTTCGGCGTGGCCTGGATCAGCGAACGCGGGCTGATCCCGCGCTCGGTCATCCGCCACCCGCTGACCTACACCCTGTCGCTGGGCGTCTACGCCAGTGCCTGGGCCTTCTATGGCTCGGTGGGCCTGGCCTACCAGTACGGCTATGGCTTCCTGGCCTGCTACCTGGGGGTGTCCGGGGCCTTCCTGTTGGCACCGGTGCTGCTCTACCCGATCTTGAAGATCACCCGCACCTACCAGCTGTCGTCACTGGCCGACCTGCTCGCGTTTCGCTTTCGCAGCACCTGGGCCGGGGCCCTGACCACCATCTTCATGTTGATTGGCGTATTGCCGTTGCTGGCCCTGCAGATCCAGGCTGTGGCCGACTCGATCAGCATCCTCACCGGCGAGCCGGTCAAAGCCCGGGTGGCGTTCGCCTTCTGCGCATTGATTATCCTGTTCACCATCTTCTTCGGCTCACGCCACATCGCCACCCGCGAAAAGCACGAAGGCCTGGTGTTCGCCATCGCCTTCGAGTCGGTGATCAAGCTGCTGGCTCTAGGCGGAGTCGGCCTGTATGCCCTGTACGGCGTGTTTGGCGGGCCGCACGGGCTGGAAGTCTGGCTGCTGCAGAACCAGACCGCCCTGGCCGCGTTGCATACACCTTTGCAAGAAGGCCCATGGCGCACCCTGCTGCTGGTGTTCTTCGCCTCGGCCATCGTCATGCCGCACATGTACCACATGGCCTTCACCGAGAACCTCAGCCCACGCTCGCTGGTCAGCGCCAGCTGGGGCCTGCCGCTGTTCCTGCTGTTGATGAGCCTGGCCGTGCCGCTGATTCTCTGGGCTGGCCTGCGCCTGGGGGCAAGCACCAACCCTGAATACTTCACCCTGGGCCTAGGCATTGCCGCAAACAATGAGGCACTGGCGCTGCTGGCCTACATTGGCGGGCTGTCCGCCGCCAGCGGCTTGATCATCGTCACCACCCTGGCGCTGTCAGGCATGGCGCTGAATCATCTGGTGCTGCCGCTCTACCAGCCACCGGCGGAAGGCAACATCTACCGGTGGCTGAAATGGACCCGGCGCGCGCTGATCGTCGCCATCATCACCGCCGGATTCATCTTCTACCTGACCCAGAACACTCACCAGAGCCTGGCCAACCTGGGCATCGTCGCCTTCGTCGCCACCTTGCAGTTCCTCCCTGGCGTGCTGTCGGTCCTGTACTGGCCAACCGCGAACCGGCGCGGCTTCATCGCCGGGCTGTTGGCCGGCATGCTGGTGTGGATGGTGACCATGCTGCTGCCGCTACTGGGTAACCTGCAGGGCTTCTACATCCCGCTGCTGAACATGATCTACGTGCTCGACGACACCAGCTGGCACATGGCGGCAATCGCCTCGCTGGCGGCCAACGTCCTGCTGTTCACCCTGATCTCGTTGTTCACCAATGCCAGCAGCGAAGAAATCAGCGCCGCCGAAGCCTGTGCGGTGGACAACGTGCGCCGGCCACAACGCCGCGAGCTGCACGCCGCCTCGCCACAAGAGTTCGCCACCCAACTGGCCAAGCCGCTCGGCGCCAAGGCCGCGCAAAAAGAAGTCGAGCAGGCCCTGCGCGATCTCTACCTGCCCTTCGACGAGCGCCGCCCGTATGCCCTGCGCCGCCTGCGCGACCGCATCGAGGCCAACCTGTCCGGGCTGATGGGGCCAAGCGTGGCCCAGGACATGGTCGAGACGTTCCTGCCGTACAAGTCTGGCAACGAGAACTACGTCACCGAAGACATCCACTTCATCGAGAGCCGCCTGGAAGACTACCACTCGCGCCTGACCGGCCTTGCCGCCGAACTCGATGCCCTGCGCCGCTACCACCGCCAGACCCTGCAGGAGCTGCCGATGGGGGTCTGCTCGCTGGCCAAGGACCAGGAAATCCTCATGTGGAACAAAGCCATGGAGGAGCTGACCGGGATCGCCGCCAAGCACGTGGTCGGTTCACGCCTGATGACCATCAGCGAACCCTGGCGCGGCCTGCTGCAAGGCTTCATCAACGTACCCGATGAGCACTTGCACAAGCAGCGCCTGGGCCTGGATGGCCAAATCCGCTGGCTCAACCTGCACAAGGCAGCCATCGACGAGCCTCTCGCGCCAGGTAACAGCGGCTTGGTCCTGCTGGTCGAAGACCTCACCGAAACCCAGGCCCTGGAAGACAAGCTGGTGCACTCCGAGCGCCTGGCCAGCATCGGCCGCCTGGCCGCCGGGGTGGCCCACGAGATCGGCAACCCGATCACCGGCATCGCCTGCCTGGCGCAGAACCTGCGCGAAGAACGCGAAGGCGACGGCGAGATCACCGAACTGTCCAGCCAGATCATCGAGCAGACCAAGCGCGTATCGCGCATCGTCCAGTCGCTGATGAGCTTCGCCCACGCCGGCGGCAGCCAGCAGAACAGCGAAGAGCCGGTGTGCCTAGCGGAGGTGGCGCAAGATGCCATCGGTCTGCTGGCCCTCAACCGGCGCAATTTCGAAGTACAGTTCTTCAACCTCTGCGACCCCGATCACTGGGTCGAGGGCGACCCGCAACGCCTGGCCCAGGTGCTGATCAACCTGCTCTCCAACGCTCGCGACGCCTCGCCCCCGGGCAGCGCCGTGCGGGTGCGTAGCGAGATGAGCGAGCACGCCGTCGACCTGATCGTCGAGGACGAAGGCAGTGGCATCCCGAAAAACATCATGGACCGCCTGTTCGAACCGTTCTTCACCACCAAGGACCCAGGCGAGGGAACCGGACTGGGGCTCGCTCTGGTCTATTCCATCGTGGAAGAGCATTATGGGCAAATCACCATCGACAGCCCCGCCGATATCGAACGGCAGCGTGGCACCCGGATCCGCGTGACCCTGCCCCGGCATGTCGTAGCGACGTCCCCTGAAATTCGAGACCGTCGAGAGAATTGAATCAATGCCGCATATTCTGATCGTCGAAGACGAAACCATCATCCGCTCGGCCTTGCGTCGACTGCTCGAGCGCAACCAGTACCAGGTCAGCGAAGCCGGCTCGGTGCAGGAAGCCCAGGAACGCTTCAGCATTGCCACCTTCGACCTGATCGTCAGCGATCTGCGTCTGCCTGGCGCGCCCGGCACCGAGCTGATCAAGCTCGGCCAGGGCACCCCGGTGCTGATCATGACCAGCTACGCCAGCCTGCGCTCGGCAGTCGACTCGATGAAGATGGGCGCGGTGGACTACATCGCCAAGCCCTTCGACCATGACGAGATGCTCCAGGCCGTGGCGCGGATTCTGCGCGACCGCCAGAACGCCCCCGCCGCGGCGCCAGCCAGCGCCGAGCCACGGGCCAATGGCAAGCCAGGCGCCGCCGACAAGGGCAGCAACAACGCCGCCAACGGCGAGATCGGCATCATCGGCTCGTGCCCGCCGATGCAGGATATGTACAGCAAGATCCGCAAGGTCGCCCCGACTGACTCCAATGTGTTGATCCAGGGCGAATCCGGCACCGGTAAAGAGCTGGTCGCCCGCGCCCTGCACAATCTATCGCGACGGGCCAAGGCGCCGATGATCTCGGTCAACTGCGCGGCCATCCCGGAAACCCTGATCGAGTCGGAGCTGTTCGGCCACGAGAAAGGCGCATTCACCGGCGCCAGCGCGGGTCGTGCCGGCCTGGTCGAAGCGGCCGACGGCGGGACGCTGTTCCTCGATGAAATCGGCGAACTGCCACTCGAAGCCCAGGCGCGTCTGCTGCGTGTGTTGCAGGAAGGCGAAATTCGCCGGGTCGGCTCAGTGCAGTCGCAGAAAGTCGATGTGCGCCTGATCGCAGCGACCCACCGCGACTTGAAGAACCTGGCCAAGGCTGGGCAGTTCCGCGAAGACCTTTATTACCGCCTGCACGTGATCGCCCTGAAGCTGCCGGCCCTGCGTGAGCGTGGCAGTGACGTCAATGAGATCGCCAATGCCTTCCTCGCCCGACAGAGCGCGCGCATCGGTCGCGATGACCTGCACTTCTCCCACGAAGCCGAGCAGGCCATTCGTCATTACAGCTGGCCGGGTAACGTGCGCGAGCTGGAAAACGCTGTCGAGCGCGCGGTTATTCTCAGCGAGAGCCCGGAAATTTCCGCCGAGCTGCTGGGCATCGACATCGAACTGAGCGATTTGGACGATGACGACCTGCTGAACAATCTGCCGACCATCAGCGGTGTCAGCGCCAACAACGCCAGCCATGAGCCGACCGAGGATCTGTCGCTGGAAGATTACTTCCAACATTTCGTCCTCGAACACCAGGACCACATGACCGAGACCGAGCTTGCCCGCAAGCTGGGTGTCAGCCGCAAGTGCCTGTGGGAACGCCGCCAGCGCCTGGGCATTCCACGGCGCAAGAGCAACGCTACCAGCGATAACTGATAACGATCCGACATCATCGCGGGGCAAGCCCGCTCCCACGCGCGTGGGAGCGGGCTTGCCCCGCGATGCGTTCAGAGGTAACAGATCAGTTCGCGCAAAAATCTGTTACCCCACCCCTCCCGCCGTAACAGATGCCGAGGCGTACGGTAACGAAATTTCTACATTTGCCCGCCCGACAACCCCGCCAGAAACCCGCAAACCCCTGATTTTGCTGGACCTGCCAAAGTTGGCACGGCACCTGCTATATGTTTGGTACAAGAACAATAACAAGCACTGCAACTCAGAATAAGAACAAGACGAAACGGCTCACGCACAATAAAAACAAGACGGCGGAGGCGCAGCTAACTGATTCTTTTGGAGAGGAGTTGTGTTTGGGGCTTGCCCCACAACCAGGCAGAGAACAACAAAAACTGCACTAAAGCAGCGCCTACACTGGTTGGATCGACAGATCAGCATCACCTCAGCGGCCAAAGCAATCCGTTTGCTCTTTACCCCCGGTTTGGGGGTCGTCCACAAGTTTCGAGCTTTGTGGACAGGGCACTCAACAAAAACAAGAAGCCCAGCAGAAAAACAATAAGAGCACGCAACGACTTCTTGGGGAGCTTAGGCTCCCCTTGTCGTTTCTCCCCCCCTGAAACACCCCTTGGCGCATCGCCTACACCATTCCCCCAGTAAATGCTAGAATCCCCGCCCATCATGCGGCCATTCTCCTATCCGTGGCCGAACATTCCTTCAAACAGTGCATCCCATGCTGAAGAAGCTGTTCCAGTCATTCCGTCCGCCCACCGGTGGTCAACACCACAGGCGCACCACGCCTGAAGTGATCAACAAGAGCCAGCACTCGCTGCAACGCAGCCAGTTCAGCCGCCATGCGGTAAGCATCGTCGACCGCCTGCAGGCCGCCGGCTATCAGGCCTACCTGGTCGGTGGCTGCGTGCGCGACTTGCTACTGGGGATCAACCCCAAGGACTTCGACGTCGCCACCAGCGCCACCCCCGAACAGATCCGTGCCGAGTTCCGCAACGCCCGGATCATTGGCCGTCGCTTCAAGCTGGTCCACGTGCATTTCGGCCGTGAGATCATCGAAGTCGCCACCTTCCGCGCCCATCATTCGGACGAAGGCGAAGGCGATAGCCATCGCTCGTCGCACAATGCCAGCGGTCGCATCCTGCGTGACAACGTCTACGGCACCTTGGAAGAAGACGCGCAGCGCCGCGACTTCACCATCAATGCGCTGTACTACGATCCGGTCAGCGAGCGCATTCTCGACTACGCCAACGGTATCCATGACATCCGCAACCGCCTGTTGCGCTTGATTGGCGACCCGGTCCATCGCTACCAGGAAGACCCCGTGCGCATGCTGCGCGCCGTGCGTTTCGCCGCCAAGCTCGACTTCGGCATCGAAAAGCACACGGTCAAGCCGATTCGTGAGCTGGCGCCACTGCTGCGCGAGATTCCCGCTGCCCGCCTGTTCGAGGAGAGCCTCAAGCTGTTCCTCTCCGGCCAAGGCGCAATCGTCTTTGAAATGCTGGTCGACCTGGAGTTGTTCGAGCCGCTGTTCCCAGGCAGCAGCCATGCCCTGGAAGAGCGTCCGACCTATACCCATACACTGATCAGCCAGGCACTGGCCAACACCGACCTGCGCGTCAAGCAAGGCAAGCCGGTTACCCCCGCCTTCCTCTTCGCCGCCCTGCTCTGGCCAGCCCTGCCGGGCCGCGCGCTGTATCTGCAAAGCCAAGGCGTGCCGCCAATCCCGGCCATGAACCAGGCCGCGCACGACTTGATCGCCGAGCAGTGCCAGCGTATCGCTATCCCGAAACGCTTCACCCTGCCGATCCGCGAGATCTGGGACATGCAGGAGCGCCTGCCGCGCCGCAGCGGCAAACGCGCCGACATGCTGCTCGACAACCCTCGTTTCCGTGCCGGCTACGACTTCCTGCTGCTGCGTGAAAGCGCAGGCGAGGAAACCGAAGAACTCGGCCAATGGTGGACTGACTACCAGGAAGCCAACGACAGCGAGCGTCGCGACATGATCCGCGACCTGGGCAACCGTGACGATGGCGCCGGTGCCGCCCCACGCAAACGCAAGCGCAGCGGCTCCAAGCGCAAGCGCAGCGGTGACGAGGCCTTTGACTGAGCATGAGCAGCCGCGCCTACATCGGCCTGGGCAGTAACCTGGCCGATCCCGCCGAACAGCTGCGCAATGCCCTCGATGCCTTGGACAAGGCCGAGGGCACCCGCCTGGCAGGCGTGTCGAGCTTCTATGCCAGTGACTCGCTGCTGCCAGGCCAGCCGCGCTACACCAATGCCGTGGCCGCGCTGGACACCTCGCTGGCCCCGCTGCAACTGCTCGATGCCTTGCAAGCGATCGAGAATGAGCAGGGCCGGGTCCGTCAGGAGCGCTGGGGGCCACGCACCCTCGACCTGGATGTACTGCTGTTCGCTGACCAGGTCATCGATATTCCCCGCCTGAAAGTGCCGCATTACCACATGCAGGCGCGCCCCTTCGTGCTCTACCCGCTGGCCGAACTGGTCCCGGCGGATTTCACCCTCGCCGATGGCCGGCGCCTCGCCGAGCTGCTCGAAGACTGCCCGTTCGTCGGTCTGGAACGCCTGTAATTCGGGCGTTGCAGGCGACGGTAACGCCAGTAACACCCGCGCCGTAACAATGCGGTAACAGGGTCATTGACTTCGCCCCCCTCGCTCACGACTATAGGCGTCCCGTGGCGTCGATGTGCCACATATCACCTATTTAGGCCCGGACGGACCTGTGCCCGAACATCACAGTCGATGATGTGCCGCTCCGGAAGATGAATGCATGCGTTGTTCGCAGTCGTTTTTCACAGCGCCTGAACGAGGATTTCCTACATGCCTGAAGTAACCCTGACCACCCTGCACGGCCGTAAGGCCAAAGGTGAGAAAATCACCATGCTGACCTGCTACGACGCGACCTTCGCCAAGGTCGCCAGCCAGGCCGGTGTGGACGTACTGCTGGTGGGTGACTCGCTGGGCATGGTCCTGCAAGGTCACGACAGCACCCTGCCGGTCACTACCGCCGAGATGGCCTATCACACAGCCTGCGTCAAACGCGGCAATGACGGCGCGTTGATCCTTGCCGACCTGCCGTTCATGGCCCACGCCACCGCCGAACAGGCCTTTGCCAACTGCGCCACACTGATGCAGGCCGGCGCCCACATGATCAAACTCGAAGGTGCTGCCTGGCTGGCCGAAACCATCCGCCTGCTGGCCGAGCGCGGCGTGCCGGTGTGCGCGCACATGGGCTTGACCCCGCAAACTGTCAATGTACTGGGTGGCTACAAGGTCCAAGGCCGCCAGGAAGCCCAAGCGCGGCAGATGCGCGCTGACGCCATTGCCCTGGAGCAAGCCGGCGCGGCCATGCTGCTGCTCGAATGCGTACCCAGCGAGTTGGCGGCGGAGATCACCCAGGCGGTGAGCATTCCGGTCATTGGTATTGGTGCCGGCAGTGCAACTGACGGCCAGGTGCTGGTGCTGCACGACATGCTCGGCCTGTCCTTGAGCGGTCGCGTGCCGAAGTTCGTGAAGAACTTCATGGTCGGCCAGCCAGATATCCACAGTGCGCTGGTCGCCTATGTCACTGCGGTCAGAGACGTCAGCTTCCCCGCCAGCGAACACGGATTCAGCGCATGAACACAGTCAAGACCGTGCGCGAGCTGCGCGCTGCCGTCGCCCGCGCGCGTGGCGAAGGCAAGCGCATCGCCTTCGTCCCGACCATGGGCAACCTGCACAGCGGCCATGCTGCGCTAGTGACCAAGGCCGCCCAGCGTGCTGATTTCGTGGTTGCCAGCATCTTCGTCAATCCGCTGCAGTTTGGCGCCGGCGAAGACCTCGACAGCTATCCACGGACCCTGGCCGCCGACCAGGAGCGCTTGCTCCAGGCTGGCTGCCACCTGCTATTCGCACCCACCGTCGAAGAGATGTACCCCGACGGCATGAGCGTGCAGACCCGGGTCAGCGTGCCGCAGTTGTCCGAAGGCTTGTGCGGCGCCAGCCGTCCTGGGCACTTCGAAGGTGTCGCAACCGTGGTCAGCAAGCTGTTCAACATGGTCCAGCCCGACCTTGCCGTATTCGGCGAGAAAGACTTCCAGCAGCTGGCGGTGATCCGCGCCATGGTGCGCGACCTGAACATGCCGATCCAGATCATCGGCGAGCCGACCGTGCGCGCCGAGGATGGCCTGGCACTGTCGTCGCGCAATGGTTACCTGAGCCCGGAGCAGCGCGCAGCGGCGCCGGCGCTGTATCGTGAACTGAGTGCGATGGCCGACGCCATTCGCCATGGTCAGCGCGACTATGCTGCGTTGATCGTTGCGGCTCAGGCGCAGCTGCTGGCAGCAGGTTTTCGCCCGGACTATCTGGAGGTGCGCCATGCACTGACCTTGCGTCCGGCGATGATCGATGATCGCGATGTGGTGGTAATTGCTGCAGCGTACCTGGGTACTACACGACTGATCGATAACCTGTACCTGCATCTGGATGAACTGACTGCCTAGGCCTTGGGGGAGCAACTGACTTTGCTGTGTCAGTGCTGGCCTCTTCGCGGGCAAGCCCGCTCCCACAGGGATTTGCATGTTTTACGCGATCATTGTTGTGCCTGTGAGGCCCACTGTTTGCCGTGAGTCTTAGCGAGTTTCTCAAGGTCATCTCAATCCCTGTGCCGCCCCCACAGGGATTTGCATGTTGTACGCGATCATTGTTGTGCCTGGGAGGCCCACTGCTTGCCGTGAGTCATAGTGAATCTCTCAAGGTCATCTCGATCCCTGTGGGAGCGGGCTTGCCCGCGAAGGGCCGCGCAGCGGCCCAAATTCTCCCTGCCTGCCCCCATTCCCCCCACGCAAGCAATGCCTATAATGATCCCCAGCCTGCAACCGGCAGCGACTGCCCGTTGTCCAAGGCACGATCATGCATCAAGGAAACCATCCGCAATGGCGTATTACCGTACCCCCCATGATGTGACGGCGCTGCCCGCTTGGCAGGCGCTTGTGCAACACCGCGACGCCATGCAGGGCTTCAGCATGCGCGAAGCCTTCGCTGCCGATTCCAAGCGCTTCGACCAGTTTTCCCTGAGCAGTTGCGGGTTGTTCCTCGACTACTCGAAAAACCTGATTACCGAGCAGACCCGCGAGCTGCTGGTCAACCTGGCCAATGAAGTCGATCTTGCCCAGGCCATCGAGTCGATGTTCAACGGCGAAATCATCAACGCCTCGGAAGGACGCCCGGTGCTGCATACCGCGCTGCGCCGCCCGGTGGGCGACAAGCTCAGCGTCAATGGCGTCAACGTGATGCCTGAGGTGCACAAGGTCCTCAACCAGATCACCGAGCTGGTCGGCCGCATCCACGATGGCCTGTGGCGCGGATACAGCGAAAAGCCGATCACCGATGTGGTCAACATCGGCATCGGTGGCTCGTTCCTCGGCCCGGAGCTGGTTTCCGAAGCCCTGCTGCCCTACGCCCAGCGCGGGGTACGCTGCCATTACCTGGCGAACATCGACGGCAGTGAATTCCATGAGCTGTCGGCCAACCTGCGCGCCGAAACCACGCTGTTCATCGTCTCGTCGAAGTCGTTCAACACCCTCGAGACCTTGAAGAACGCCATGGCCGCACGGACCTGGTACCTGGCCCAAGGCGGCTCCGAGGCCGAGCTGTATCGCCACTTCATCGCCGTCTCGAGCAACAAGGCCGCCGCCGTGGCCTTCGGTATTCGCGAAGAGAACATCTTCCCCATGTGGGACTGGGTCGGCGGGCGCTACTCGCTGTGGTCGGCCATCGGCTTGCCGATCGCCCTGGCCATCGGCACCGCCAACTTCAAAGAACTGCTGTCTGGCGCCTACACCATGGACCAGCACTTCCAGACCGCGCCGTTCGACAAGAACATGCCGGTCCTGCTGGCCCTGCTCGGCGTCTGGTACGGCAATTTCTGGGGCGCCAACAGCCACGCGATCCTGCCATACGACCACTACCTGCGTAACATCACCAAGCACCTGCAACAGCTGGACATGGAGTCCAACGGCAAGAGCGTGCTGCAAGACGGCACCCCGGTGAAAACCGAGACTGGCCCGGTGATCTGGGGTGGTGTGGGTTGCAACGGTCAGCACGCTTATCACCAGTTGCTGCACCAAGGCACCCACTTGATCCCGGCGGACTTCATCGTCCCTGTGGTGAGCTTCAATCCGGTCGCCGACCATCACCAGTGGCTGTACGCCAACTGCCTGTCGCAGAGCCAGGCGCTGATGCTCGGCAAGACCCGCGAAGAGGCTGAGGCCGAACTGCGCGGCAAAGGCCTGAACGAAGCGGACATCGACAAGCTCGCGCCGCACAAGGTGATCCCGGGCAACCGCCCGAGCAACACCTTGGTAGTCGAGCGCATCAGTCCGCGCCGCCTCGGCGCACTGGTGGCGATGTATGAGCACAAGGTGTTCGTGCAAAGCGTGGTGTGGGGCATCAACGCCTTCGATCAGTGGGGCGTGGAACTGGGCAAAGAACTCGGCAAGGGTGTTTACCAGCGTCTGGTGGGCGCTCAGGAAGAGTCCGCCGAAGACGGCTCTACCCAAGGCTTGATCAACTACTTCCGTGGGCGTCACCGCGGCTGATCCCACCGCTGCCCACTCTCTATCGCGGGGCAAGCCCGCTCTCACGCAGCCTTGAAGGGCGTGGGGGCAGGCTTGCCCCGCGATGGTTTCTGCCCTGCCAACTTCGTGGAACATGTTCGCTGACTACACTGTCCATCGAATGATTGCCACGACAAGAGCAGGACAACCCGCCATGTTCGATCTCAGCAAATACCCCACCGCCTTGGCCGTCAGCCAGTCCGCACAGCTGACTGTGGACGATTACCAACGCCTCTACCGCCAGTCGGTAGACGACCCAGACAACTTCTGGGCCGAGCAGGCCAAACGCCTGGATTGGATCAAACCCTGGACCCGCGTGCAGCAGTCAGACCTGAAAACCGGCGAGGCGCGCTGGTTCGACAGTGGCCAACTGAACGTCAGCTACAACTGCATCGACCGTCACTTGGCCAAGCGCGGCGAGCAGACCGCGCTGCTCTGGGAAGGTGACGATCCGCAAGATTCGAACGCCATCAGCTACCGCGAACTGCACCGGCAAGTCTGCCGCCTGGCCAACGCGCTCAAGGCCCGCGGCGTGAACAAAGGCGATCGGGTATGCATCTATATGCCGATGATCCCTGAAGCGGCCTACGCCATGCTCGCCTGCGCTCGCATCGGCGCGATTCACTCGGTGGTCTTCGGCGGCTTCTCCCCCGATGCCCTGCGCGACCGTATTCTCGATGCCGATTGCCGCACCGTGATCACCGCCGACGAAGGCGTACGCGGTGGCAAACGTATCGCGCTCAAACAAAACGTCGACAAGGCCCTAGCCAGCTGCCCCAACGTCAGCAGCGTGTTCGTGGTGCGGCGCACCGGTGGCGAAGTCGCCTGGGACAACAACCGCGACCTCTGGTACCACACCGCGACCGAACTGGCTGGCGACGACTGCCCGCCTGAGCCAATGGAAGCTGAAGACCCGCTGTTCATCCTGTACACCTCCGGCAGCACCGGCAAACCCAAAGGAGTGCTGCACACCACCGGCGGTTACCTGCTGCAAGCCACGCTGACCTTCAAGGTGGTGTTCGATTACCGTGACGGCGAGGTGTTCTGGTGCACTGCCGATGTCGGCTGGGTCACTGGCCACAGCTATATCGTCTACGGCCCATTGGCCAATGGGGCGATCTCGCTGATGTTCGAGGGCGTGCCCAACTACCCGGACACCTCGCGGTTCTGGCAGGTGGTCGACAAGCATCAGGTGAACATCTTCTACACCGCGCCAACCGCCCTGCGCGCGCTGATGCGCGAAGGCTCAGGCCCACTGCAAAGCACCTCGAGGAAAAGCCTGCGGCTGCTTGGCAGCGTCGGCGAGCCGATCAACCCGGAAGCTTGGGAATGGTACTTCGAGGAGGTTGGGCAGAAGCGCTGCCCGATCGTCGATACCTGGTGGCAGACCGAAACCGGCGGCATCATGCTCAGCCCGCTGCCAGGCAACCCGCAGCTCAAGCCAGGCTGCGCCACCCAGCCGCTGTTTGGTGTGCAGCCGGTGCTGCTGGACGAGCAGGGCAAGCTGATCGAGGGCGCAGGCGCTGGGCTGCTGGCGATCAAGGCCAGCTGGCCTGGACAGATTCGCAGTGTGTATGGCGACCATCAGCGCATGGTCGACACTTATTTCAAGCCGTTGCCCGGCTACTACTTCACCGGTGACGGCGCCCGCCGCGACGCCGATGGCGACTACTGGATCACCGGGCGGGTCGACGATGTGATCAACGTCTCCGGCCACCGCATCGGCACTGCCGAGGTGGAAAGCGCGCTGGTGCTGCACGACAGCATCGCCGAGGCGGCCGTGGTCGGTTACCCTCACGATCTCAAGGGGCAAGGCATCTACGCCTTCGTCACGCCGATGAATGGGGTCGACCCTGACGATACTCTCAAGGCTGAACTGCTGGCACTGGTCAGCAAGGAGATCGGCAGCTTCGCCAAGCCCGAGATGATCCAGTGGGCGCCTGCCCTGCCCAAGACCCGTTCGGGCAAGATCATGCGGCGTATACTGCGCAAGATCGCCTGCAACGAGCTGGACAACCTGGGCGATACCTCGACCTTGGCCGACCCCAGCGTGGTCCAGGGCTTGATCGACAAACGCCTCAACCAATGACGGCGGCCCATGGCGGGCTGCCCCCAACAGCAGGTCGCCATGGAAGCCTTACGCCGTCGTATCGAAACCCAGGTCATGAGCCTCACCGGGTTGGCCCTCGGCCAGCTCGACCTGGAATCGCCCAAAGGCGACCCTGGCTTGTTCGGACCCAAGAGCATCAGCTGGCAGGTGCATGGCGACTTCCCCAGCATGCTGGTAGGCGGCATTAGTGCGCTGATGCTGCAACTGCTGCATCCGCTGGCGTTGGCCGGGGTATGGGATCACTCCAACTTTCGTCAGGACTTGCTGGGTCGCTTGCGCCGCACCAGCCAGTTCATCTCCGGCACCACCTTTGGCTCGACCCGGGATGCCCAATGGTTGATCGACAAGGTGCGCACCATCCACCTGCAAGTGGTCGGCACCGCTGCCGATGGCCGCCCGTATGCCGCCAGTGATCCCGACCTGCTGACCTGGGTACATGTGGCCGAGGTCAGCAGTTTTCTTGCCGCGCACCTGCGTTACCGCAACCCCCATCTGTCTCGCGCCGACCAGGACGCGTATTACGATGAGATCGCACTGATCGCCGAGCGCCTTGGGGCACGTAACGTGCCTCGCTCCTGCCAGCAGATCGACGACTACCTGCAACGCATGCGCCCGCACCTGCAGTGCGACGCCCGTAGCCTTGAGGTAGTGAGCATTCTGCTCAAGGCCCCTGCCCCCAGCCGTCTGGCTGAGCCTGTGGGCAAGCTCATGCTGCAAGCGGGCATCGACCTGCTGCCGGACTGGGGCCGGGACATGCTCGGTCTGCACCAGGGGCAATTGCGCAGTCGCATGATCCGCCTGGGCATAGCCCGCACCGCGCCGGTCTTGCGCTGGGCCATGCGCGACAGCTCGGCGCATCGGGCCAGGCGGCGCATGGGCATCGACTAAGGTAATTTGGCTGGTTCTGCGGAACCGATTTAACGTGCCATACTCCAAGCACTCCCGCTTGGATAGACGAAGCTGCACATGCCCAAAGGATTGACTCGCGCCATCGGCGCCTTGCTGGCCCTCGTGGCCCTGTATAGCCTGCTCGGCTTCCTCATTCTCCCCGGCGTCGGCCTACGTATTGCCAACCAGCAGTTGGCCAAGTACGCCACGGTGCCGGCGCAATTGACGCGTATCGAGCTCAACCCCTTCAGCCTTGAACTGACGCTTTGGGGCTTGCAGATTGGCGAGCCGGGCAAAGAGCAGGTCGGCTTCGAACGCCTTTACGCCAACCTCTCGCTCGACAGCCTGTGGAGCGGCGCCCTGCACCTGGATGCAGTGGAGCTGGACAAGGCGCGCAGCGAAGTGCTGTTCGCCAAAGACGGCAGCCTCAACCTCACCCAGCTGTTCAAACTGCCGCCCAGCGAGCCGAAAGCTGAAGAGCCGGCGAGCGATCCGTTCCCGCTGCGCATTGGCAGCATCAAGCTCAACGAAGGCTACCTGCACTTCCAGGACCTGCGTCCGAGTGAGCCCATCGAGTTTCTTTACGACTCGATGAACCTTGAGCTGAAGAACCTCAGCACCCTACCTGACGACAACGCTGACATGAGCCTGGTCGCCAATGGCCCGGCCGGTGGCCGCATCGACTGGAAAGGCACCCTGGGTCTGGCCCCGATTGCCTCCGAAGGCACCTTGAAGATCACCGACGGCAAGATGAAAGCCTGGTGGCCCTACGTGCGCGACGCTGTGCCGTTGGTCCTGGAAGACGGCGTAATCAGCCTCGACACCCACTACAAGCTCAACCTGGCAAAGGAAACCGAGCTGTTGCTGGACAACACTTCGGTGCGCATCGCCCCGTTCGCCATCAAGGCACCGGACGGCCGCCCATTGGCCCGCCTGGCGAGCCTTGAGGTCAGCGAGACCTCTATCGACCTGGCCAAGCAGTTGGTCACCGTCGGCAAGATCCGTAGTGAGAAACTGGAAACCTGGGCAGCACTGGAAAAAGATGGCCAGCTCGATTGGCAGAAGTTATTCGCCAGCCAGCCGGCCAAGGCCAGCCCAAAAGAAAAAGCCGAACCCGCTGCCGCTGAGCCCAGCAGCGAGGAGAAAGCCGCAGCAGAGCCGAGCAAGCCTTGGCAGGTATTGCTCAAGGATGTACAGGCGCGCAACTACATGATTCACCTGGCTGACCGCAGCCAGAAAGAGCCGGTAGCGTTGGACGTCGGTCCGCTCAACCTTGACCTGCAGGGTTTCGACAGCCTCAACAAGTCGCCCTTCACCCTCAAGCTTGACACTGGCGTCGGCAAGCAAGGCAAGCTGCAGGCCGCAGGCCAGGTCAACCTGGCACCGGTAACGGCCAAGCTCGATGTCACTACCAGCGATATCGACCTGCGGGTGGCCCAGGCCTACATCAGCCCGTTCATTCGCCTGGAACTGCGCAGTGGCATGCTCTCGAGCAGCCTCAAGGTCGACCTCAAGAGCACCGAGCCGCTGGCCTTCAGCGTCGGCGGCAAGGCCCAGGTCAACCAACTGCACACCCTCGATACGATCAAGAACCGCGACTTCGTCAAATGGCAGCAACTGAACCTCGACGGTCTGTCCTATGTGCATGGTGATGCCCTGTCGATCGACAAGGTCAATCTGCTGCAGCCGTATGCGCGCTTCATCATCAACGAAGACCGCACCACCAACGTCGATGACCTGCTGATTCCACAACCGGCCGGTAGCGCCAGTACTGCCCAAGCCAAGCCGGCAGCGGCCAGCAACGACAAGCCGCTGGGGATTCACATCGGCCAGATCGACATCAACGATGGCTCGGCGAATTTCGCCGATCTGACCCTGACCCCCAACTTCGCCACGGCGGTGCAGCAGCTCAATGGCCAGGTTGGCACCATCGACAACCGCAAGCCGGCTCCGGCGAAAGTCGACATCAAGGGCAAGGTCGACCGTTATGCCCCGGTCACCATCAAAGGTGCGCTCAATCCATTCAACCCGATGGCCAGCCTGGACATCGCTACCAGCTTCAAGCGGGTCGAGCTGACCACCCTGACGCCCTACTCCGGCAAGTTCGCAGGTTTCCGCATCCGCAAGGGGCGGCTGAACCTCGACCTGCACTACCTGATCACCAACGGCCAGCTCAAAGCCGAGAACAAAGTGGTGGTCGAGCAGCTGCAACTGGGTGAGAAAGTCGACAGCCCGGATGCCGTGGACCTGCCCATCCGCCTGGCGGTGGCGCTGCTCAAGGATACCGAAGGCAAGATCTCGATCGAGCTGCCGGTCACCGGCGACCTTAATAATCCCCAGTTCAGCGTCATGCCGATCGTCTGGCAGACCCTGCGCAACCTGGTGCTGCGTGCAGCCCAGGCGCCGTTCAAGTTCATTGGTGGGCTGGTCGCCGGCGGCGGTTCGGAAGACCTCGGTACCGTGGCCTTTGCTCCAGGTTCCAGCGACCTGAGTGGCGACGCCCAGTCGGCCCTGGACAAGCTGGCCTCCGCCCTTAAAGAGCGCCCGGAACTGCGCCTGGAAATCGAAGGCACCAGCGCCCAGACCAGCGACGGCCCATTGATCGCCGAACAGCGTCTGGAGCGCGAGTACCAGGCTACTTGGTACAAGATCCTCCAGCGCCGTGGTGACAAGGTGCCGGCCAACGCCTCCATGTTGGTGGTAGATGACAGCGACAAGCCGGCCATGCTCGAAGGCATCTACCGCACGCGCTTGAAACAGCAGCCCCCGGGCGAATGGCAGGAACTGAGCCGCGATGAACGTACGGCCAAGCTGCGCGAAGCGGTGATCAAGTCGTGGGCGGAAAGCGCTGCACTGCTGCGTCAGCTGGGCCAGGAACGCGCCGGCAACATCAAGGATTACCTGGTGGACAAGGGCAAGCTTGAGGATGACCGGGTGTACTTCATCGATACCACCCTGGGTAAAGCCGAGAGCGATGGGCGGGTGATCACGCCGATGCATCTAGACGCTGAGTAGTATCGTCTGTCTTGGGGCTGCTGTGCAGCCCTTCGCGGCGTTCCGGTGCCTCGCCAAACCCGCTTCTACAGAGCGGCGCGGTCCCTGTAGGAGCGGGCTTGCCCGCGAAGGGCTGCAAAGCAGCCCCAAAACAGACAACTCAAATCGCAACCCTGCAGCTTCCTCCCGCCTAGACCAACCGCTGCCCCGATACTGCCGGGTGATACAGCGGCTGCACTTTATTGCCCGCAGGATCGAGCAAATGGAAACTGCGCGCGCCATCGCCATGATTGAAAGGCGTATCGAGCAGGGTGACGCCGTGCGCTTTGAAATACTGGTACCAGGCGTCCAACTCTTCCACGCTGTCGACAATGAACCCGTAGTGATCCAAGGTCTGCAGCCCGTTGGCAGCCCCAGCGCCACGCCCCAACGATAGGTTGTCGTTGCCGCAGGTGAGATAGACCAGGTCTTCGTTGGCTCGGTGCAGCACTTCCATACCGAGTACATCGACATAAAAGCGCTCGCACTCCTCCAGATTGGGTACCAACAGGGCAATGTGGCGCAGACCGTTGAGTCGACCAGGGCGGGCAGGTAATTCGGACATTGGCA
This sequence comes from Pseudomonas urmiensis, assembly GCF_014268815.2. Classification (NCBI taxonomy): domain Bacteria; kingdom Pseudomonadati; phylum Pseudomonadota; class Gammaproteobacteria; order Pseudomonadales; family Pseudomonadaceae; genus Pseudomonas; species Pseudomonas urmiensis. The sequence continues at coordinate 4,196,690 of NZ_JABWRE020000001.1, forward strand.
GGGCTCCATTTTTGTATACAATTCAAAACAGAATTTAAAACAAAAAGGACGACCTGTGTATAGCCTGTTCATCAAGACCCGTGTCAAACCCGGCAGTGCGGATGCTTTCCTGAGCGCAATCACAGCCAACGCTGCTGCCTCTGTGGCGACTGAGCCTGGTTGCCTGGTGTTCGACGTATCCCAGGATCGCCTCGACCCCGATGTGATCTATCTCTACGAGATCTACTGCGACGACGCAGCTTATGAAGCACACACGCAAACCGCGCACTTTCGCGACAGCCGGCCGCTGGTAGAGCCGTTGATTGTCGATCAAACGTGTTTTGAAAGTGATGTAGTGGCGCGTAACCCGGTGAGTTGAAAGCCCACCAGGCAAATAAAAACCCCGGCCTGAGCCGGGGTTTTTGTGTGGGTGGCCAAATCCTTGTGGCCGTCGGGACAATCCTTATTCGGCTTTCAGGCCGTCAGCCGAAACGGCTTGAACGCCTTTGATTTTCTTGGCAATCGCAACAGCGGTCGTTTTCTGGGCTTCGGTGATAGCTACATCCGAGGACAGAGAAACTACCCCTTTGTTGGTCTCGACTTTGATGTCACTGCCTGGAATCCCTTTTTCAGTCAGCAGATCAGCTTTTACCTTGGTGGTGATCCAGGTGTCCTTGGTCTCTTCCTTGGCCTTGGTGACTTCACCAGCCGCCAGCATCATAGGCGCCTGGGTTGGCTGCTGGGCAAAGGCCGCGTTAGCCATGGTCAGGGTCAGAGCGGTTGCAGCAGCGGCAGCAATGGCGAACTTCTTCATACGAGACACTCCTGTTGTTCGAAAGGTCTGCGCCAGGTCTTTTGGCGTCAGGTGAAGATACTATTGCAGGGGCTGTGCCAGGTTTTTGCATTCAATAAAATCCTTATAAATCAATACGTTAGTATTTTTACTCAATAGTAGGTATCGTGCATTTTGCATGTAGCGGGATAAACCTGCGTGCAAGATGCAAGTACACCAAGGGTTTGCTGCCAGAGCACCAGCGGTAAAATCCAGGGCAAAAAAAAGGACCCCGAAGGGTCCTTTTCTTACGCTACAGCTGTGCTGTTAAACGCCCGAAGCCTTGGCCGCGGCAACGTCTTTGATCGACAGCTTGATACGGCCGCGGTTGTCCACGTCCAGTACCAGTACTTCAACTTCCTGACCTTCTTTGAGCACGTCGGTGACTTTCTCGACACGCGCATCGCTGAGCATCGAGATGTGCACCAGGCCGTCTTTGCCAGGCAGGATGTTGACGAAAGCGCCGAAGTCGACGATGCGCTCAACCTTACCCACGTAGATCTTGCCGATCTCGGCCTCAGCGGTGATACCCAGAACGCGCTGGCGTGCTGCCTCAGCCGCTTCCTTGGTTTCGCCGAAGATCTTGATCGAGCCGTCGTCTTCGATGTCGATCGAAGCCTTGGTCTCTTCGCAGATGGCACGGATGGTCGCGCCACCTTTGCCGATCACGTCGCGGATCTTGTCGGTGTCGATCTTCATCGCGATCATGGTCGGAGCGTTGGCCGACAGCTCGGTACGCGATTGACCGATGATCTGGTTCATCTGGCCGAGGATGTTCAGGCGCGCTTCCAGGGCCTGGCCCAGGGCGATTTCCATGATCTCTTCGGTGATGCCGTTGATCTTGATGTCCATCTGCAGCGCGGTAACGCCTTTGGCGGTACCGGCTACCTTGAAGTCCATGTCGCCCAGGTGGTCTTCGTCACCGAGGATGTCGGTGAGGATGGCGAACTTCTCGCCTTCCTTGACCAGACCCATGGCGATACCGGCAACCGGCGCCTTCATCGGTACACCAGCGTCCATCAGGGCCAGCGAAGCGCCGCAGACCGAAGCCATGGAGCTCGAGCCGTTGGATTCGGTGATTTCCGAAACGACACGGATGGTGTACGGGAACACGTCAGCAGCAGGCAGCATGGCCTGAACCGAACGACGGGCCAGACGGCCGTGGCCGATTTCGCGACGGCCAGCACCGCCCATACGACCACACTCACCTACCGAGAACGGTGGGAAGTTGTAGTGCAGCATGAAGGGGTCTTTCTTCTCGCCTTCGAGGGTGTCCAGCAGCTGGGCGTCACGGGCAGTACCCAGGGTCGCAACGACCAGGGCCTGGGTTTCGCCACGGGTGAACAGGGCCGAACCGTGAGTCTTTGGCAGAACGCCGACTTCGATGTTCAGCGGACGTACAGTCTTGGTGTCGCGACCGTCGATACGTGGCTTGCCGTTAACGATGTTTTCGCGAACGGTGCGGTACTCGATCTCACCGAAGATTTCTTTGACTTCGGCGGCAGAAGGCTGGCCTTCTTCGCCGGAGAACTTGGCGATCGCTTGATCGCGCAGCTCGCCCAGGCGCGCATAACGGTCGGCCTTGACGGTGATGGTGTAGCCCTGGGAAACGGCGTCGCCGAACTCAGCGCGGATAGCGTTGAGCAGCTCGGTGTTGGCAACGGCAGGTTTCCAGTCCCAAGTCGGCTTGGCAGCTTCGGCAGCCAGCTCTTTGACAGCCTGGATAACGGCCTGGAACTCATCGTGGGCGAACAGCACAGCGCCCAGCATCTGGTCTTCGGTCAGCTCTTTGGCTTCCGACTCAACCATCAAGACAGCGTCGGCAGTACCGGCGACGACCATGTCCAGGCTCGAAGCGGCCAGTTGCTCGTAGGTTGGGTTGAGCAGGTAGCCGGTGCTCTCATGGAAAGCAACACGGGCGGCGCCGATCGGGCCTTCGAATGGAATGCCGGAGATCGCCAGGGCAGCCGAGGTACCGATCATCGCAGCGATGTCCGGATCGGTCTTCTTGCTGGTGGAGACGACGGTGCAGACAACCTGCACTTCGTTCATGAAGCCTTCTGGGAACAGCGGACGGATCGGACGGTCGATCAGGCGCGAGGTCAGGGTCTCTTTCTCGGAAGGACGGCCTTCACGCTTGAAGAAACCACCTGGGATCTTACCCGCGGCGTAGGTCTTTTCCTGGTAGTGAACAGACAGCGGGAAGAAGCCCTTGCCTGGATCAGCTTGCTTGGCACCGACCACGGTCACCAGAACGGTGACGTCGTTGTCGACGGTGACGAGCACGGCGCCGGATGCCTGACGGGCAATGCGGCCGGTTTCGAGCGTAACGGTCGATTGACCGAACTGGAATTTCTTGATTACCGGGTTCACGGTTTCCTACCTTTTCAGTGGCTCTGGGGGAACTGGTTTCTTACGAATTCTTGGGCAGAACGGGGAATCGGCCCCATTGACCGTCCAGATACAAATCGAGGCTGGGAGCCTGGCTGCTGGGCGGATAAACCGCTCAGCGATGCCAGGCTGCCAACCTCGAAGATACGCGTAGCGTGTCCGACGGTAGCGCTGCCAAGCAGCACTGCCGAAGAATGCGACACGCCATGCACACCACTGGCCAGGCCGCTATTAGCGACGCAGACCCAGACGACCGATCAGGGCGCTGTAACGAGTGGTGTCTTTGCCCTTCAGGTAGTCCAGCAGCTTACGACGCTGGTTAACCATACGGATCAGGCCACGACGCGAGTGGTGGTCTTTACCGTTGGCCTTGAAGTGGCCTTGCAGTTTGTTGATGTTGGCGGTCAGCAGAGCAACCTGCACTTCCGGGCTACCGGTGTCGCCGGCGGCTTGCTGATAGTCGGCAACGATTTGAGCTTTTTCTTCAACGCTGAGGGCCATTTGGCATCTCCAGATAAACGGATCCCGCAAGCGGGGTCCAATAGGCCAGGGACGAACCCTGTATTAATAAAAAGAGGTGTGACCGTGCCTACTGACAGCCATCCTCGTATCCACCTGTGTCAGCCAAGGCTTTCGCAGCTGGTATCGGTCATTCCGACCGAATCAAGCGACGCGGCGCAATGCGCCCGTCTTCGCTCACTTCACCGATACCGATGAAGCGACCATTGTGATCTTGTACCCGGACCATGCCGAACTGCGGCGCATCCGGCGCACGTACTGCCTGGCCATGCAGCCAGTAGAACGCACTGTGCTCGGATAGATGCACCAGCGGCCAGTCCTGCAACCCGCTATCGGACGGCATCAGGAAGCGATCGAGCGCTTCATTGCCACCTTCGGCATGGGCTTGTTCGAGCGCCTCGAGGGTCACGGTCTGTGCCAACTCGAAGGGGCCAGCCTGGGTTCGACGCAGTTCGGCGACATAGGCACCACAGCCCAGCGCCTCACCGATATCCTCCACCAGGGTACGAATATAGGTGCCTTTGCTGCAACCAACCGACAGGCGCGCACGGGTGCCTTCGCACTCGAGCAGCTCCAAGCGGTTAATAGTAACAGAACGCGCCTCGCGCTCCACTACCTCTCCTGCACGGGCCAATTTGTACAACGGTTGACCGTCACGCTTGAGCGCCGAGTACATCGGCGGGATCTGGCTGATCGGGCCGCGAAAACGTGGCAGCAAGGCCTCGATATCGGCGCGACCAACGGTCACCTCGCGAGTCTGCAAGACTTCGCCTTCGGCATCGGCGGTATTGGTAGTCTGCCCCAACTGCATGACCGTCTCGTAACCTTTATCGGAATCGAGCAGGTATTGGGAGAACTTGGTCGCTTCACCGAAGCACAGCGGCAACACGCCGGTGGCCAGGGGATCGAGACTGCCGGTATGGCCGGCCTTCTCGGCATTGAGCAACCAGCGGACCTTCTGCAAGGCGGCGTTGGAGGTGAACCCCAATGGCTTGTCGAGCAGGATGATGCCGCTGACGTTGCGGCGGATTCGTTTGACCTGGGCCACCCGTTACTCCTTGGTGTCCGGCTCGTTGGAACCCTGATGCAGACGGTCTTCAGCCACTGCACGCTCGATCAGTGCCGACAGGTGCACACCGCGGCTGACGCTTTCATCGAAATGGAAATGCAGTTGCGGCACGCTGCGCAGTTGCATCGAGCGCCCCAGGTGCAGGCGCAGGAAGCTGGCGGCGCTGTTCAGCGCCTTGACCGACTGCTTGATCGCGTCGGGGGCATCTTCCTGGCCCATGACCGTGATGAACACCTTGGCATGGCCCAGGTCACGGCTGACGTCGACGGCGGTGATGGTCACCAGGCCGACGCGCGGGTCTTTGACTTCACGGCGGATCAGCTCGGCCAGCTCACGCTGCATCTGATCGCCAATGCGTTGGGTACGGCTATATTCTTTTGCCATTCTTTGCTACCTGTAACTTAAAGCGGCAAACGCCCGGCCAGGCTTGAAGCCGGACCGGGCGCTACCTGCAGAGGCGTTGCCAACCGCCCTGGGGCGAGGCTTCTGCCAGCTCGACCCTTACAGGGTACGAGCCACCTGGACTTTCTCGAAGACTTCGATCTTGTCGCCGACCTTGACGTCGTTGTAGCTCTTGACGCCAATACCGCACTCCATGCCCGAGCGGACTTCGGCCGCGTCGTCCTTGAAGCGACGCAGCGATTCCAGCTCGCCTTCGAAGATCACCACGTCCTCGCGCAGTACGCGGATCGGACGGTTGCGGTGAACGGTACCCTCGATGACCATACAGCCAGCGATGGCGCCGAACTTCGGCGAACGGAACACGTCACGCACTTCGGCGACGCCCAGGATGTTCTCGCGAACATCGCTGCCGAGCATGCCGGTCAGGGCTTTCTTGACGTCTTCGATGATGTCGTAGATCACGTTGTAGTAACGCATATCCAGACCTTCCTGCTCGACGATCTTGCGGGCACCGGCATCGGCACGCACGTTGAAGCCGAACAGCACCGCGTTGGACGCCAGGGCCAGGTTGGCGTCGCTCTCGGTGATACCACCGACGCCACCACCAATCACGCGCACCTGCACTTCGTCGTTGCCCAGGCCGCCGAGCGAGCCCTGCAGCGCTTCGAGAGAACCACGAACATCGGTCTTGAGGACGATGTTGAGGGTCTTCTTCTCTTCTTGACCCATGGTCTCGAAGATGTTTTCCAGCTTGCCAGCGTGAGCGCGGGCCAGCTTGACCTCACGGTACTTGCCTTGACGGAACAGAGCGACCTCACGGGCCTTCTTCTCGTCAGCCACTACCGACAGCTCGTCACCGGCTTCCGGCGTGCCGTCCAGGCCGAGGATCTCGACTGGAATGGCCGGACCGGCTTCTTTCACAGGCTTGCCGTTCTCGTCGAGCATGGCGCGAACGCGGCCATAGTTCGAACCGCACAGGACCATGTCGCCCTGACGCAGCGTACCGTCCTGAACCAGGATGGTGGCAACTGGGCCGCGGCCCTTGTCCAGGCGCGATTCGACCACGACACCACGACCAGGCGCGGTTGGGGTGGCCTTGAGCTCGAGGATCTCGGCCTGCAGCAGTACGGCTTCGAGCAGCTCGTCGACACCGGTACCCATCTTCGCCGAAACCTTGACGAATGGAGTGTCACCACCCCAGTCCTCGGAGGTCACGCCTTCGACGGACAGCTCGTTACGAATGCGATCGAGGTCGGCACCCGGCTTGTCGATCTTGTTCACTGCAACGACCAGCGGAACGCCAGCTGCCTTGGCATGCTGAACGGCTTCGCGGGTTTGCGGCATCACGCCGTCGTCCGCCGCCACCACCAGGATGACGATGTCGGTCGCCTTGGCACCACGGGCACGCATCTGGGTAAACGCAGCGTGACCTGGGGTGTCGAGGAAGGTGACCATACCGCGGTCGGTTTCGACGTGGTAAGCACCGATGTGCTGGGTGATACCACCGGCTTCGCCAGCGGCAACCTTGGCACGACGGATGTAGTCGAGCAGCGAGGTCTTACCGTGGTCAACGTGACCCATGACGGTCACAACCGGAGCACGCGGTACGCTCTCACCTTCGAACTTCAGCGATTCGGCCAGGGAATCTTCCAGGGCAGTGTCGCTGACCAGGGTGACCTTGTGGCCGAGCTCTTCGGCGACCAGCTGGGCGGTCTCCTGATCGAGCACCTGGTTGATGGTGACCGGAGTACCCATCTTGAACATGAACTTGACTACTTCAGCGCCCTTGACGGACATCTGGTTGGCCAGGTCGGAAACCGTGATGGTCTCGCCGATGGTCACGTCACGGATGACTGGACCGGTCGGGCTCTGGAAGCCATGCGCGTTGCGCTTTTTCAGCTTGCCCTTGCCACGGCCACCGCGACGGAAGCCATCGCTTTCTTCTTCGGTGGTACGCGGAGCGGCACGAGGCGTCGGAGCTTTTTCTTTCTCCTTGACCTTGACCTTGATCGAGACGCGCGGCGCTTCGCCACGACCGCCACGACGATCTTCATCGCGGGTGCGGTTTTCGGTGCGACGCGCTTCTTCTTTCTTGCGCTCGGCTGCGCGGACTGCGGCTTCTTCGCTCACAGGCTCCTGGGCCGCAGCTGGGGCAGCAGCCACCGGGGCAGCGGCAGGCGCGGCCTCAGGCTTGCTGGCAACAGCGGCTTGTGGCGCTTCGCGACGGGATTGCTCCTCGGCGCGCTGACGCGCTTCGGCGTTAGCCTTGTCGCGTGCAGCGTTTTCAGCGGCGCGGCGCTCTTCCAGCTCGCGGTTCTGCTCAGCCTGGATCTCTTCCGGGCTGCGCTGAACGAAAACTTTCTTCTTGCGTACTTCTACGCTGATGCTCTTGCTACCGGCGACACGCAGGGTGCTGGTGGTTTTGCGCTGCAAGGTGATCTTGCGCGGCTCTTCCACTTTTGCCTTGTGGCTGCTCTTCAGATGAGCCAGCAAAGCCTGCTTCTCATTGTCGGTCACTACCTGACCGGCGTCGGTGTGCGGCAGACCTGCCTCACGCATCTGCTGCAGCAGGCGCTCAACCGGTGCAGCGACCTCTTGGGCCAATTCTTTCACCGTGACTTGCGTCATGCACTTCTCTCCTCAGGCCGCGCCTAATTACTCGAACCAGTGGGCTCGGGCGGCCATGATCAACTTGCCGGCACGCTCTTCGTCGATGCCGTCGATGTCGAGCAGGTCGTCAATCGACTGCTCGGCCAGGTCTTCGCGGGTAACCACGCCGCGCACCGCCAGTTCGGCCGCCAGGTCCTTGTCCATACCCTCAAGCGAGAGCAGGTCTTCGGCCGGATGGGCGTCTGCCAGTTTTTCCTCGGTAGCGATGGCTTTGGTCAACAGGCGGTCCTTGGCACGAGCGCGCAGCTCGTTGACGATATCCTCGTCGAAGCCATCGATGTTGAGCATTTCTTCCAACGGTACGTAGGCAATTTCTTCCAGGCTGGTGAAGCCTTCGTCGACCAGCACCTGGGCGAGCTCTTCGTCGACTTCCAGCTCGTCGATGAAGTTGCGCAGGATGTCGCCAGTCTCGGCTTGCTGCTTGGCCTGGATGTCCTTCTCGGTCATCACGTTCAGGGTCCAGCCGGTGAGCTGGCTTGCCAGGCGAACGTTCTGACCACCACGACCGATGGCCTGGGCCAGGTTGTCCTCGGCCACGGCGATATCCATGGCGTGGGCATCCTCATCAACGATGATCGCCGCGACTTCAGCCGGCGACATGGCGTTGATGACAAATTGCGCGGGGTTCTCGTCCCACAGGACGATATCCACACGCTCACCGCCCAACTCGCCGGACACCGCCTGAACACGCGAACCACGCATGCCGATGCAGGCGCCTTGCGGGTCGATGCGTTTGTCCTTGGAGCGAACGGCGATCTTGGCGCGCGAACCCGGATCACGGGAAGCGGCCATGACCTCGATGAGGCCTTCGGCGATTTCCGGCACTTCGATGCGGAACAGTTCGATCAGCATCTGCGGCGCGGTACGCGACAGGATCAGCTGCGGACCGCGGTTCTCAGTGCGGATTTCCTTGAGCAGCGCACGCAGGCGCACGCCAACCCGGAAAGTCTCGCGTGGAATGATGTCTTCGCGAGCCAGCAACGCCTCGGCGTTGTTGCCCAGGTCGACGATGACGTTGTCGCGGGTGACCTTCTTCACGGTGCCGGAGATGATCTCGCCAACACGTTCGCGGTAAGCGTCGACCACTTGCGCACGCTCGGCCTCGCGGACCTTCTGCACGATGACCTGCTTAGCGGTCTGAGCGGCGATGCGACCGAATTCGATAGACTCGATCTTCTCTTCGATCACGTCACCGACCTTGGCTTCAGGGTGGGTCTCGTGAATCTTGTCCAACCAGGTCTCGATCGCCGGATCATCAAGATCGGCTTCGTCGACCACGGTCCAGCGACGGAAGGTCTCGTAGCTACCGGTGTGGCGGTTGATTTCCACACGCAGGTCGACTTCGTCCTCAAAACGTTTTTTGGTTGCAGTGGCCAGAGCCACTTCCAGCGCCTCGAAAATGACGCCGGGCGGTACACCCTTTTCGTTGGATACCGATTCAACAACCAGCAGTACTTCTTTGCTCATCGTACGCCTCGCCTTGCGCAAGCCATTGGGCCCGGATAGTCCGCCGGGTCCGGCACGTCTCAGTCAAAACTGGGAATAATATTGGCCTTGTCGATCGAGTCGATCGGCAACAGGAACTCTTGATCGTCTACCTGGACGACCACATCCTGCTCCTCCACGCCGCGGAGAAGGCCCTGGAAGTTACGACGACCCTCGAAGGGTGAACGCAGCTTGATCTTCACTTGCTCGCCGGCATGCGAGGCAAACTGTTCAAGCGTGAACAGCGGGCGATCCATGCCAGGAGAGGACACTTCAAGGGTGTATTCGGAAGTAATCGGATCTTCCACATCGAGGATCGCGCTGGCCTGTCGGCTGACTGCTTCGCAGTCGTCCACCAGGATTCCGCCTTCCTTGTCGATGTAGATACGCAGCACCGAATGCTTGCCCTGGGAGATGAACTCGATCCCCCAGCACTGATAGCCCAGACCCTCGACAACCGGGGCCAACAAGGCCTGCAACTGTTCTAGCTTGCTCGACACCTGAACCCCCTCGTGCATGCTGTGCAAATAAAAAATGGGCAAAGCGCCCATCCCTGAAAGCGCCGTTGGACAACGACGCCTAAAACTGTTCGGCTAGCAAAAAGCCCCTGAAAAGGGGCTCCGCTGAAGCTGGTTGCGGGGGCTGGATTTGAACCAACGACCTTCGGGTTATGAGCCCGACGAGCTACCAAGCTGCTCCACCCCGCGACAAAGCTGGGGCGAAAGTATAAGACTGAACCCGCTACTGGGTCAATCCGACCTCCACCTACAAGAAAGCCCGCTAAAGCGGGCTCTCTTGCTTCAATTGGTACCGAGAAGGGGACTCGAACCCCTACACCCTATGGGCACAACCACCTCAAGGTTGCGTGTCTACCAATTCCACCACCTCGGCAATACTACTTCTTGAAACCCGTTACTTCTGCTCTTGGCTCGGAGGAGGTACATCACCAGTGTTGGTGGCTTCGCTCTTCTGCTCCTGGAGCACCGGTACATCATCATTTACTGCCGGCTTCTGCTCTTTAACTTCCAAAACTGCTGGATCTGGCAGACCTGCTTGAGTCAGCTGGTGAGCTTGCTCTTTCGCGAAGTATCCTAACCCAAGTGCAGTTAAAAAGAAAGTGGCAGCGAGTATAGCAGTAAATTTACTCAGGAAGGTAGCAGAACCTTGGCTTCCGAACACAGTATTAGAAGCACCTGCGCCGAAAGATGCACCTGCTTCCGCACCTTTACCCTGTTGCAGCAATACCAGCACTACCAGTGCCAGTGCAGCCAACAGATGAAAAACAACTACGACTGTTTCCATCATTTGTTCAGTTTCCTGCGGCGCGACAAATTGCACCGAATTCGTCTGCGTTCAGGGACGCTCCACCAATGAGCCCCCCATCGATATCCGGCATGCCGAACAGTTCGGCCGCATTGGCCGCCTTCACGCTGCCGCCGTAGAGAAGCTGCACATTCTCGGCAACTTCGGCGTTCTCTGCCGCCAACTGCTTACGGATGGCAGCATGCACATCCTGAGCCTGTTGAGGCGAGGCCGTCAAACCCGTACCAATGGCCCATACAGGCTCATAGGCGATTACAGCATTGGCAAAAGCCTTAACACCGAACTCATCGATGATACTGCTTAGTTGACGCCCTACAACTTCGAGCGTCTTGCCTGCCTCACGCTCTTCGAGGGTTTCCCCTACGCAAAGCACTGGCGTTAAACCACTTGCCTGAGCGGCTGCAAACTTGCGGTTGAGCACTTCATCGCTTTCACCAATGATTTGGCGACGCTCAGAGTGCCCGACCAGCACCAACTTGCAACCCACTTCAGCTAACTGACTCGGTGCAACTTCGCCGGTCAGCGCGCCCTGTTCGGACTGTACAGCAGAATTCTGTGCCCCAACGATAATTCCTTTACCAGCCAACCCATCAATCACGTGACTGATGAACAAGGCGGGAGGAAAAACCGCAACTTCTACACCGCTCGGCAGGGACAGATTGCTCAAGCCCTGGGTCAGCTCAGCGACGCTGGCGCGGGTACCGTGCATCTTCCAGTTACCAGCTACCATGGGGCGACGCATGCTTTACCTCGTCGGTCAAAGTGGGCGCAGATCTTACCCAACCCGAACTGCGCTGGCAAGGGTCTTTCACGCACAAACTTCGGCAACCAGCTTAGCCAAGGCTTCGGCATGGCCACGGACCTGATGTTCATCATCGCCTTCGACCATCACCCGCACCAGCGGCTCGGTGCCGGACTTGCGCAGCAGCACCCGGCCGCGACCGGCCATCGCCTCGGTAGCCTTGGCACTGGCTTCTTTCACCGCAGGGTTTTCCAACGGATCGTCGGCACCGGCACCATAGCGCACATTGATCAGCACCTGAGGGCACTTGCGCACCGCCTGACGCGCCTGGGCGAGGTTCTCGCCACGACGCTTGAGCGCCATCAGCACCTGCAGCGCGGCAATGATCGCATCACCGGTGCTGGTGTGGTTACAGCACACCACGTGCCCGGAGTTTTCCCCACCGAGGATCCACTCACGCTCGATCAGCTCGGCCATCACGTAGCGGTCGCCAACCTTGGCGCGCACGAAGGGGATATCAAGCTCCTTGAAGGCCAGTTCCAGGCCCAAGTTGCTCATCAGGGTACCCACCACCCCACCCTGCAGCTTGTCGCGTTCCTGCAGGTCCCTGGCGATGATGAACAGCAGTTCGTCGCCGTCGACGATAGCGCCGGTATGGTCAACCATCAGCACCCGATCGCCATCACCATCGAAGGCGATGCCCAAATCGGCATGACCGACCAACACCGCAGCCTGCAGCGACTCGATATGGGTCGAGCCACAGTTCAGGTTGATGTTCAGGCCATCGGGCTGTGCGTGCAGCACCGTGACATCGGCGCCCAACTCGCGGAACACGCTTGGCGCGACTTTGTAGGTAGCACCGTGAGCACAATCGATCACCAGCTTCAGACCTTCGAAGCTGGTGCTGCTCGGGACGCTGCTCTTGCAGAACTCGATGTAGCGACCCGCGGCATCGTTGATCCGGGAAACTTTGCCCAGCTTGCTCGATTCGACCACATTCATCGGCTGGTCGAGGAGCTCCTCGATCATCATCTCGACTTCGTCGGGCAACTTGGTGCCCTGACCGGAGAAGAACTTGATACCGTTGTCATCATGAGGATTGTGCGAAGCACTGATAACGATCCCCGCCTCGGCGTGGAAGGTGCGAGTCAGGTAGGCGATCGCCGGAGTTGGCATCGGCCCGAGCAACATCACATCGGCACCGGCCGCGGACAAACCGGCCTCCAGCGCAGATTCGAACATGTAGCCAGAAATCCGCGTGTCCTTGCCCACCAACACCCGGCAAGCACCCTGCTTGCGGAAGGCCATGCCTGCCGCCCAGCCCAGCTTGAGCATGAAGTCCGGAGTAATCGGATATTCGCCAACGCGGCCACGGATACCATCGGTACCAAAGTATTTTCTGCTCATAGGAACTCCAGTGTTCTTATTCGGCGTTCTGCACGGCGGCGATCATGCGCACCACATCGACTGTCTCAGCCACATCGTGCACACGCAGGATGCTTGCACCCTTGGTCATGGCCAGGGCTGCCAGGGCCAAGCTGCCATACAACCGCTCACCGACCGGACGATCCAGGGTCAGGCCGATCATGCTCTTGCGCGATACGCCCACCAACAGCGGGCGACCGAGGCGATAGAGCGCCTCCATGTGCTTGAACAGACTCAGGTTGTGCTCGAGGGTCTTGGCAAAACCAAAGCCCGGGTCGAGGACGATCTGCTCGGCGCTGATTCCGGCCGCCACGCAGGCCGCCATACGCTGTTCAAGATAGCGCGTCACGTCGACGGTGACATCGTCGTAGTGGGGGTTGTCCTGCATGTTATCCGGGTCACCGCGCATGTGCATCAAGCACACCGGCAAGCCGGTCGCCGCGGCGGCGTCCAACGCACCATCGCGCTCCAGCGCGCGCACGTCGTTGATCAGGCCAGCGCCCAGACGGGCCGACTCGCGCATCACTGCTGGGGTAGAGGTATCGACCGAGATAACCACATCCAGGCGACTGTTGATCGCCTCGACCATCGGCGCCACGCGCTCGAGCTCCTCGGTGACAGACACTGCCCGGGCACCTGGACGAGTGGACTCGCCGCCGATGTCGATCAAGGTGGCACCTGCCGCGACCATGGCTTCGGCATGGCGCAGGGCTTCATCGCGCTGGCTGAAACGGCCACCGTCGGAGAAGGAATCAGGGGTGATATTGAGAATACCCATGACATGGGTACGGGACAAATCAAGAACCCGGTTGCCGCAAGGCAACCGGGTCGGGTACAGCTGTGAGGTCATGATAACCCTTAGTGTTGAGCCGCAGGACCGCCGATCGGCGACTCCGGTCGATCACCCTGGGAAGCCTGGTTGCCGGAGGTGCCGGCATCGTTATCCCAGTCACGAGGCTCGCGTGGTGTACGACCGGCCATGATGTCGTCGATCTGGTCGGCATCGATGGTTTCGTACTTCATCAGGGCTTCGGCCATTGCGTCAAGCTTGTCGCGGTTCTCGGTAAGAATCTGCTTGGCCGTGGCATAGCACTGGTCGATGATGCTGCGCACCTCGGAGTCGATCAGCTTGGCGGTTTCGCCCGACACGCTGGCGTGCTGGGAACCTGCACTGCGACCCAGGAACACCTCGCCTTCTTCCTCGGCATACATCAGCGGGCCCAACTTCTCGGACAGGCCCCACTTGGTGACCATGTTCCGCGCAATCTGGCTGGCACGCATGATGTCGTTGGAGGCACCAGTGGTGACGCCATCGAAGCCCAGGGTCATTTCTTCGGCGATACGGCCGCCGTACAGCGAGCAGATCTGGCTGATCAGCGCACGCTTGGACAGGCTGTAACGGTCTTCCTCAGGCAGGAACATGGTCACACCCAGCGCACGGCCGCGCGGAATGATCGAGACCTTGTAGACCGGGTCATGCTCAGGCACGACACGACCAACGATGGCGTGACCTGCTTCGTGGTAAGCGGTGTTCTGCTTTTCCTTCTCGGACATGACCATGGATTTGCGCTCGGCGCCCATCATGATCTTGTCTTTGGCCAGCTCGAACTCCTTCATTTCAACTACCCGCTTGCTCGAACGAGCAGCGAACAGCGACGCTTCGTTGACCAGGTTGGCCAGGTCGGCACCGGAGAAGCCCGGAGTACCACGTGCAATAACGGCAGGGTTGACGTTCTCGCCAATCGGCACCTTGCGCATATGCACTTTGAGGATCTGCTCGCGACCACGGATATCCGGCAGCCCTACCACCACCTGGCGGTCAAAGCGACCAGGACGCAGCAGCGCCGGGTCGAGCACGTCTGGACGGTTGGTGGCAGCGATAACGATGATGCCATCGTTCATCTCGAAGCCGTCCATCTCGACCAGCAATTGGTTGAGGGTCTGCTCGCGCTCGTCGTGACCGCCGCCCATGCCGGCGCCACGGTGGCGACCGACGGCGTCGATTTCATCGATGAAGATGATGCACGGCGCGTGCTTCTTGGCCTGCTCGAACATGTCACGAACGCGGCTTGCGCCAACACCCACGAACATTTCGACGAAGTCGGAACCGGAAATAGTGAAGAACGGCACCTTCGCTTCACCGGCGATGGCCTTGGCCAGCAGGGTCTTACCGGTACCTGGCGGGCCAACCATCAGCACGCCGCGTGGAATACGACCGCCCAAACGCTGGAATTTGCCCGGATCGCGCAGGAACTCGACCAGTTCGCCAACTTCTTCCTTGGCCTCGTCGCAACCGGCGACGTCAGCCAAGGTAGTCTTGACCTGGTCTTCGGAAAGCAGGCGCGCCTTGCTCTTGCCGAAGCTCATCGGCCCGCCCTTGCCGCCCGCACCGCCCTGCATCTGGCGCATGAAGAACATGAACACCGCGATGATCACCAGGATCGGGAAGCTGGCTACCAGCAGTTGGGTCCAGATGCTTTGCTGTTCAGGCTGCTTACCTTCGACAACAACATTGTTGTTGACCAGGTCGCCAATCAGGCCGTTGTCGGCGATGGCCGGACGTACGGTCTTGAAGTTGTCGCCATCGGTGCGCTTGCCGGTAATGACGGCACCGTCGACCGTGACTCGCTCGACCTTACCGTCTTTGACCTGCTGGATGAAGTCAGAGTAGTTGAGGGTTTGCGGCTCGTTCGGGCTGGAGAAGTTGTTCATCACCGTCACCAGGACGGCCGCGATGATCAACCACAGGATCAGATTCTTTGCCATGTCGTTCAATTAGCTACCCTCTGAGGTCGGCGCACGACGCAGCCGTGCCTCGCATGATATTCACCGCCCTAACTTACTACATTACCCACGCATCCGCAGGTGCCGTCTGTAACCCTTTGTGAAACCTAGACTACACGAAGTTCGGACAATCCTGACGCGGCGGCTGATTGGAATTAACTATCACCCACCACGCCAAGTGCCATTTCACGCCCCTTTGAAGCCCCTGCCGAGCAGGTATTGCTCACGGGATCGATCCCGCGAGGAGGACGGCTTGCGCATCTGCACCTTGTCGAACTTGCTGCGCACGTCCTTGAGGTACACATCAAAACCTTCGCCCTGGAAGATCTTGATCAGGAAATCTCCGCCTGGACGCAGAACCCGGGTCGCCAGGTCCAGTGCCAACTCGCAGAGGAACATGGCCCGCGGCATGTCCACCTCAGGCGTACCACTCATATTGGGGGCCATATCGGAAATCACAAGGTCCACGTGTGAATTGCCGACCGCTTCAAGGATGCTTTGCAGCACCGCGTCCTCGGTGAAGTCGCCCTGAATGAAGGTGACATCCGGGATCGAGTCCATTTCCAGGATGTCGGAGGCGATCAACCGACCTTGGCCACCAATCAGACGACTGGTCACCTGCGACCAGCCACCCGGGGCCGCGCCCAGGTCGATTACGCTCATGCCAGGACGGATCAACTTGTCCTTTTCCTGGATCTCCAGCAGTTTGTAGCTCGCACGCGAGCGATAACCATCCTTCTGCGCCTGCTTGACGAAAGGATCGTTGAAATGCTCTCTCAGCCAGTTATGGCTGCTTTTAGAACGCTGTACCACGGGGCACCTCGATGATTAGCGTCGTGATTGACTGGGCGGAGCCACAGGCCCTCGGGTAAAATGGCTACCAATTTTACAGAATCAGACGAAAAGGGTCAGATTATGCCGCTCAATAACGAGCAGAAGAAGCAGTACAAGTCTATTGGTCACGACCTGAAGCCGGTCTTGATCGTTGCCGGCAACGGCCTGAACGAAGGCGTTATCGCCGAATTGGAACGCGCCCTGGCCGACCATGAGCTGATCAAGGTCGAAATTCGCTCCGAGGATCGCGAAGAACGTGCCGCCGCCATCGCCGGGCTGTGCAAGGCCGGCCGCGCCGAACTGGTGCAGACCATCGGCAAAAAAGCGCTGATCTACCGCAAGAACCCGCAACCGAACAAGCAGCTGTCGAACATCCACCGCTTCAAGTAACGGTGGCTCCGATCAGTGGCGCGCCTTGCGCGCCCTGACCGGGACCGGCTGGGCCACCAGCACGATGCCGGAGAAGCCCAGCACCAAAAAGCAGAACATCTGCCAACGTTCGCCCACGGATATCCCGTAGCGTAGCGTGTAGTAGCTGACGCAGGCAGCAAAGCCGAGCAGCAGCATCTGGCCGCGAAATTGCCGCCACCAGGCCGCCAGGCCCTCCACCCTCGCCAACACCGCCAGCTGGGTCATCAACCCGAGCCAAGCCACGCCAATCAACCAACGGTCGATCTGCGCAGCCACGTCGTGCACCAGCAACGGCGCCAGGCCACTGACCTTGAGCGCCGGCACCAAGCCCACATGGAACACCCACAAGCCGCCGACCCAGAATACCTGGGCCAGCTGCCAGAGGATCCCCTCGAGGGATGGCGCGCGCTGGCGCCGGTCAGATGTGCTTGACTTCGACAATCTCGTACTCGACCACACCGCTAGGTGTCTTGACCGCTGCAACATCACCCTCTTCCTTGCCAATGATGGCTCGGGCGATGGGTGCGCCAGCAGAGAGCTTGCCCTGCTTGATATCGGCTTCGTCTTCACCAACGATCTGGTAGGTCACTTCTTCACCGGTCTCGGCGTTAGCCAAGAGCACGGTGGTACCGAAGATCACTTTGCCAGTATGCGGAATGGTGGTGATATCGATCACCACCGAGTTCTGCAGACGGCCCTCGATGTCGCGGATACGCGCTTCGACCATACCCTGCTCCTCACGGGCGGCATGGTATTCGGCGTTTTCCTTGAGATCGCCCAGTTCGCGGGCTTCGCCAATAGCCTGACTCAAGCGCGGACGCTCGGTCTTGCTCAAGAACAGGTGCTCTTCTTCCAGGGCGCGAGCGCCCTGGACGGTCATCGGGTACTTGGTAATGCTCATGCTTTGAGTCCTGCATGCAGATCCTGCAAGCGACGAACGGTCTTTTCAGGGCCGAATTTCAGCGCTTCACAGATGGCTTCACCGGCCGCAATGGTAGTTGTGCAGTAAATCTTGTGCTGCAGCGCATTGCGACGAATCGAGTAGGAGTCAGCGATCGACTGGCGGCCTTCGGTGGTGTTGATGATCAGCGACACTTCGTCGTTCTTGATCATGTCGACCACGTGCGGACGACCTTCGGTCACCTTGTTCACACGGCGCACCTTCAGGCCAGCCGCTTCGATAACCTTGGCGGTGCCGACAGTTGCAACCACTTCGAAGCCCAGGGCGATCAGGTCGCGGGCAACGCCAGCCACTTGTGGCTTGTCGTCGTCACGCACGCTGATGAACGCGGTACCACCAGTCGGCAGCACTTCGCTGGCACCCATCTGGGCTTTGGCGAACGCTTCACCGAAGGTGTCACCGACACCCATGACTTCACCGGTCGATTTCATCTCAGGGCCGAGGATCGGGTCAACCCCCGGGAACTTGGCGAACGGGAAGACGGCTTCCTTGACGCTGTAGAAGTTCGGGATGATTTCCTGGGTGAAGCCCAGCTCTTTCAGGGTTTTGCCGGCCATTACGCGGGCAGCGATCATGGCCAGGGAAGTGCCGATGCACTTGGACACGAACGGCACGGTACGCGAGGCGCGCGGGTTGACTTCGATCACGTAGATCTTGTCGCCCTGCAGGGCCAACTGCACGTTCATCAGGCCGACAACGCCCAGCTCCAGGGCCATTTTGGCGACCTGTACGCGGACTTCGTCCTGCACTTCCTTGCTCAGCGAGTAAGGTGGCAGCGAGCACGCCGAGTCGCCGGAGTGAACGCCGGCCTGCTCGATGTGCTGCATGATTGCGCCGATCACCACGTCAGTGCCGTCGCACACCGCATCCACGTCCATCTCGATGGCGCAGTTGAGGAAGTGGTCGAGCAGTACCGGGCTGTCGTTCGACACCTGTACCGCTTCACGCAGGTAGCGCTTGAGCTCGTCCAGTTCGTAGACGATTTCCATGGCGCGGCCGCCCAGTACGTACGACGGGCGCACAACCAGCGGGTAACCGATGCTGCCAGCAGCGCGGATGGCTTCGTCTTCGCTGCGCACGGTGGCGTTTGGCGGCTGCAGCAGGTTCAGACGCTGAACCATCTGCTGGAAGCGCTCACGGTCTTCGGCACGGTCGATGGCATCCGGGCTGGTACCGATGATCGGTACGCCGGCTTCTTCCAGGGCACGCGCCAGTTTCAGCGGGGTCTGGCCGCCGTAGTGGACGATCACGCCTTTTGGCTTCTCGACGCGGCACACTTCCAGCACGTCTTCCAGCGTCAGCGGCTCGAAGTACAGGCGGTCGGAGGTGTCGTAGTCGGTGGAGACGGTTTCCGGGTTGCAGTTGACCATGATGGTCTCGTAACCGTCTTCACGCAGCGCCAGAGCCGCGTGTACGCAGCAGTAGTCGAACTCGATACCTTGGCCAATACGGTTCGGGCCGCCACCCAGGATCATGATCTTGTCGCGGGTGGACGGGTTGGCCTCGCACTCTTCCTCGTAGGTGGAGTACAGGTAGGCGGTGTCGGTGGCGAACTCGGCGGCGCAGGTGTCGACGCGCTTGTACACCGGGAACACTTCGAGCTTGTGGCGGTGACGGCGCAGGTTCTTGTCGGTGATACCCAGCAGCTTGGCCAGACGCTGGTCAGAGAAGCCTTTGCGCTTGAGGCGCAGCATCAGGTCTTTGTCGATGGCCGACAGGGCCAGGGTCTTGACCTTCTCTTCTTCCTTGATCAGATCTTCCATCTGCACCAGGAACCACATGTCGATGCCGGTCAGAGCAAAGATTTCTTCGCAGGTCATGCCCGAACGCATGGCATCAGCGACGTACCAGATACGTTCGGCGCCCGGCACGGTCAGCTCGCGCTTGAGGATGCCGGCAGCTTCAGGGCTGGCCAGGTCGACTTTCGGGTCCAGACCGCAGGCACCGACTTCCAGACCACGCAGGGCTTTCTGCAGGGACTCCTGGAAGGTACGGCCGATGGCCATGACTTCACCCACGGATTTCATCTGGGTGGTCAGGCGCGCGTCGGCTTTCGGGAATTTCTCGAAGGCAAAGCGTGGCAGCTTGGTGACGACGTAGTCGATCGACGGCTCGAAGGAAGCCGGAGTGCGGCCGCCGGTGATGTCGTTCTGCAGCTCGTCGAGGGTGTAGCCAATGGCCAGCTTGGCGGCGATCTTGGCGATCGGGAAGCCGGTGGCCTTGGAAGCCAGGGCGGACGAACGCGATACGCGCGGGTTCATCTCGATGACGACCATGCGGCCGGTGTTCGGACAGATACCGAACTGCACGTTGGAACCGCCGGTTTCGACACCGATTTCACGCAGCACCGCCAGCGAGGCGTTGCGCATGATCTGGTATTCCTTGTCGGTCAGGGTCTGCGCTGGAGCAACGGTGATCGAGTCACCAGTGTGCACGCCCATCGGGTCGAAGTTTTCGATCGAGCAGACGATGATGCAGTTGTCCTTTTTGTCGCGGACCACTTCCATCTCGTACTCTTTCCAGCCGATCAGCGATTCGTCGATCAGCAGCTCTTTGGTCGGCGACAGGTCCAGACCACGGGTGCAGATTTCTTCGAACTCTTCACGGTTGTAAGCGATACCACCGCCAGTACCACCCATGGTGAACGACGGGCGAATGATGCATGGGAAGCCGAGCTTCTCGAGGACCGCATTGGCCTCTTCCATGCTGTGGGCGATACCGGAGCGCGGGCATTCCAGGCCGATGTCCTTCATGGCCTTGTCGAAGCGCGAACGGTCTTCAGCCTTGTCGATGGTGTCGGCGTTGGCACCGATCATCTCTACGCCGAACTTCTCCAGAACGCCGTGGCGCTCCAGGTCCAGGGCGCAGTTCAGTGCGGTCTGGCCACCCATGGTCGGCAGAACGGCGTCCGGACGCTCTTTCTCGATGATCTTGGCCACCGACTGCCACTTGATCGGCTCGATGTAGGTGGCGTCGGCCATGGCCGGGTCAGTCATGATGGTGGCTGGGTTGGAGTTCACCAGGATGACGCGGAAACCTTCCTCGCGCAGGGCCTTGCAGGCCTGGGCGCCGGAGTAGTCGAATTCACAGGCCTGGCCGATCACGATCGGGCCGGCACCGAGAATCAGGATGCTTTTGATGTCTGTACGTTTTGGCATGGTGGTCACTCAAATCCGGGGTCAGTCGGCAAGCCGCTTTGAACAATCTGGGTCAGGCGCATCCGGGCGCGGCGCGAGCCGGCCCGGGGCCTTGAAGCAGGATGCTCAGCGGCGCTTGGCCATGGCATCGGTGAAACGATCGAACAGTGGCGCGACGTCGGTCGGGCCAGGGCTCGCTTCAGGGTGGCCCTGGAAGCTGAACGCGCTCTTGTCGGTGCGCTCGATACCCTGCAGGGTGCCATCGAACAGCGACTTGTGAATGGCGCGAACGTTGCCCGGCAGGGTGGCTTCGTCAACAGCAAAACCGTGGTTCTGGCTGGTGATCATGACCACGCCGGTGTCCAAGTCCTGGACCGGGTGGTTGGCACCGTGGTGACCGTGGCCCATTTTCACGGTCTTGGCACCGGACGCCAGGGCCAGCAGCTGGTGGCCGAGGCAGATGCCGAATACCGGAATCTCGGTTTCGAGGATTTCCTTGATTGCCTGGATGGCGTAGTCGCACGGCTCGGGGTCACCAGGGCCGTTGGACAGGAACACGCCGTCCGGGTTGAGCGCCAGCACTTCGCTGGCCGGGGTCTGGGCTGGCACCACAGTCACGCGGCAGCCACGGGCGACCAGCATGCGCAGGATGTTCAGCTTGACGCCGTAGTCGAACGCGACCACGTGGTACGGCAGGTCGGCAGCTTCGATGGTCGGGTGGCTGTCGGTTTTCAGCTCCCACACGCTGGAGCGCCACTCGTAGCGCTCTTTGGTGGAAACGACCTTGGCCAGGTCCATGCCCTTCAGGCCTGGGAAGCCGCGAGCAGCGGCGATGGCGGCTTCTTCGCTGATGTTGTCACCGGCCAGGATGCAGCCGTTCTGTGCGCCCTTTTCACGCAGGATGCGGGTCAGGCGGCGGGTGTCGATGCCAGCGATGGCGACGACGTTGTGTTCTTTCAGGTACTCGGACAGCGACTGGGTCTTACGCCAGTTGCTCGCCACCAGCGGCAGGTCACGGATGACCAGGCCGGCAGACCAGACGCGGTTGGATTCGGCGTCTTCCGGAGTCGTACCGGTGTTGCCGATGTGCGGGTAAGTCAGGGTAACGATTTGCTGGGCGTAGGAAGGGTCTGTAAGGATTTCCTGGTAGCCGGTCATAGCGGTGTTGAACACCACCTCACCAACGGTCTGCCCGTCGGCTCCGATGGCTTCACCGCGAAAAATGCTGCCATCGGCAAGGGCGAGTATGGCTGGCTTAGTCAAGAAGACCTCCCGTAAATCAAGCCTGAAAGGGCGATCGCAGGTTGCAAAAAAGCGGAGTGACGTATGGACACGTCACCCCGCTTCATGTGCTGAATTTCTCTGCGCGCTTTTAGTGGACACACTAAAGCTGTAGCTTACAGGAATGAGGGTTTTCGGTCTACCGCATATGTGTCTCTAAAACACAGGATTGCGACAGACCTGGTACTCACCCTGGGCGCTCGTGGGAGCGGGCTTGCCCCGCGATCGCGCCAGTACAGGCAACACCTGCGCCCCTACTGGCACTATCGCGGGGCAAGCCCGCTCCCACGAACGGCTGATCAGTTCGCTCTTATCAACGCAGCTCGAGCACGTCCTGCATGTCGTACAGCCCCGGCTCGCGGCCATCCAGCCACAGCGCGGCACGCACCGCACCCTTGGCGAAGGTCATGCGACTGGAGGCCTTGTGGGTGATTTCCAGGCGCTCGCCTTCAGCCGCGAACAACACGGTGTGATCACCCACTACATCACCAGCGCGCACAGTGGCGAAGCCAATGGTCTTGCGATCACGCGCACCGGTCTGGCCTTCACGGCCATACACCGCCACTTCCTGCAGGTCACGACCCAGCGCATTGGCAACCACTTCACCCATGCGCAGCGCAGTCCCTGAAGGTGCATCGACCTTGTGCCGGTGGTGAGCTTCGATGATCTCGATATCGACGTCATCACCCAGCACGCGCGCCGCCATATCCAGTAGCTTGAGGCTGAGGTTGACGCCAACGCTGAAGTTGGCCGCGAAGACGATCGGAATCTCTTTGCCCGCCTCGGCCAGCAACTGCTTCTCTTCGACCGAGAAGCCGGTCGTGCCGATGATCATCGCCTTGCCGTGCTTGCGGCAGAACGCCAGGTTCTTCACGGTCACCGAAGGGTGAGTGAAGTCGATCAGCACGTCGAACTCGTCAACCACCTTGGCCAGGTCATCGGAGATCGGCACGCCGATTCGCCCCAGACCCGCCAGCTCACCGGCATCAGCACCCACCAGACTGCTGTCGGGGCGATGAATCGCCGCCGTCAGCCCAGCTTTTGGCGCCTGTTGCTGGACCGCCTCGATCAGGACCTTGCCCATCCGCCCCGCCGCGCCCATTACCGCAATACGTCGCATAGCCTGTTCCTTGTCAAAGATCGCCGAAGAAGCGCTTCACACCCTCGAACCAACCGCTGGCCTTGGGCGAATGAGAGCTATCACCTTCGAGCGAGTCACGCAGCTCTTCGAGCAGCTCACGCTGACGACGGCTGAGGTTGACCGGGGTTTCCACCGCCACGCGGCACAGCAGGTCGCCGGCCGCGCCACCACGTACAGGGGCTACGCCCTTGCCGCGCAGACGGAACTGCTTGCCGGTCTGGGTACCTTCCGGGATCTTCAGCTTGACCCGACCATCAAGGGTCGGCACTTCCAGCTCGCCACCCAGGGCAGCGTCGGTGTAGCTGATCGGCACTTCGCAGTACAGGTGCTTGCCGTCGCGCTGGAAGATCGCGTGCTCACGCACGTTGATCACGACATACAGATCGCCAGTCGGGCCACCGTGAGCACCCGCCTCGCCTTCGCCCGACAGGCGAATACGGTC
This sequence comes from Pseudomonas urmiensis, assembly GCF_014268815.2. NCBI lineage: Bacteria > Pseudomonadati > Pseudomonadota > Gammaproteobacteria > Pseudomonadales > Pseudomonadaceae > Pseudomonas > Pseudomonas urmiensis. The sequence continues at coordinate 4,220,518 of NZ_JABWRE020000001.1, forward strand.
GCCGGTATCGACGCCAGCCGGCACCTTGACCGACAGGGTCTTGTATTCCTCGACACGGCCTTCGCCATGGCAGGAATTGCACGGGTCGGTGATGATCTTGCCCTGGCCATGGCAGCGCGGGCAGGTTTGCTGCACCGAGAAGAAGCCCTGCTGCATGCGCACCTGGCCGATACCGCCGCAGGTTGGGCAAGTCGAAGGGGTCGAACCCTTCTTCGCGCCACTGCCGTCACATGGCTCGCAGTTGACCAGTGTCGGCACCCGGATATTGACCGTGGTACCGCGCACCGCTTCTTCCAGATTGATCTCCAGGGTGTAGCGCAGGTCGCTGCCGCGCTGAGCGCCGCCACGTCCACCGCCGCGACCACCACCGAAGAAGTCACTGAACACATCGCCAAAGATGTCGGAGAAGTTGGCGCCGCCAAAGCCTGCACCGCCGCCACCCATGCTCGGGTCGACACCGGCGTGACCATACTGGTCGAACGCTGCGCGCTTGCTCGCATCAGACAGCACTTCGTAGGCCTCGTTGGCCTCCTTGAACATGTCTTCGGACTCTTTGTCGCCCGGATTACGGTCCGGGTGGTACTTCATCGCCAGCCGGCGATAAGCCTTCTTGAGGTCTGCTTCGCTGGCGCCGCGCTCGACACCCAGGACCTCATAATAATCACGCTTGGACATAGGTCATTTGCACCTTGTTGGGCGTTCGGCATCCGCGCCGCGCCATCAGCTCCTGCCTGCCGCCAACTAAAATGGCCGCTGACAGATGCTGTAAAAATTCTCGAATTACAGATACGCCAACGCGGGAGCAAGCCCCCGCGCGGCGACATCCTACCAGCTCACCGCCATGGGGCGGTGGCTGGGCGACAACTTGCAGGGATTACTGCTTGTTGTTGTCTTTCACTTCTTCGAACTCGGCGTCAACCACGTCATCGTGCTTGGCTTCCGGCTCAGCCTGCTGCTGGGCGCCGCCCTGAGGCTGCTCAGCTGCCTGCTCGGCGTACATCTTCTGAGCAACCGGTGCGGAAACCTTGGACAACTCCTCGACCTTGGCTTCGATCGCAGCCTTGTCGTCGCCTTTGACAGCGGCTTCCAGGGCAACAAGGGCAGCTTCGATCGCGGTTTTCTCTTCAGCGGTAACCTTATCACCGGCGTCAGCGACCATTTTGCGCGTCGAGTGGACCAGCGCATCACCCTGGTTACGGGCAGCGGCCAGCTCTTCGAACTTGCGGTCTTCTTCCGAGTTCGCCTCAGCGTCGCGGATCATCTGCTGAATTTCTTCATCAGACAGACCGGAGTTGGCCTTGATCACGATCGACTGAGTCTTGCCAGTCGCTTTGTCCTTGGCACCTACGTGCAGGATACCGTTGGCGTCGATGTCGAAGGTCACTTCGATCTGCGGCACGCCACGTGGTGCTGGTGGAATGTCGGCGAGGTCGAATTTACCCAGCGACTTGTTCTGCGCAGCCTGCTTACGCTCACCCTGCAGCACGTGAATGGTCACAGCGCTTTGGTTGTCGTCAGCGGTGGAGAACACCTGCGACTTCTTGGTCGGGATGGTGGTGTTCTTCTCGATCAGCGCAGTCATCACGCCGCCCATGGTTTCGATACCCAGGGTCAGCGGGCTGACGTCCAGCAGCAGTACGTCCTTGACATCGCCAGCCAGAACCGCGCCTTGGATGGCAGCACCCATGGCAACCGCTTCATCCGGGTTGACGTCTTTACGTGCTTCTTTGCCGAAGAAATCGGTAACCGCTTTCTGCACCAGCGGCATACGGGTCTGGCCGCCGACCAGGATCACGTCGTTGATCGAACCGACGTCGATACCGGCATCTTTCAGAGCGATACGGCAAGGCTCGATGGTGCGCTGCACCAGGTCTTCTACCAGCGACTCCAGCTTGGCGCGGGAGATCTTCACGTTCAGGTGCTTAGGACCGGTGGCATCTGCAGTGATGTACGGCAGGTTGACGTCGGTCTGCTGGCTCGAGGACAGCTCGATCTTGGCCTTTTCCGCAGCTTCTTTCAGGCGCTGCATGGCCAGCGGGTCACCCTTGAGGTTCATGCCGGTTTCTTTCTTGAACTCGTCGACGAGGTAGTCGATCAGGCGAATGTCGAAGTCTTCACCACCGAGGAAGGTGTCACCGTTGGTGGCCAGCACTTCAAACTGATGCTCGCCGTCGACTTCGGCGATTTCGATGACCGAAACGTCGAAGGTACCACCACCCAGGTCATAAACGATCACGGTGTGATCGCCCTTGGCCTTGTCCATACCGTAAGCCAGTGCAGCTGCGGTTGGTTCGTTGATGATACGTTTTACGTCAAGACCGGCGATGCGACCGGCATCCTTGGTGGCTTGACGCTGGCTGTCGTTGAAGTAAGCCGGAACGGTGATGACCGCTTCGGTGACAGGCTCGCCGAGGTAGTCTTCGGCGGTCTTCTTCATCTTTTTCAGGATCTCGGCAGAGATCTGTGGCGGCGCCATTTTCTGGCCGTTGACTTCGACCCAGGCGTCGTTGTTGTCAGCCTTGACGATCTTGTACGGGACCATCTGAATGTCTTTTTGCACGACTTCTTCGTCGAAGCGGCGACCGATCAGACGCTTTACCGCGTACAGGGTGTTGTGCGGGTTGGTGACCGCCTGGCGCTTGGCCGACTGACCCACCAGGATCTCGCCATCGTTAGCGTAGGCGATGATCGAAGGGGTAGTACGCGCGCCTTCGGCGTTCTCGATAACCTTGACGTTACCGTTTTCCAGGATGGAGACGCACGAGTTGGTGGTCCCCAGGTCGATACCGATGATTTTACCCATGTTAACTCTCCCGAAACTTTGAATTAGCTAGCAGCGACTACATTGGCCAACTGCGGTAATACTTGAATGCTTGACACCTAAATGGGGACGCCCCAGAGGATTTCAAGCCTTTTCATCGATCGAAGGTTGAGCTGCAGCAGGCGACTTGCTGACCACCACCATGGCGGGGCGCAGCAGGCGGCCGTTGAGCAGATAACCCTTCTGGAACACCTTGAGCACGCTGTTGGGCTCGACCTCGTGGCTTTCCTGCATGGCCATGGCCTGGTGGTGCTCGGCGTTGAACGGCTCGCCGTGCGGGTCGACAGCTTCAAGGTTGTAGCGCTTAAGGGTGTCGTGGAACATCTTCAGGGTCAGCTCGATACCTTCGCGCATCGGCTTGATGGTTTCGTCGTCGGCGCTGGACAGCTCCAGGCCACGCTCCAGGCTGTCGATCACAGGCAGCAGGTCGCCGGCAAACTTCTCCAGGGCAAACTTGTGCGCCTTCTCGACATCCTGCTCAGCGCGGCGACGCACGTTCTGCAGGTCTGCGGCAACGCGCAGGGACTGGTCCTTGGCGGCGGCCAGCTGCTCCTCGAGCACCTGGACGCGGGTACCGAGATCCTCAGAACCTGCCTCTTCGGTGTTAGGGGTTTGTGGATCCAGCTGTTCGTCAGCCATTGGCTATCTCCTCCGCAATTTCTGGTATGCGAGACGTACTCGCCTTGTCTGTCGGCTATATGGGGTCGTAAAAATCAGGTTCAAGGGGCAGGCCGCTTTCCTTGGTGACAAATCAATCTCCAAACGGGCATTGTCAGCCAGGCAAAAAGCACTGTATAAATATCCAGACATGACCCTCCGGGAGCGCCCTCATGCTGGTCCACCTGTCCATCCACAACTACGCCATCGTCGAACACCTGGACCTCGAGCTCGCTCGCGGCATGAGTGTGATCACCGGCGAAACCGGCGCTGGCAAATCGATCATGCTCGACGCCCTGGGCCTGGCCCTGGGTGACCGGGCCGACAGCGGCGTGGTGCGCCCCGGCGCGGACAAGGCAGACATCCTCGCCACCTTCGATTTGGTCGACATCCCCGAAGCCAGCGTATGGCTGAGCGAGCGCGACCTGGAAAGCGACGGCCCGTGCATCCTGCGCCGGGTGATCACCGCCGAAGGGCGCAGCCGCGGCTATATCAACGGCACGCCCTGCCCGCTTGGCGACCTCAAGGCGCTGGGTGAGTTGTTGATCGACATCCACAGCCAGCACGAGCACCAATCGCTGCTCAAGACCGACACCCACCGCCGCCTGGTCGATGAGTATGCCGGCGCGATCGACCTGTCCCGCCAGGTGCAATTGGCCGCGCAACGCTGGCGCCAGACCCGCCAGGAGCTCGAGCGCCTGTCCAACTCGGGCGACGAGCAACGCGCCCGCCAACAACTGCTCAGCTATCAGCTCGAGGAGCTGGACAACCTCGGCCTGGGCGAGAACGAACTGGAGCAGCTGGAGCAGGAACATAAAAGCCTGACCAATGCCGAGGCGCTGTTCGGCATCTGCCGCCAGGTCATCGATCAATGCAGCGAGAGCGATTCGGGCAATGTGCTCAACGCACTGACCGTCAGCCTCAACCGCCTCACCGCAGTAGCCAGCGCGCCCAAGGCCTTGGGCGAGGCCGCCACCCTGATCGCCAGCGCACAGATCCAGGTAGAGGAAGCGGTTGGCGAGCTCAACCGCTTCCTCGATAACTTCGACGCCGACCCGATGCGCCTACAGGCGCTGGAAGAGCGGCTCGATACTATCTATACGCTGGCGCGCAAACACCGCGTGCACCCCACCGAGCTGCCGCACCTACAGCTGCGCCTGATGGAGGAGCTCGAAGGGCTCAATGCCAGCGACGAGTCCATCGAACGCCTGGGCGAAGAACTGGCAGCCTACGCCCAGCACTATCAAGACAAAGCTGTCGAATTGAGCGCACTGCGCCAGCAGGCCGCCAAACAGTTGGCCACGGCGGTAGAGCAGGAAGTCCAGCGCCTGGGCATGCCTGGCGGGCGCTTCTGTATCGAGCTCACGCCGTTTGACAGCCCCGAGCCGTCACCGCACGGCCTGGAGCAGATCGAATTGCTGGTCAGCGCCAACCCTGGGCAGCCACTGAAGGGCCTGGCCAAAGTGGCCTCGGGTGGTGAGCTGTCGCGGATCAGCCTGGCGATTCAGGTGATCACCGCCCAGACCTCGCGAATTCCGACCTTGGTGTTCGACGAAGTGGACGTGGGCATTGGCGGGCCTACCGCCGAGATCGTTGGCCAACTGCTGCGGCGGCTCGGCGAACGCGGCCAGGTGCTGACAGTGACCCACCTGCCGCAGGTGGCGGCGCAGGGGCATCATCACCTGTTCGTGCACAAGGTGCGCAATAGCGAGACCACCCATACCGCAGTGGCCAACCTGGGCAAGCGTGAACGGGTCGAGGAAGTGGCGCGGATGCTGGGCGGGATTGACCTGACCAAGGAATCGCTGGCGCATGCGCGCAAGATGGTGGTCAGCGGTAAGGCCTGATCGGCGAGGGGCACGTAATCCTTGGCATCGTGGGAGCGGGATCGTGGGATCAGGATCAGGATCAGGATCAGGATCAGGATCAGGATCGTGGGAGCGGGCTTGCCCCGCGATAGCAGTGGTGCGGTCGCCATCGCTATCGCGGGGCAAGCCCGCTCCCACGCACCTGTTACCACGCACCTCCTACCAGGCCACGCCCCCCCCTGACGACACCCTGTTGCAAGCCTCTGGCTTAGCATCCCAGCAGAGCTTGGGCCTCTACCAAATTTTGCGAACCGCGCAGAAAGCACAAAGGCGACCCTGAGGTCGCCTTTGCTTTAATAACGATCGAAATCGTTACTTCTTCTTACGCACATACAGGACCAGATTGTGGTCCACCAGCTCGTAGCCATGCTCGGCCACGATCTCTTTCTGGCGCTTTTCGATTTCCGAATCGAAAAACTCGATGACTTCGTTGGTGTCCAGGTTGACCATATGGTCGTGGTGGCCGCCATCAGCCAATTCAAACACCGCGTGACCGCCGTCGAAGTTGTGGCGAACAACCAAACCCGCCGCTTCGAACTGAGTCAGTACGCGATAGACGGTCGCCAGACCGACGTCCTCACCAGCTTCCATCAGCGCCTTGTAGACATCCTCGGCACTCATGTGACGCTGCTCGGTGGAGTCCAGCATCTGTAGGATCTTTACTCGAGGCAGTGTCACCTTGAGACCAGCTTTGCGCAGTTCGCTATTTTCAACCATGGTCAGCTTTCTCGCCGATGCTGCTTCGCAGCTTCTCTTAATACGGGTATGATCGGGGTTTACGTTGTCCAGCCAAGATAGTGGAAGTCGCCCACCGATGCAAAAGTCCAAGCTCTTGCTAACCAGCCTCACCATTGTGGGACTGCTCGCACTCGCCGGTTGCTCGTTTCCCGGGGTTTACAAAATCGACATCCAGCAGGGCAATGTCGTCACGCAGGACATGATAGACCAATTACGCCCCGGAATGACCCGACGGCAAGTAAGGTTTATCATGGGCAACCCGCTGATTCAGGACACGTTCAACACCAATCGCTGGGATTATCTCTACAGCCTGCAACCTGGCGGCGGTAAGCGTCAGCAGGAGCGTATGAGCATCTTCTTCAACGAAGGTGATCAGCTCGTGAGCCTGTCCGGCGACTTCATGCCAGGCGTCAGCCGCGACCAGGAAATCCTTGGTGGCAGCGGCGACACTACAGTCAGCCCGAACGCCCAACCAGGCCAGCCGACTCAGCCAGAAGAGAAGCCGGCCAAGCCAGGTTCGGTCGAGGAGTCGATCCAGCGCGAGATCGACACCATCGAAACCACGCCGGTGCCGACCCCAGCCCCGCTGGACACCAACCCGCAATAACGGCGGCGTTAATAAAAAGCCCGGACCTAGGTCCGGGCTTTTTTGTATCTGCTATTTACCGAAGCTTCAGCTATTAAGCTGCTTGGCGCGCTGGCAGAAGGCATCGACCAGGGTATTGGCCGCCTGGTTGAACAGCGGGCCGAGGGTCGCTCGCACCAGTGGCCCGGCATAGTCGAAAGACAGATCGAGGCTGATCTTGCAGGCCTTGTCGCCCAGCGCCTTGAACACCCATACACCATGCAACTGACTGAACGGGCCTTCTTCAAGGTTCATCTCGATCGACTGCCCCGGCACCAGCACATTGCGCGTCACGAACTGCTGGCTCATGCCGCCCTTGGCCACTTCCAGCCGCGCCCGCATGTGGGTTTCGCTGCTCTCGATCACTGTCGAGGCCGAGCACCAAGGCAGAAACTGCGGGTAGCTGGCCACATCGTTGACCAGATCGTAGAGCGCCTGGGCAGGGTACGGCAGCAGGGCGGAACGTTGAATATGGGTTGTCATCCAGGCGTCACTTCCAAGGCTGGGCGGCGGCGCTTCTCAGCGCACCGAAAACAGGTTCTGCGCATTGCACAGCGCCTGCATTGTCCGGGATTCGATCCGCAGGCTCAAGCACACCGAAATCCCATAGCCGACGACGCGACGACTGCCTATAATGCGGCCCCTATGGCTAAGCAAAAGAAACATCCGACCGGGACCATCGCGCAAAACAAGAAAGCGCGACACGATTACTTCATCGAACACAAGTTCGAGGCCGGGCTGGTCCTGTCCGGTTGGGAAGTAAAGAGCCTGCGGGCCGGCAAGGCGCACCTGACCGACAGCTACGTGCTGCTCAAGGATGGCGAAGCCTGGCTGTTCGGCAGCCACATCACCCCGCTGACCGCCGCCAGCACCCACGTGATCGCCGACCCGATCCGTACGCGCAAACTGCTGCTGAACAAGCGCGAGCTTGAGCGCCTGGAAGCGGCTGTGGCGCAGAAGGGCTACACCTGCGTGGCCTTGGCGCTGTACTGGAGCAAGCACCTGATCAAGTGCGAGATCGCGCTAGGTAAGGGCAAGAAGGAATTCGACAAGCGCGATACCCAGCGCGAGCGCGATTCCAACCGCGAGATCCAGCGTGCGGTGCGCAACAAGGGCAAGGAAGACTAATTCCTGCTCACCCGCTGTGGGAGCGGGCTTGCCCCGCGATAGCGATGGTGAATGTACCGCCGCCATCGCAGGCAAGCCCGCTCCTACAGGGTCATGCGCTGCTTGTGGGGGCGCAGCTTCTCAGCGCCCGCTGCGCCGCTCTGCCCGCGCCACGCGCTGGGCCTCTTGCTGCGCCTCTTCGAGCACTTCCTGCACATACAAAATGTGCCGGCTCGACACCTCCCGCGCCTCTTCCGCCCGCCCCTCGACAATCGCCTGGTACAACTCGCGATGCTGGCTGATGAGCATGTCGCGCGTCTCTGAACGCTGCTGATACATGCCACCAATGTTGGTCACCACGTTGCGCTTGAGCAGGTCGAACAACCCCCGGATGGTATGCAGCAACACGGCGTTGTGACTGGCCTCGGCAATCGCCAGGTGGAAACTGGCATCCGCCGCGCCCTCCTCCGCCCGGCTGACTTCGTCCTTGCGCGAATAGCAATCTTGCAACGCATCGAAGGCCGCCTTGAGCCGCTCACGATCAGGCTCGGTCGCCCGCTGCGCCGCGTAGTAGGCGCATGACGCCTCCAGCGTGTGGCGAAACTCAAGCAAATCGCGCTGCGCCTCAGGGCTGTGCTCAAGCAACTGCAGCAACGGGTCGCTGAAGGTTGCGCCGAGCGAAGCCGCAACATAGTTGCCACCCCCCTGGCGGCTGACCAACAAGCCCTTGGCCACCAACTTCTGGATCGCCTCACGCAGCGATGGGCGCGACACGCCGAACTGTTCAGCCAGAACGCGCTCAGCCGGCAAACGCTGACCCGAGGTCAACGTCCCTTCGAGAATCATCCCTTCCAGCCGCTCGACAATGTCGTCGGACAGGCGCCGTTGGCGGACCTGATCAAAAACCATCACATGCTCTCCACAAACCCCCGTACCGATTTCGGGGGCGCCTATTCTGGCCTATCCAGGCGCAACCGACACGCATCAGTTGGCGATTTTCGCCCACCGACAACGGCCCGTTCATCGGCATCCGACCAAAGTTTGCCGCGAGACAAATTGACACAGCCGCAGCCACGCTTTTAACCTAGCGTCCAGACATTGTAAATTGGTCTTACCAATTATCCAATGCCAGTGCTGACCAACAACAATTAGGGGCCACCCCATATGCAAACCTGGCAACAACTCTATACCCCTCTGGGAAGCCTTGGCCTGTCCGCACTGGCGGCGGTCATCCCCATCGTGTTCTTCTTCCTCGCCCTCGCCGTGTTCCGCCTCAAAGGCCACGTGGCCGGTAGCATCACGCTCGGGCTGTCGATCCTGGTAGCGATCTTCGCCTTCAACATGCCGGTGGACATGGCCCTGGCTGCCGCCGGTTACGGCTTCCTCTACGGCCTCTGGCCAATTGCCTGGATCATCGTTGCCGCGGTGTTCCTGTACAAACTGACGGTCAAGAGCGGCCAGTTCGAAGTGATCCGCAGCTCGGTGCTGTCGATTACCGACGACCAACGCCTGCAAGTGCTGCTGATCGGCTTCTGCTTCGGTGCCTTCCTCGAAGGCGCAGCCGGCTTCGGCGCCCCGGTGGCCATCACGGCCGCGCTGCTGGTGGGCCTGGGCTTCAACCCACTGTACGCCGCCGGCCTGTGCCTGATCGCCAACACCGCGCCCGTGGCGTTCGGCGCGCTCGGCATCCCGATCATCGTCGCCGGCCAAGTGACTGGCATCGACGCCTTCCACATCGGCGCCATGACCGGCCGCCAGCTGCCGCTGCTGTCGCTGTTCGTGCCGTTCTGGCTGGTGTTCATGATGGACGGCCTGCGCGGCGTCAAAGAAACCTGGCCTGCCGCCCTGGTCGCCGGCCTGAGCTTCGCCGTGACCCAGTACTTCACCTCGAACTTCATCGGCCCAGAGCTGCCGGACATCACCTCGGCCCTGGCCAGCCTGGTATCGCTGACCCTGTTCCTGAAAGTGTGGCAGCCCAAGCGCTCGTTCGCCGAAGCCAAGGGCAGCGTCGGCGCCGCCGTGGTGCAGTCCAGCGGCAGCCAGCCTTCGCCGTACAGCCTGGGTGAAATCTTCAAGGCCTGGTCGCCGTTCCTGATCCTCACCGTGCTGGTGACCATCTGGACCCTGAAGCCATTCAAGGCCGCCTTCGCCCCGGGCGGCGCGATGTACAACTTCGTGTTCAACTTCGCCATCCCGCACCTCGACCAGCTGGTGATCAAGACCGCTCCGATCGTCGCTGCACCGACTGCAATGCCAGCGGTGTTCAAGCTCGACCCGATCTCCGCCACCGGCACGGCGATCTTCCTCTCCGCACTGATTTCCATGGCAGTGCTGAAGATCAACTTCAAAACTGGTCTGACCACTTTTAAAGAGACCTTCTGGGAGCTGCGCTGGCCCATCTTGTCGATCGGCATGGTGCTGGCCTTCGCCTTCGTCACCAACTACTCGGGCATGTCTTCGACCATGGCCCTGGTCCTGGCTGGCACCGGCGCTGCGTTCCCGTTCTTCTCGCCGTTCCTGGGCTGGCTGGGCGTATTCCTGACCGGCTCGGACACCTCGTCCAACGCCCTGTTCGGCTCGCTGCAGGCCACCACTGCGCACCAGATCGGGGTCAGCGACACCCTGCTGGTAGCGGCCAACACCAGCGGCGGCGTGACCGGCAAGATGATCTCGCCGCAATCGATCGCCGTGGCCTGCGCCGCGACTGGCCTGGTCGGCAAGGAATCGGACCTGTTCCGCTTCACCGTCAAGCACAGCCTGTTCTTCGCCACCATCGTCGGCCTGATCACCCTGGTCCAGGCGTACTGGCTCACCGGCATGCTGGTTCACCACTAAAGTGACAGGGGCCGGATGCGTCACGGCGCATCCGGCAGCCGCCCCTTTCAACCTTTGCAGCGAGATTCCATGATCATTTCTGCCTCCACCGACTATCGCGCCGCGGCCCAGCGCAAGCTGCCGCCGTTCCTGTTCCACTACGCCGACGGTGGCGCCTACGCCGAGTACACCCTGCGCCATAACGTCGAAGACCTGGCCAGCATCGCCCTGCGTCAGCGCGTGCTGAAGAACATGTCCGAGCTGAGCCTTCAGACGCAACTGTTCGGCGAGACCTTGAGCATGCCGGTCGCCCTGGCTCCGGTCGGCCTGACCGGCATGTACGCCCGCCGCGGCGAAGTGCAGGCGGCGCGTGCGGCAGCCGCCCACGACATTCCATTCACCATGTCGACGGTGTCGGTGTGCCCGATCGAAGAAGTCGCCCCGGCCATCAACCGGCCTATGTGGTTCCAGCTGTACGTGCTCAAGGACCGCGGCTTCATGCGCAACGCCCTGGAGCGGGCCAAGGCCGCTGGGGTCAAGACGCTGGTGTTCACCGTCGACATGCCCGTACCCGGCGCGCGCTATCGCGATGCCCACTCCGGCATGAGCGGCAAGAACGGCCCGCTGCGCCGCGTGCTGCAAGCCATGACCCACCCCGAGTGGGCCTGGGATGTCGGCGTGATGGGCCGCCCGCACGATCTGGGCAACATCTCCACTTATCGGGGCAACCCCACGGGCCTGGCCGACTACATCGGCTGGCTGGGCAACAACTTCGACCCGTCGATCTCCTGGAAAGACCTGGAGTGGATCCGCGAGTTCTGGGACGGCCCGATGATCATCAAGGGCATTCTCGATCCGGATGACGCCCGTGACGCCGTCAAGTTCGGCGCCGACGGCATCGTCGTGTCCAACCACGGTGGCCGCCAGCTCGACGGCGTGCTGTCGAGCGCCCGCGCCCTGCCGGCGATTGCCGATGCGGTCAAAGGCGAGATCAAGATCCTCGCCGACTCCGGCATCCGCAGCGGCCTCGACGTCGTGCGCATGATCGCCCTCGGCGCCGACAGCGTGCTGATCGGCCGCGCCTTCCTCTGGGCCCTGGCCACCCACGGCGAAGCCGGGGTGAAGAACCTGCTCGAGCTGTTCGAAAAAGAAATGCGCGTCGCCATGGTGCTCACCGGCGCCAAGTCGATCAGCGAGATCACTCGCGATTCGCTGGTGCGCGAACTGGGCGCCTGAACGCCTGCACCCAATACCGCCTGATAATCACCGGGGCACCTCGCGCAACAGACGCGACGGCCCCGCGAGGAGATTGCATGAGCTTGCCTGCCGCGTTCCTCAGAGATGCCGAGCGCCTGATCCCCGCAGACCGCCGTTTTGACGACCCGACCTCGACCCTGGCCTTTGGCACCGATGCCAGCTTCTATAGGCTGATCCCCAAGCTGGTAGTGCGCGTCGAGTCCGAGGACGAAGTGCTCGGCCTGCTGCACCTGGCCCAGCGTGAGCGCGTGCCAGTGACCTTCCGCGCCGCCGGCACCAGCCTGTCTGGCCAGGCCATCAGCGACTCGGTGTTGATCGTGCTGGGGGATAACTGGAACGGTAAGGAGATCCGTCGCCAGGGCGAGCAAATCCGCCTGCAACCCGGCGTGATCGGCGCCCAGGCCAACGCCTGGCTGGCCCCGTTCGGGCGCAAGATCGGCCCCGACCCGGCCTCGATCAACGCCTGCAAGATCGGCGGCATCGTCGCCAACAACGCCAGCGGCATGTGCTGCGGCACTGCGCAAAACACCTATCACACCCTCGCCGGCCTGCGCCTGGTACTGGCCGACGGCACCCGCCTGGACAGTGAAGATCCGGCCAGCGTCGCCGCCTTCGAACAGAGCCACGCCGAGCTGCTCGGCGAACTCGCCCGGCTCGGCCGCGAGACCCGCGCCAACAGCGAACTGGCGGCCAAGATCCGCCACAAATACCGCCTGAAGAACACCACAGGTCTGTCGCTCAACGCACTGGTGGACTACGACCAACCGCTGGATATCCTGCAGCACTTGCTGGTCGGTTCCGAAGGCACCCTGGGCTTTATCAGCGCGGTGACCTACGACACCGTGCTCGACCACCCGCACAAGGCCTCGGCGCTGATCGTCTTCCCGACCGTGGAAAGCTGCTGCAAGGCGGTGACGGTGCTCAAGCGCCAACCGGTGTCCGCCGTCGAATTGCTCGACCGCCGCAGCCTGCGCTCGGTGCAGGACAAGCCCGGCATGCCGGTGTGGGTCAAGGCGCTGTCGGACAACGCCTGCGCCCTGCTGATCGAGTCGCGCGCCGCCAGCCAGAGCCTGCTGCACGAGCAACTCGAACTGATCATGGCCTCGATCGCCGACTTCCCGCTGGAGCAGAAAGTCGACTTCAGCGAAGACCCGGCCGTGTACAACCTACTGTGGAAGATCCGCAAAGACACCTTCCCCGCCGTCGGCGCAGTACGCCAGACCGGCACCACGGTGATCATCGAAGACGTGACCTTCCCGGTCGAGCAACTGGCCGAAGGCGTCAACCGGCTGATCCAACTGTTCGACAAGCACCACTACGACGAGGCGATCATTTTCGGCCACGCGCTGGAAGGCAACCTGCACTTCGTCTTCACCCAAGGCTTCAACAGCGCACAGGAAGTGGCACGCTACCAAGCGTTCATGGACGACGTCGCGCAACTGGTGGCAGTCGAATTTGGCGGCTCGCTCAAGGCCGAGCACGGCACCGGACGCAACATGGCGCCCTTCGTCGAGCTGGAATGGGGGCATGACGCCTACCAACTGATGTGGCAGCTCAAACGCCTGCTCGACCCCAACGGCATCCTCAACCCGGACGTGGTCCTGAGCGAAGACCCAGCCATCCACCTCAAGCACCTCAAGCCCCTGCCGGCGGCCGACGAGATCGTCGACAAGTGCATTGAGTGTGGCTTCTGCGAACCGGTCTGCCCGTCCAAAGGCCTGACCCTCAGCCCGCGCCAACGCATCGTCATGTGGCGCGACATCCAGGCCAAGAAGCGCGCCGGCGAAGACGTGCGCGAGCTGCTGCGCAGCTATCAATACCAAGGCATCGACACCTGCGCCGCCACTGGCCTGTGCGCCCAGCGCTGCCCGGTCGGCATCAACACCGGCGAGCTGGTGAAGAAACTGCGCGGCCAGGCCGCCGAGCACGAGAAGACCGCCGACTGGCTGGCCGAACACTTCCACACCGCCCTGCGCGGCGCCCGCTTCACCCTGGCCGCCGCCAACGGCGCACGCAAGCTGCTCGGCGCGCCACGTCTGGGGCGGATCAGCGCCTCGTTGAGCAAAGCCAGCAACGGCCGCCTGCCGCAGTGGACCCCAGCGATGCCGCAGCCACTGCGCGCCATCGACTTCGGCCCGGCAAGCAACGACGCCCGGCCACGGGTGGTGTACCTGGCCGCCTGCGTATCGCGGGTCATGGGCCCGGCCTACGCCGACCGCGAGCAAAGCTCGCTGCTCGACAAGACCCGCGCCCTGCTGGAGAAAGCCGGTTACCAGGTGGTGTTCCCCGACAACGCCGACAGCCTGTGCTGCGGCCAGCCGTTCGCCTCCAAAGGCTACGCCGAGCAGGCCGAGCACAAGCGCCAGGAGCTGATCAACGCCCTGCTGCATGCCAGCCGCGGCGGGCTTGACCCGATCTACTGCGACACCAGTCCCTGCACCTTGCGCCTGGTGCAAGACCTGGGCGAAACCCGCCTGGACCTGTACGACCCGGTGCGCTTCATCCGCACCCACCTGCTCGAGCGCCTGGAGTTCACCCCCCAGGAGGAGCCGGTGGCCGTGCATGTCACCTGCAGCACCCAGCACCTGGGCGAAAGCCAGGCGCTGATCGACCTGGCGCGGCGCTGCAGCAAACAGGTGGTGATCCCCGAAGGCATTCACTGCTGCGGCTTCGCCGGCGACAAAGGCTTCACCACCCCCGAGCTCAACGCCCACTCGCTGCGCAGCCTCAAGGATGCGGTGCAGTATTGCAGCGAAGGCATCTCGACCAGCCGCACCTGCGAGATTGGCCTGTCGAGCCACAGTGGGATCGACTATCACGGGCTGGTCTATTTGGTAGACCGCGTGACCCGGGCGCGGAGTATCTGATCGAGCGCGGTGTTTGTGGGGCGACCTGAATGATCACATCATCCATGATCGCCCCGGGCTCTTTGCGGGGATCTGAATGAACACTTCATCCACAGCCGCCGCGAACCCCGTGGATCTGAATGAACACTTCATCCATAGCCGCCGCGAACCCCGTGGGAGCTGGCTTGCCTGCGATCGAGGGCAAAGCCCTCGCCTACGGCCTCCAGCCGTAAGACATTTCCGAACCTGCAACCAAATACTTCAGCTCAACCACGCTTGGGAATTACCCTACGACCGCTACAGCCGTTTCGCTGTTGTTGAGCATGAGCATCAGGGCTAATTTCCTCGGGTCGTCATATTTGGCGAACGGGTGTGAGAGCCCGGCTATAGGTTCCAACAGCAGTACTGCTATGGCAGTCGTGCGTGGGCAGGCTTCGGCCTGGCCGGGTTTCCTATATTTGCCGGTCTCTCACCCCACGCATGGCCGCCACCCTTATCCTGTGAGAGGGATTCTGGAGGTAGCTCCCGTTGGAAATATAGGAACTGCACCATGAAAAAACTCGTCCCCGACCCACCCCACTTCAAACTGCTCACCCCCTCTGACACCTGCACCCGGGCCACCTCCACCCCGAACACCCCCACCCCCGCAGCTATCAAGGACTGATCAGATGACCCACGACCTCAGAAACTGGAAAACCGCCGGTAGCGAAACCTTCCTCGACCTCTACCGCATCCTGCCCGGCGTCCCCGCCGAACGCGCCTTCGAAGAACTCTCGACCATGCTCGGCCTGATCCGCCACCTCACCCTCGAAGCCGAGCTCAACGGCGATCAAATGGCCCTCGGCGCAGCCCGCTACCTCAGCGCCTTCGCCAAGGCCGTGGCCGATGACATCGAACTGGGCAAACTCTACCCCAACGCCCAGCCCTGACAGCGCGCCCTATCCGCCAGCCAGCACTTGGATTGAACCCACGCCCAAACGCCACAGTCCACCCTTCAGGCCCACCTTCCAGAGGCCTTGCAGAAGGAGACACCCATGAAAGGTACTGCTCTCTCAGCCCTGTTCGCGGCGGCCACCCTGCTGGCTTCCCCCGTGTTCGCCGCCGACGACCTGTGCGCCCTGAACCTGCAGAAAATCGACGACAGCATGGCCACCGCCGGCGCCACCTCCGAAGGCCTCGACAAAGCCCTCACCGAGCACGTCGACAAAGCCAAGGCCGCCCAGGCCTCCGGCGACACCAAAGAATGCATCGCCATTACCAGCAAAGTGCTCGAACGCCTGGAGAAAACCGACAAAGGCAGCGGCACCAGCGGCGGTAGCGGCGGCGCGTGAGGCCCGGCACGGGCGACGACAGGACCAGTTGTCGACGTCGCCCGCGCAAAGGCGTATACTCCGCCTTGCGTGCTGAAAAGCACGTTCAGCTAGAGCTGAGTGTGGGGCCGATTAGGATTCGACGCCGGTCACGAAACTCTAGGTGCATGCCGAGTTGGTAACAGAACTCGTAAATCCACTGTTGCAACTTTCTATAGTTGCCAATGACGAAAACTACGAGGGTTACGCTCTCGCTGCGTAAGCAGCTGAGCCCGCTCTCCTGGTAGCTTCGGCTCCAGCAATCACTAGGGGATGCCTGTAAACCCGAAGTGATTGTCATACAGAACAGGATCGTCGTGTAGCACGTTGGGGGCAAAGCGACTAAAACTTACCCAACTCGTCCAAAGCACCCTGCCACTCGGGCGGCTGCGGATTAACTCAGTAGAGACGGCTAAGCATGTAGTACCGACAGCGGAGTACTGGCGGACGGGGGTTCAAATCCCCCCGGCTCCACCAAATGATCAATCAAAGACGTCCACGGACGTCTTTTTTTGTGCCTGGAAGTCAGTGAAATCAAGGGTTTACTGCTCTTTTGAGGACCACAATGGTTTTTTGAGTTCCAGCCATCCCGGTATTCCCGGTGGTATTCCAGCCTACCTGGGGCTAATCTTGGGAATACCAAAAGGTGTCATGGAGCTTCTCCCATGTGCGCTCAAACAGCTCGCCTCTCCGACCGCCAGCTCAAGGCAGTCAAGCCCAAAGACAAGGACTATGTCCTCACGGATGGCGACGGCCTCCAGCTCCGAGTCCGGGTCAACCGCTCGATGCAGTGGAATTTCAACTACAGGCATCCGGTCACCAAAAATCGAATCAACATGGCGCTCGGCTCCTACCCTGAGGTCTCTCTGGCGCAAGCTCGGCGGAAAGCGGTTGAGGCTAGGGAAGTACTTGCGCAGGGGATTGATCCCAAAGCTCAGCGCAATGAGCTCGCGCAGGCCAAGCTAGCCGAGACGGAACATACGTTCGAGAAAGTCGCTAGCGCCTGGTTCGAGCTGAAAAAGGACTCGGTCACGCCGGCCTATGCTGAGGACATCTGGCGCTCACTCACGCTGCACGTTTTTCCGAGCATGAAATCGACTCCAATCTCGGAAGTCAGTGCACCGATGGTGATCAAGATCCTTCGCCCTATCGAAGCCAAAGGCAGCTTGGAAACGGTGAAGCGGCTTAGCCAGCGCCTCAACGAGATCATGACCTACGGGGTCAATTCGGGAATGATCTTCGCGAACCCGCTCAGCGGGATTCGGGCGGTGTTCAAGAAACCGAAGAAAGAAAACATGGCGGCGCTTCCACCCGAGGAGCTTCCTGAACTCATGCTGGAAATAGCGAACGCCAGTATCAAGCGCACGACCCGTTGTCTGATCGAATGGCAGTTGCACACCATGACTCGCCCCGCCGAGGCGGCAACTACTCGTTGGGCAGACATCGATTTTGAAAGGCGTGTCTGGACCATCCCACCGGAGCGGATGAAGAAGCGCCGACCGCACAGCATCCCGTTGAGCGATCAAGCCATGTCATTGCTGGAGATACTGAAGTCCCACAGTGGTCATCGAGAATACGTCTTCCCGGCAGACCGAAACCCTCGTACTCATGCCAATAGCCAGACCGCCAACATGGCGTTGAAACGCATGGGCTTCCAGGACCGCTTGGTCAGCCACGGCATGCGCTCGATGGCCAGCACCATATTGAATGAACATGGGTGGGACCCGGAGCTCATCGAAGTGGCGCTGGCGCACGTCGACAAGGATGAGGTGCGCAGTGCCTACAACCGAGCCGACTACATCGAGCGACGGCGGCCGATGATGGCTTGGTGGAGCGAGTACATTCTGAAGGCGTCGACGGGCAATCTCTCGGCCAGCGCGATGAATGTGGCTAGGGATCGGAACGTAGTACCCATCCGATAGGGCGCGGCGACAACGGCGACACTGGCGACAGACCGCGCGCCATCTACATCCTTGTCGTCTGAGCGGATGGCGACAGTCGCCAACTCGCCTCGATTTTGGCTTCTCCGGCTAAGCCCGTGAACATGGGGAGGCTTCGCATCCCCATGTTCACGGGCTAACACTAGAAAAGCGACAAACGGCCACTCTGCCACTGACACCCACCGACTTCCAAAGCACGCCAGAGGTGGAATCTGGCGCATTTCCATGTGCCCGTCACCAATTGACCCGTGCCGCGGCGACCGATAAAACGAAGATTCAAAGCGCTGCCTTAGGCAGCACCCCAGATGACCAGAGCCTTCAAGGTCATGCCGCTAACCCGGTGGTTCAACCCAAAGTGCGATTCGCGCCCGGAGGCTCGCACGGTCATTCGCCAGAATGATGGACGCCCTCTAAACAACCCGCCAAGTGCGGCTGCCCGCTAACCCTTTAGCCCTGCAGCAACGAACCTGCTCGGCCAACGTTTTGCGCCAACCGCTCGCCCGTCTCTTTTTCCAGAAAAGAGACGGGCGCTCCTAACACTGCTGCAACCCTCATCGCACATGGCTTTGCGGCAATTCCCCTCGTGACAATCGGCGTGACAAATGCCGATGTCACCAGCAACAGCGCTGTAGATGATGGTGCCGCAGATCAGGGAATGGACTGCACCTGACTGACAGTCAGGCATGCCCCGGTCATCGCATTGCTGCTTGCACATGGCTCAGGATCTCGCGGCACTGGTCTCGTCAACCAATGCAGCCTCCACCCGCCCACCGGTAACGGTGTTAAGGAGGCCAGATCATGAGATGCCCTTGCTCCTGGTAGTAAGGAGCCGCCAGTCCCGCGTCAGTGGACACCCTCACAGGTCGCAGGGGCCTTGATCCCTGATAACACTCAGCATTCTTGGCGGGATGACGTGAGGGAGAGATCGGTAATTTATGGAGGAAGGCTATGCAACTGCGCGAAGTACAAGGGCCACCACGCCCCTTGTTGGAACAGCAGGTTACGCCCCTACCCTACCCGGTCGCGGCGCTGGGCGATCTATTGGGGCCTGCCGTGGAACGCATGGCCGATGTGATCGGCGTGCCCTGCGCCATGGCCGCGCAATCTGTTCTAGCCACGGCAGCTTTGGCGAGCCAGGCGCACGCCAATGTTCACCTCGACGGCCGAATTTATCCGTTGTCGCTGTACTTGCTGACGGTGGCTTGCTCGGGTGATCGCAAAAGCGCGGTGGACCATATTGCGCTGCAGGCCGTACGCGACTGGGAAAGACAGCAGTGGATCGCCTATGGCGAACAGCTCAAGGCGCACCGAGCTGCAATGAGTCTCACCGCGAAGTCACCGACCTCGAAAAAATCAGCACAGCTAGCGCTGGACGCTCAACCTGAACCTGTCCAACCAAGACTGCTCACTGCTGAGCCGACCATTGAGGGCCTGGTCAAAAGCCTGTGCCACGGCTTGCCCAGCATGGGGCTGTTCAGCGATGAGGGCGGGCAGTTTTTGGGCGGCAGCACCATGAGCAAGGACAACATGATCAAGGCGATCACTCACTTGTCGACCCTGTGGGACGGTAGCCCGGTTGATCGGTCGCGCGCGATGACTGGAGAAAGTCTGCGTGCCTATGATCGCCGCCTCAGCATACACTTGATGCTTCAACCCCGCCTGGCAGACCGCTTGCTGCAGGACGCAGATATCAAAGACCAGGGCATCCTGGGGCGCTGTCTGATCAGTTGGCCGGAGCGTCTGGTTGGACAACGACTGTACAAAGCCATCGACCTGACCCGAGATCCAAAGGTGTACCTGTACCAGCAGCGCATTGCCACGCTGATGCAGAAGCCTTGGTCACGGCACAAAGATGGTGGCCTCAACCCTACGGCCCTGGAGTTAAACCCCCGCGCCCGTGAGGCCTGGATTGCCATTCACGACACCATTGAATGCGAGTCTGGGGAGTTCGGCGAGTTGGTCAACGTCCAAGCTGCAGCGAGCAAAGCCGCCGCGAACGTACTACGCATGGCTGGTGTGATGGCGGTGGTTGAGGAATCGACTGTATTGGAAGACCTGTACATTCAGCGCGCCTCCACGCTGATGGATTACTACCTGGCCGAGAACCAACGGCTGACTGAACAGGAACCACTGAATAAGCTTCGCGCAGAGGCTGATTGCCTGCTGCGCTGGTTGATAAAGAAGAACTGGCCACCGTTTCGCCTGCGCGACCTTACGCGCAACGGCCCCCGGTTTGCCCGTAAAAGCACGCGGCACACCTTCGAGTTATTGCTGCAACTGGTTGCCCATAACTGGCTGGACAATGACGGGGACATATTCGAGGTGCGCCATGTTCCGACTCAATGACGCCGTGCGCCGCTACCAGGCGCAACATCGCTCGTCGTCCGAGTTACGGTGTGTCGCCGCCACCGTCACAACTTTGTCGCCACGTGCCAATCCAGATGCGGCGGGGGTTGTCGCCAGTGTCGCCGCTGTCGCCGCTCCAACATCTGAGTCAATCGACCTCGCTCGGCTCATCGAGCAGTTGCAAGAAGACGGGGCCTTGCTGCAACACAGCGAAAACGCCCTTCTCATCCGCCCAGCACACTGGGGACAGTTGGACAGCGTCAGCGCCCACTGGAAAGCCCTGCTGCTGCACCTACAAACCAACGATCAAGGTGAAGACAATGGTGCTGGTCGGTCGGCGTGATGGTCGCAACTTTGGCTATGGTCGCCAATTGAGCTATGCCGGTCGGCAGGCGCTAGGGGACATGTTCGCCGGCGGCCACTTCGCCACGGTCAAAGCGCATAGCGATCGCTGGCAAGCATTCGTAGACTGGTGCCGGTCAGAGGGCGGCCCCGGTTACAACGACGCGCGCCAAATTGATCAACAGACGCTCCAGGACTACGTCGCATACCTGCGTCAGCAGATCCAGCAAGGCGCATTATGCATCGCTACCGCGCAAAATCGCCTGAGCAGCGTCAACCGCACCCTTGCCGCGCTGCGCGGTGATCAGGAAGTGAGAGTCATCAGCCCGAGCCAGGCATTAGGGCAGCAGCGCTCCAACGTACGCTCCCAAGCTCCAGCTGGCCAAGACCATCAACAGGTACAGCGCGTGCTGCAGGTATTGTGTGAACAGCAGTACGAGCGAGTGGCCGCGATTGCCCTGTTGGCCCGAGCAACCGGCATGCGCCTGCGCGAAGCGATCCTAGCGGACCTGCCACGCTTGCACCATGAGGCCAAGCACTTGGGTCGTATCAATATCCAAGACGGCACCAAAGGCGGCCGCTCTGGGGCATCAGCGCCGCGGTGGATTGCTGCCAACAATGAGGTAAACGAGGCAATCCTTTTCGCAAGAAATGCGTCACCGAGGGGCAGCCGTAACCTGCTGGCCCCAGAAGAAAGCTACGCCGCGTTCCTGCAAATGACGGTGCGCCCCGCCCGCAAAATTCTGCATAGGCACAAGCTAAAGGGGTTTCATGAATTGCGCGCCGCCTACGCTTGCAAACGCTACGAGCATTTCACAGGCTATGCAGCCCCAGTCAATGGCGGCCACTGCTATCGAATCGACCCCGACCTTGATCAACAGGCACGCCTACAAATCAGTCTTGAGCTCGGACATAACCGGCTCGATGTGGTTTCGGCCTACATCGGTGGCCGGTCATGAGCAAATCCTTTGATATGACGTTGTTCTTGATCGGCGTTCTGTGCGGCTCGAAGAGCACGCAGCAAAGGCACCTCCGACAAGCTCAAATCATGCAAGCGGCGATCCAAGAGCGCTGGCAACGAAACACCCCTTGGACTTGGCAGCGAAAGCATATGCGCTGGTTTTTGACTCACTTTCTGAAGGACCACTCAAGCGCAAGCCAGTACTACTACAAACTCACCGTTTTACTAATCAGTAAGCGGCTAGGGACTGCGCGGTTGCTGACAGATCGATCAAATGGCAAGCGCTCCTGCCGTCGACGGCCGTAGAAGTCACGATCACCCTGTCCAGTCGGCGCCAACATTACCTACAGCGAGGCCTCACTGAGGCAGCGGACAACGCCTTCACTTGTAGGGCCTCATGTAGATCAGACAAGCGCCCCCCGCCTTGCTTTATCTCGCACTCCCACACAACCATGACCGTCCAGCCTGTGGCCTCCAGCGCCTGTACATTTTCGAGGTCTCTCTCAACGTTCCTTGAAAATTTTGCCGCCCAGAATTCGCTCCGAGTCTTAGGTGTAGTAGCGTATTGACATCCAACATGTCGATGCCAAAAACATCCGTGTACAAATATACAGGTCCGGAGCTTGGGCATTACAATGTCAGGCTTGCCAGGGAGGTCCTTGCGGTGCAGGCGAAAACGATAGCCCAAAGCATGAAGGAAACGGCGCAATGCGAGCTCAGGCTGTGTATTTTTGCCCGTTATCGCAGCCATCATCCGAGATCTGGTCGCTTTATCTACAACATCCACTTTCGTTTACCTTTGGCAGATGTAGCTCATGAATTGTAACAACCCTTTACAGGTCGTGGATCTCTTCGCTGGCCCTGGCGGCCTTGGTGAAGGTTTCTCTTCACTCAATGAGGGCAGAAGCTTTGATGTATTAGTCTCAGCAGAAATGGACCCGTTCGCTCGATCTACGCTAAGACTCCGTGCATTTTATCGAGCGCTGAAAAAAAACAATCCAGCAGCCCTTGACGACTACTATTACTACTGCGAGACGGGTGGGGCATCACAACCTTGGACTTCGAACAGCGCCAAAGAATGGCAGCATGCCGATAAAGAGGCCCGCCAAATTAAACTAGGGAGTGCGGAGGGGAATGCCGAGCTAGACCGCATTCTAGAAGCGAGACTAGATACCAGTAAACCTTGGGTATTGATTGGTGGCCCCCCTTGCCAAGCTTATTCAATAGTTGGACGAGCACGCAACAAGGGAAATGCAGAATACAAAGCGGAAGATGACCACCGCCACTTCCTCTACCGGGAATATCTTCGGATAATTCAGAGCAAGCGCCCTGCAGTATTTGTGATGGAAAATGTCAAAGGGATTCTTTCCTCGAAGGTTAGCGGCACTCAAATATTCCCACAAATACTCCAGGACTTAGCTGACCCTGATGCCGCATTAGGCATCAAAGGCGGATGTGGTACTAAATATAAAATCTGCTCCTTGGTCTCTGATGACATATACGAATCAGGAATGTCGCCAGACTCAATTGACTTTAGTAACTTTGTAATACGCGCTGAAGAATATGGCATTCCACAAGGTCGCCACCGGGTCATTTTGATCGGCATTTCAGAAGATTACATTGGAGAGGTAAACGAGCACAAGCTTGAAACTGCCGAACCAGTTACAGTTGGAGACGTAATCGGAAATCTTCCGCCTCTACGAAGTACGCTATCGAGGGGAAGCGACACTCCAGACAAGTGGTGCAGTGAAGTTTTAAATCACTTGGACACCTTATATGCAGACCTGATTTCCTCTGGAAAGCAGGATCCAAACTTAGAGATGAACCTTAAAATCTTCCGAGATTCATTTTCGGGAGGCCGGTTGAATAATGGCGGATTGAGAGTAAGAAAGACAAGCTATTGGAGTGGCAAAACAAAATCGGACGATTTGGACTCGTGGTTTACAGACGACAGGTTAAACGTCTGGCTCAACCATGAAGCTCGCAGCCACATGAGTGCAGATCTCAAGCGATATGTATATGCCTCAGTCTTCGCACAGGCTCACCATGTCTCTCCAAAGGGTCATCAAGAATTCAATCTTCCCGGATTGGCTCCTGACCATAAAAACTGGGAAAGTGGTAAATTTAGCGATCGTTTTAGAGTACAACTTCACAACCAGTACTCCTCAACGATAACAAGCCATATATCGAAAGATGGCCATTACTTCATCCACTATGATCCTAATCAATGTCGCAGCCTGACTGTTAGGGAAGCAGCTAGATTGCAAACCTTCCCAGATAATTATTTTTTCCTAGGCAATCGCACGCAGCAATACCACCAAGTTGGGAATGCCGTCCCACCTCTTCTTGCAAGTAAAATTGCCAAACTAGTAGAGCGTATAATTAAGGGCAGGACTTTAAGTCCGGAGCATGCTGGGGTAGCGGATTCGATGATCATCTAAATGATGCCTAGGCAGGTCCAAAGCAGTGGAGGCTGGAAATGAGGCTTGCATCATAACCAGTTTTATGCGACGAATAGTGGCCAATAGATGTCACACCCTGCCGTCTGCGGCTTATGCCCCACGGTAGAGGGACTATAGGAAATCAACGCGAGCCTTTGGGGGGTAGGAATGTTGTTGGAGGGATTCTTGGTTACCTTTTGTACTAGGAGACTGGTGCGATGATAGAGGTTCAGCACCCTCCCCACGCAGCGTCACTGCTCGAATCAATGCGGTCAATTGGCTACACCTTGGATTCGGCGTTGGCGGACTTAATTGATAATAGTATTTCCGCCCATGCCAAAGAGATCCACATCGAGTTCCGCCCTACTGACAACCCTTACATCGCGATAATAGATGACGGAAAAGGAATGTCGCATGAGGTGTTGCAGAGCGCAATGCGACACGGCAGCAAAAACCCTCTTTTAGAGAGGGGGGAAGACGATATGGGTCGGTATGGCTTAGGGCTCAAGACAGCATCCATATCACAATGTCGCCGGATGACTGTCATTTCCAAACAAGATGCTGATATCAACGCATTTTGTTGGGATCTCGATGTCGTTATCGAAAAAGGCGCTTGGGTCATGCTTCAGCTTGAACTCTCAGACTGCCAAGCCTTACCTCACTTTAGTCAGCTAGAAAGTAAAAAATCAGGGACGATGGTACTGTGGCAAGAACTCGACAAATTGCTTGTTGGGGAAGCAGATCCAGAAAACGCATTGGGAACAAAAATGCTTGCGGCCCGCGAGCATCTATCACTTGTTTTCCATCGCTTCCTAACAAAAGAAGGGAGCAAGCCAAAAATATCAATGGCTCTCAACGGTTCTGCGATTGTTCCGTTTGACCCTTTCTTGGCCAATCATAAAGCTACTCAGCCTCTGGACGAGGAGAAGTTTTCCGTCGAAGGCAAAAGGGTCGTAGTCAAACCTTTTATTTTGCCGCACATGAGCAAACTTAGCAGCAATGATGTACAGCTAATCGGCGGGAGCGAAGGCTTTCGAAGCCAGCAGGGATTCTATATATATAGAAATAGAAGACTGATAATTTGGGGAACTTGGTTTCGCCTAGCAAGAAAAGACGAGCTAAGTAAGCTTGCGCGAGTACGGGTAGATATCCCCAACACACTTGACCATCTTTGGACTTTAGATATAAAAAAATCGGCCGCTCATCCGCCTGAGTTGGTTCGGCAAAACTTAAAACGGACAGTGGACAGAATCAGGTCCGTCAGCGGCAGAACGATCGCTTTTAAGGGTCGCAAAATCTCTGACTCTGATGTCGCCCCTGGCTGGAACGAAGTTCTCGATAGATCAGGTGTTAGATTCGATGTGAATCGAAACCATCCACTAATTTCAGAGTTCTCAAAATCTCTAGACAAAGAAGGAAGAGCACGACTCAACCTAGTTTTAGGGGTTATCGAGAGCTCATTCCCTGCGGACGCCTTGTACAACCGTATGGCAAGCGACGTCCGACCTGATTTCGCAAGTGACAGTGCGGTCGAAAATATCAACGATATGATTTCGACAATTATAGTAAATATGCCAGCAGATTCGCCGACCAGAAGGCAACTGCTAATGTCGCTTCATTTAATAGAACCATTTAATCTATACCCAGAACTAACAAAGAAAATTGTTGAGGAATATAACTCGTGAGTGAGACGTCAAGGATGGTACTGTCAGCGAATGCTCGTCGCCTGGAATTGGGAGTTATCACAGCCCTAACAGTTGATGGAGTTCCAACCGAAGGGGCCATCTTTGACTTGGCGTCCACTCTAAGGAGCATACCGCCCTACACTGTCACGGACGACGAGTTTGAAGTAGTTATTAAGAAGCTTCATGAAGCGCTCACAGTTGACATGGGATTGGGAGACTGTGTTTATGATGAACACAATCCTTGGCTGAGAGCTAAAAAGGCTGCAATCGACCCATTCTATTGGAGTCGCTACCAAACCGATCTTTTGAAGCAGGGTTGGGGTCCCAAAGTTGTTAACTCGCTAGATAAGGTAACGGATGAAATCCTAGATTTGATGGGAGATCCATCAGGTCGCACAGGATGGCCGCGGCGAGGTTTAGTAATGGGCGATGTGCAGTCAGGGAAAACCTCTAACTATACAGGCTTGATTTGCAAGGCGGCAGATGCGGGGTACAAATTAGTAATTCTGTTGACAGGGACGCTGGAAAGTTTGAGAAGACAAACTCAGGAACGTTTAGACTCTGGGTTTGTAGGACTGGATAGCTCGGGCGTCGTAAACAACCGAAAGCGCCATCGCAAAGAAATTGGCGTTGGATTAATCAATGGTGCACGCTCAGCGGGTGTCTTTACGTCTACAATAGTAGATTTCCGGGCGGCAATGGTAAACCAACTTGGATTTAGGTTAAACGACTACAGAGAGCCTGTTCTTCTTGTAGTCAAGAAAAACAAGCGAATCCTCGAAAACCTAGTAGAGTGGCTGGTTAATTATAATGCTGGCCCCGGCGGAAACATAGACATCCCCCTTCTACTTATTGATGACGAGGCGGACAATGCCTCTATCAATACAAACCCCAAAAAGGCAACTGCTATAAATGCGGGGATCCGTGGATTGCTGAAAGTTTTCCCGAGATCCAGTTATGTAGGGTTTACCGCAACTCCGTTTGCCAACGTATTCATCAACCCTGAAACAACGAATAATGTCGAGGGTGACGATCTATTCCCTCGCGATTTTATTTACACATTAGACGCGCCTACAAATTATGTTGGGGCAAGCCGGATTTTTGGCGAAAACTCCGATCTAAAGTGCTTAAACGTTATCGATGATGCCGAGGAGTACTTTCCGCGCGGACAGGCCTCTGACAGCGTGGTGGAGGGCGTCCCGTCATCGCTTAAAGATGCGATCACATGCTTCTTCTTAGTTAACACGCTAATGGACATTCGTGTTGGGATGCCAAAGCATAGATCCATGCTAGTAAACGTTAGTCACTTCACCTTGATACAAAATCAAGTCCGAGACATCCTCGATCATGAAGTCCGGCTGATGCAAGGAGACATTCGAAATTACGCTTCCCTACCTTTCGATGAAGCCATACGCAATAGCTCCATTAAATCTCTATACAACGCATTTCAGAGAAACTTCTCCAACCTAGAAATAACGTGGCAGCAGGTTCAAGCCAAACTTTCAGCTTCTACGATGCCGATTCAAACTACTGCAGTAAACCAAAAAAGCGGGCCGGCCAGCTTAGATTATACCGCCTACAAGGAACACGGCTTGAGGGTAGTAGCAGTTGGGGGCAACAGCCTAGCGCGTGGTTTGACGCTCGAAGGGTTGTGCATTAGTTACTTTTACAGAACAACTCAAATGTATGATGCTTTACTTCAAATGGGAAGGTGGTTCGGCTATCGATCCGGTTACGAAGATCTATGCAAAATTTGGATGACTGAAGAGACAGCGGATTGGTATGCACATATCTCAGAGGCGACTGACGAGCTTCGTAACGAAGTGCGTCGAATGCAGAACTCTCGCCTCAAGCCAATCGATTTTGGGCTTCGCGTGAGATCTCATCCTGAGTCTTTACTCATTACCGCCAGAAACAAAATGAGGGACTCGGATGAAATTGTCCAGATAATATCTATTACTGAAGAAAGCTTGGAGTCGCCCCGCTTACTAAAAGACCCCTCGATAGTTTCCTCAAACTACAAGGAGGCGCAGAGTTTTATACGATCAGTACTAACCAGTCCTGATTCTAAAAAGATGGAAGATGGCGCCTTCCCCGTATGGCGGTCCGTACCGAAACAACTGGTCGTAAAATTCCTAAAGGCATTTATCAATCACCCTCTTAGCGTAAAGCTGCAAACATCTAGCCTGGCTGATTTTATTGAAAAATCCACCGACCATAAGCTTGATTCATGGGATGTAGCTTTACCCACGGGCAGCGGCAGCTCGATAAAATTCGCAGAAGAGTTAGAGGTAAAAAGAAGGGTCCGCAAGATATCTACTGATGACAATATAAAAGCCTTGCTCGTTAACGGGACTAAACTGCGGGTGGGATCAGCGGCCGATGAGAAGGCAGGATTGTCAAAGCCTGAAATCGAGGCAGCAGAGATTAGGTATAGAAGCGAAGCCAAAAAGAGTATCCAAACAATTCCGGGCAAAGCATACACTGCCGTTAGACAGGCACCGCTATTGCTAATCCACTTAATTGAGCCCAGAAAAGAAGAGGAAAAAGAAAGCAAGTTTCAACTGCCGCCCGATTGCGACGCGCTTGTAGCCATAGGTCTAAGCTTTCCATCCCTTGATATCAGCAGTCATCGTGTAGCTTATCGTATTAACCTTGTCGAACTCCGAAATATGTTGTCCGGCGATAGCTCCTCAATTGATGACAACGATGATGAGGAAGACGATGATGACGAATAAAGTCAAACTTATTTGGGACACAGTGAAAGCAGAAGCGGTCGGATCAGGATTTCGCAGGGTTGACGTAGAGCACATCCTTGATTTCTACGCAGGTGTGGATTCATTGGGTCGATTCACTCTATTGTTGATTACGCAAGAAAATCCCGGCGTCGACTTGGAACTTCAATCAGTGAAGATACACACTGTACTCCGGGAAGATGGCCGATGGTCTCTACTATTCATTTTGGAAAAACCAGATCTTTTTGAATTATTTCGATTGTTCTGTGAAGATTTGATTGCATCTTCACGCCAATGCTCGGATAAGTCTAATGGCCTTCCGTTCGTTTTAGCGCGTCTTGTTAGCTGGCGCCTGCTGTTCGAACGAGGCAACCTAGAAACCTTGAACGAATCTCAAGTCCGGGGGCTGAGCGGCGAACTTATTCACCTCAAATCACTTATTGAGATGATCAGCGCGCCTGCAGCTATTCAGAGCTGGAAGGGGCCTGATCGGGCTGATCAAGATTTTCAATTCGAGAAGCTGGCTTGGGAAGTAAAAACTGTCTGGCCATCAGTAAACGAGGTGACGATTGCATCTGAAAGACAGCTCGATTATACCTACCGCGAATTGCAGCTTGTTGTTGTTCAGCTGGGAAGCGGAGCAGAAAGCACAGCTAATGGCTTTACGCTGAATCAGCTGGTTGACGATATCCGAAAATCACTTAAGTCAGACTTCGAGACCTACTCAGCCTTTGAAAACTGCCTATTGAGATGTGGGTACTCCACACACCCGGAATATGACAACCAAGTGATGATATTGTATAGCACCTCACGTTATAAAGTAGTTCCTGGCTTTCCTTGCATCCGACCGCAAGATTTGTCACCAGGTCTTAGTAGTGTAAAATATAAGCTAAACCTTAATAACTGCACAGCCTTTCAAATCTAGCGCACGGGTCAGTTCATATGGATCTTGATACTTTCCATAAAGATTTTATAGAGGCCGTTCGTTCAAAAGCGGAGTCTTCACGCGACTTTATCCGCACTGCTTTTGTGGAGGACTGCGGAAATAGACTCATAGAGGCTGAAGAGCTTCTATCCTTTGAAGTTTGTAGATTTGAAGGTGTTAACGGAAAACGCAAAAAGCTTCGCATCGACGGCTACGCATTTGATGAAGCAGACAATTCGATGGCGTTACTAGTCGCTGATTTCTTCAATGAAGATGAAGTTACCTCATTCGTTACTTCCGATGTCAAGGCTGCAATTGGTGATTTACGCGCCTTCCTAGAGGAAGCATTGGACGGGAATTTGACTGACGGTAGTGTGGACGAAAGCCAACCAGGGCATGGTTTTGCATGTGACCTAATGGATTGGCATTCAAAGATAACTAAATATCGCTTCTATTTCGTCAGCGACGCCATGCTGAAAACCCGCCAAAAAGGCTGGCCTGAAGAGCAAGTGAGAGGAACCCCAGTCGAGTTTCATATCTGGGATATCGGAAGATTCCATTCAGCTTATATATCAGCTACAGGACGGGACGATCTTGTGGTTGATTTCTCCTCAATTGGAAGCAGTGGACTGAAATGTCTTGCTGCAGCCGAGTCCCAAGGGGACTATAGCGCCTATCTCTGTATGATTCCTGGAGATACCTTGGCAGACATATACGACATGTACGGCAGCAGATTGCTTGAAGGGAACGTTCGAACCTTTCTCAGCACTAAAGGAAAAGTTAACGCAGCCATTCAAAACACTATACGCAATCAGCCTGAGATGTTCTTCGCCTTCAACAATGGAATTGCAGCTACTGCTGAAAATGTTGAACTTGAAGAAGATGCGGGCGGGGTGCGCATTCGAAGCGCCGTTAACCTGCAAATCGTGAATGGTGGACAAACCACTGCATCATTAGCGTTTGCGAAGAGAGGGGGTGCTGCCCGCAAAGAATGTCTGGACCTCTCGAAAGTTATGGTGCAAATGAAGCTTTCGGTTTTGCCTCCAGAAAAAGCAGGTGAGTTAACTCCAGAAATCGCACGTTACGCGAATAGCCAAAACAAGGTAAGCGACGCAGACTTTTTCTCCAACCATCCGTTCCACATTCGACTTCAAGAGTTTTCCCGTAGGTTGTTTACCTCACCAAGCGGCGGTGCTCAGTATGGTACACACTGGTTCTATGAGAGAGCTCGTGGCCAATATCTAAATGAGCAAGCAAAACTATCGACTGCCCAGAAAAATCATTTCTTAATGCAACACCCAAAAAGTCAGCTCTTCACAAAGACTGATGTTGCAAAATATGAGAACAGCTGGCGGGAGCAGCCTCATAGAGTAAGCATGGGTGCTCAGAAAAACTTCATATTCTTCGCCGACACCATCTCCAAGTCATGGACATCGGATGGCAAGATCTATAATGAAGAATATTTCCGCAAGATAGTTTCTTTAGCTATAATCTTCAGAAAAACAGAAGCCTTGGTCAGTCAGCAGCCGTGGTACCAAGGAGGGTACCGAGCAAACATTGTCACGTACTCAATCGCTAAGCTGCACAACTTAATATCTGAAGATGCACTTGGCAAACAGCTTAACTTTAGAACCATTTGGGACTCACAAGCTGTCCCGCAATCGCTATGCGAACAGTTGTCCATAATTTCAGAAAAAGTCTTCCATGTGCTAACCGATCCTGACAGACCTAAAGACAACGTTACTGAATGGGCAAAAATGCAGGCGTGTTGGGAGCAGGTGAAGGATACAAAAATAAGCTTAGTTTCAAACGCCGAAGAATTCCTCCAAGAAGTACGCCAATCTGTCGAGGAAGGTAAAAAATCCAAATCGACACAAAAGACTGATGACAGCATTCAAATTCAGATCATGGTCGTTGACTTACCTGGCGCTGAATGGACTCGACTTTTAAACTGGGGAGTTAAAAAAGAAAAGCTTTCGCCTCGACAGATAAATCTGTTAAAAATCGCCGCGCAAATACCACACAAGCTCCCTACAGAACGCCAATGCATCGAGCTTTGGAAGCTACGTGGAGAACTAATCAAAGATGGCTATCTTGCCCTTTAAATAAAGCAAAAAGGTAAAAGTGGCGATCTACTGCTTTTACCTTTTTATCTAACCCCGCTTAAATCCATATATATCTGAAAATATGCTCTGCTATTTTTTGATTACCACGGAATTTTATTCCCCCCCTAAGAGGGTCGAAGCCCCACTGGCGAACACCGTTCGTGTACCAGGACATAGGGGACGCGCAGTCGCATCGTGCATGCAGCAGGTAAATCCGATGAGGCAATTCACTAGCATTCAAGATTAATTAGCGTGCTACGCATCATTTCATACAGCTGGAATAAATTTGCCTCAGCGGTTAATCGAGTAGGAAAGCTATACCCTCGGCATTCCAATCAGTATTCCAGAACAAAATGATTACTGGAAATAGTATTATTAATCAATGCCTTACCCGCCCCGTTCAACTTACCCCGGCCACCAAATAATCAAAAAAAGATGTCCGCGGACGTCTTTTTTTTGCCTGCGATCTAGTAAATACGCGGCCTCCAGCGCTTTTGCGGTCTTTTGAGAGTTTTTTGAGTTCCAGCCATCGGATATCCCACCCAAGCGGTATTCAAGGCCATCTGGTGCTAATCATTGGAATACCAATCAGTGCCTAAGGGACCTTTCCAAGGTACCTCAACAAGCACGACATAGACTGTCGCCCCCACTGTCATCTTAGGCTGCACTTGATAATCATTAGGTGCAGCCATGCCAATCGCTCCCCCGCCCTTTACCCTCGTCTGCCAGCACTGCTCCTGGAAGAAGACCTTCTTCCCGCCTAGTGACGTGCTGTTGCTGAACCTCGACTGGTTCACCCACTGTCCCTCCTGCGATACCCCTTCACCTCACCGTCGCGCAGCTACCCCCAAAGAAGTGCTCAAGACACGGCTGGAACAATTCCTGACTGACCACCGCTAAATTTTCGCCCGCGCGACACGGGTTGTCGTGCAGGCCTGGACAATGACCCACATCCTCTAGAGGGCCCCACGATGAAAAACCTGCTCGCCACCATCGGACTCTTCGTGGTGCTGACCAAGGGCTACGAGTTCTACCGCGAATACAGCGAGATGAAGCGCGAGCGCGAAAGACAGCGACCCGCCGCAGGCTGAAAGAAGGCTATCTCCCTGAACAACTGATGGCACAAAGCCATTCAATTGGGTAGGATTCCTGCCAACTTGACGCCAATCTGCTGGCGCTCAGTAGAGACATAGAACCAGGTAGTTACCATGTCCCAAGCGAAGGATACGCTGCTCAGGCTGTTCGCCTTGCTACGCCTGATCCCCACCGAACCTCAGCGTATTGCAACCCCGACCCTGCTCGAAAAGCTTCGTGACAGAGGCTTCTCGGTCACCCTGCGCTCGATCCAGCGTGACTTGAACCGCTTGTCGATACCGTTCTCCCTGCAGTGCGACGACAGCGAAACTCCCTTCCGCTGGAGCTTCACCCGCGAGGCACCACTCAAGCTGGAAGACATGGACGCGCCCACGGCACTGGCGCTGTTCCTGTCGGAAAGCCACTTAAGCCCGATCCTGCCGCAAAGCGTTCTGGATCAACTGGGCCCGCAGTTCCGCCGGGCCCGTAACTTCCTTAATGGCCTAGGTGGCAACGGCCTGGCCGACTGGGCAACGCGGGTTCGCTCACTGCCCAACGGCAAGACCCTGCTCCCAGCGCAAGTCAGCGCACACACCTGGGCCCAAGTATCGGCCGGCCTACTGGAGCGCAAACAGCTGGAAGTGGCCTACCGCAGCCGAAGCAAGGGTGAGCTCAAGCGTTTTCGCCTGCACCCGGCTGGCCTGGTATCGCGCCATGCGGTGAGCTACCTGCTGGCTTCTGTGGATGGCTACAGCGACCTGCGCCAATTCGCCCTGCACCGGATCACCGAAGCGGCATTGCTCGAAGAGGCCGGACACGAACATGAAAGCTTCGACGTGGATGCCTACATCGCCAGCGGCGTTTTCAGCTTTCGAGAGGCCGAGGCCCAAGTCGAGCTGATCGCCGATGTTCGCCCGCAGATCGCTGCCCTGCTCAACGAAACGCCGTTGAGCCAGCAGCAGACTTTGAGCGGCGTTTCCGAGCAGGGCTGGCACCGCCTGCACGCCACCGTGCCGCTAGACCGCGAAACGCTGTGGTGGATCTTCGCACTGAATGAAAACATTCGCCTGCATGCGCCCCAGGTATGGGTGGACGAAGTATGCGAGCGACTGAATTCAATGCAGGCGCTGTACCAGAACACTCACGCAACCCAGCAACTGCAACCCGCCTGACCTTCAACGATCAAAAGGATATTGCCATGCCACTTCCCCTCATCCTCGGCGCTGCTGCGCTGGTAAGTGCGGCCTACGGCGCCAAGAAAGGCTACGACGGCTACCAGAAACACTCGGAAGCTGATGACATCGTCAACGCTGCCAAAGCGCGTTATGCCGACAGAAAGGAAGCGTTCGACGTACAGGAAAAAGCCACTAACGCGGCACTTGAGATGCTGGGCCGGGAAGAACTCGAGATTGGCAAGAAGTTCGACGAATTCAAGACCCTCGCCAACGATTTGCTGGACAAGCTCAACGCAGACCGCCAGGACAAGCTGAAGATCAGTATTCCGAAGCACAAGCTGCAAAGCATCGAGAGCTACAGCTACACTGCTGTTGGCGTGCTGGGTGCCACCGCAGGAGCAGGCATCGCTGGCGCTGCGGCCGGGTTTGCCGTATATGGCGGTGTCATGGCGCTGGGCGCGGCCTCCACTGGCACTGCCATCTCCTCGCTGGCCGGGGTGGCCGCGACCAACGCAACGCTGGCGGCAATCGGCGGCGGCTCGCTCGCCACAGGCGGCTTGGGCATGGCTGGTGGTACCGCAATCCTGGGCGCGGCCGTGGCAGGTCCGGTACTGGCTATCGCCGGCTGGGCCTATGACAGCCATGGCGATGAAGCGCTGAAGAACGCCCACAAGGCTGAACGCGAAGTGGACAGTGCGATCAGCAAGCTGCAAAAAGCCCAGCAGCAGTTGAGCAAGGCAGAAGACTACGCATTCGACATCAATGACGTCTTGAAGTCGGTGTACGGACAGTTCGACAAGTACTTCGAACACCTCAAGTACGCAGCCCGCCGTATCGAAGACATCCGCTCCCGCAAGCTAGACCCGCACGCTGAAATGGCCAGCCTGAGCGAAAACATCCTGCGCGCAATCAACAACGGTTTTGCTCTGGCCGCCATCTTGGTTGACCTGATCACTACCCCTCTGTTCAAGGTCAAGGAAGTGAACGGCAATGTGGTCAAGGACAAGAATGACGTCCCAGTCATGGCTACCGATGCCGATGGCTCGATGATCCTCAACGGCTCCAAGCTGGACGAGCAGATCAGCGAAACCAAGACCAAGGCGCAAGGCGTCGAGCCCGCCTGATGCCCTATGCGGGGCCGAAAGGCCCTGCCTTAGCTTCGCCCTTCTCTCATTCGATCATGGATGCCTTTATGCACGCCGCAGCGCAAGACTTCCCTTGGGCCGAAGAGCTCGAAAAAACCGTAATTACCAGCCTGACCACCAGCTTCGGCCTGGACTTCCTGCTGTTCAAGGACAAACTCGGCGGCGAAGTGGACACCGTCCACAACGTGCGCAACGGCGTATGGGCGACCGAGGCAGAAAAGCAGCGTTTCGAGCAGCGTGGAGAGTACGACTCCACGCCCTACCACCAACATGCGAATTACATCGCCACTGGTCAGAAAGACAAGGCTAGCCAGGCAGCTGGCACTCTGAAGGACCCTTACCGCAACAAGGTGATGGCTGACCATGAGCAGCGCAACCTGGACCACGTGATCAGCGCCAAGGAAATCCATGACGATGCCGGGCGGGAGCTGGCCGGGCTAAGTGGTGTGAAATTGGCCAACCAGAGCAGCAACCTGCAGACCACTCACGAGACGGTCAACAAGTCGAAGAAGCAGACGCCGATCAACGAGTATCTGGACAAGCTGCCGGGCCTGATCTCCAACCATGAGAAGTCGCTGGCGGGCGACCGCGCGCGGCTGACGAAAATGCCGCGCGAAACGCCTCAGCAGCAACATGAAGCCCGCGCGCTGGAAGACAAGATCCGCAAGACCGAAAACAAGATCGACGAGCTCAAGGCCGTGGACCCTGAAGGTATGCGCAAGCGTGATGCCGAGGCTCGGGCTCCTTACGATCAGCAGATCAACAAGGCCTATTACACTAGCAGCAAATTCCTCCACCAGACTGCCCATGCCGCCGGCTCGGCAGGCCTGGCCATGGGTACCCGGCAGATGCTTGGATTAGTGATGGCGGAGGTATGGTTTGAACTGCGCGAGCAACTGCCGGCCCTGCTGGACAAGATCAAGCACAAGTTCAGCCTGGAGGCCTTCGTCGACAGCATCAGCAAGTCGCTCAAGGGCATCTGGACGCGGGTGCAGACGCGTTTCAACGACTTCCTCGTGGCGTTCAAGGATGGCGTGTTTGCCGGTGTGCTCGGGAGCCTAACCACCACCGTGTTCAACATCTTCGCCACCACCCAGGCAATGGCGATCAAGATCATCCGAGAGCTGTGGGGCCAACTGGTCAAAGCCATCAAGCTGATGGTGTTCAACCCAGACCAACTAAGCTTTGTGGAGCAGTGCCAGGCGGTGACCTCGTTGCTGTCGGTGGGTGTTGCCACGGTGGTGGGCACCATGGCCTACACCCAGCTGGTGCCGTTCCTCAGCTTCCCGTTCGGCACCGAACTGGCCGCATTTGCCGGTGCGCTGGTGACGGGCCTGGTGACCCTTGGGCTGAACTACTTCCTGCTGCACAGCGCGATGGCACGCAAGCTCTGGGCCTTCATCGAATCGCTGACACCGCACGCCGACACGGTGCTTGAGTTCCAGGCAATCAACGCGGAGTTGGACCGCTACCTGCTGGAGCTGAGCCGGTTGGAGTTCAATCTGGACGTGGAGGAGTTACAGGCCTTTACCCAGGAGCTTGAGGCATGCAATGACGAGATCCAGCGTAGTGCGATACTGCAACAGGCTGTGGTCGCTCGCGGGATCGAGTTGCCGTTCGAGATGGGTAATGCGGCCAGCACGCGCAACTGGCTGGCTTCGCTGGTATGACACTACCAGTGTTTCCCTGCACACAGTGCGGGCTATGCTGCCGCAATGTGCATCTGGCGGAACAAACGCAGTATCTGGATCGGGGGGATGGAGCTTGCCGGCATTACAGTGATGCCGACAAGCACTGCCTGATCTACGAGACCCGGCCGGATATCTGCCGGGTCGACCGGCAGTATCATATGCACTATGCGCAGCGGTTCAGCTGGGAGGCGTTCGTAGAGGTAAATGTGGAAGTCTGCAAGCTACTGCAGCGCCAGGCGCAGAAGTGAGCTAAGCCACCACATTCACAAAAGCACTGCGCCCCTTGTGGAAGCAATTTATTTTTGTGGGAACCGGCATTACCCTCAATTGGTTGACGTAGGCTTGCTCGATCTCATCGCCATGCGCGACAGGAGGGGGTCGGTTCCAGCCGCTGTTTCCCGATCTGCCCCTATGCAGGTCAGGCCGTTCCAACCGGTGCTTCTCCCAAAGACGATTCGCCTGCGGCAGCTCGCCCGATCACTCTCCAGTGATGGATGCTCTCCAAACCTACTTCGCTACCCTGCAGCAACCTATCAGCCTGGCCAAATCTTGCGCACACCAGCGCCCGCCTTTTTCCAGAAAAGACGGGCACTTCTATTATCAGGAGTTCAGTAAATACAGAAAGTTAGGCTGCCCCTGCTGCTGCGGATCATCCCAGCCAAAGTTAAAATTCCAGTGCCAGTCTCATCTCGAGACGGCACCTCGCCCCACCACCAAGCCGCCACTCCTGCGCTACATGCCCGCGAGGCCCCAAGTGACGGCCACTCAAGCCATCGGCTTACGCAACAAAATATCCACCGCAAAAACCCCCAGCACCGTCCCCGAAACCCACCGCTGCGTGCGCATAGCCGAAGGCCGCTCTGCCAAGAAGCGACTGACCCTCGAAGCCGCCAGTACGATCAGCCCGTTCACCGTCACGGCAATGACGATCTGCACCAACCCCAGCTGCAGAAACTGCTGCAAGGTCGAGCCTTGAGAGGGGTCGATAAACTGCGGAATCAGTGCCGAGTACATCAAGGCGATCTTGGGGTTTAGCAGGTTGGTGACCAAACCCATGGTGAACAGCCGCCGTGGCGAATGCGGGGGCAGCTCTCGTGCTTGGAACGGTGAGCCGCCGTTGGGCTTGAGCATGTTCCAGGCCAGATACCCGAGATAGATCCCCCCGGCGACTCCCACTACGTCATAGGCCAGCGGTAAGGCCTTGAACAAGGCCGCCAGCCCCAGCGCCGCTGCGACCAGATAACACACGAAGCCCAGGGCCACGCCTGCAAGCGAAATCAACCCTGCCAGGCGCCCTTGGGAAATCGCCCGGGAAGTCAGGTAGACCATATTCGGCCCTGGTGACAGGACCATGCCCAGGGCGATGATCGCCACCCCAACCAGGCTCTCGATTGGCATCATCAACGTACTCCCTCATCCTTGGGTTCATCGGCCACCGTCGGCGCCCTGCGCCTATTTTCACCCCACTAGAGAGGGTGTTGCCGAATCCTAATTTCGTCAGTCTTCACATGTACCGCAAATTCAGCGTCAGACACTATCACCAGTGCCCCATGCTGCCCAGTCAGCGTACGTCTCACGCTAGGGTAAATGGCCTTGTCTATTTAAGCGCCAGCCTGCTTGCACTTCAGCTAGCTGCAGACTGGCGTGCGTTCGAGCAGGGCTCGTTCACCTGCGGCAACGGCCGTCGCAACAGCACACCGACCACCACGGCAAAGATCAGGGCAGCAACACCTGCCGTCAGCAACACCGCCTCAAACCCACCCACAAACGCCCCCCGAGCCACCGGCGCCACTACCTCGCGCAACCCAGGCTCAAGCAAAGCCAACGCCGCCGGCAGATCCCCCGCTGCCACTCGCGTAGCCATCTCCCCGACTTTATCCAAAGCCTGCGGCGCCACCCCAGCCATCGCCTCGCGCAGCAACTGCCCACTGCGCGCCGCCAAAATCCCACCCAGCACGCCAATCGCCAACACGATCGCGCCAAACCGCGTAGTGGTACTCAACCCTGACGCCATCCCGGTTCGCTCACGCGGCACACACGCCATGATGTTTTTCTGCGTATCGCCATTGAGCAGCCCCGCACCAGCCCCCAGCACCACGCTTGCCAGGGCAAAGCCAAGATAACCGCCCTGCCCCGCCGCCCAGGCACACAGTAAGTTCCCTGCGCCCACCAACACCAACCCCAGCGCGAACACAGCAGCTGGCGCCATTCGCGCTGCCAGGCGCATCCCCCAGCGCGGGGTCAGCAGCATCGCCACCGCGAACGGCAGCATTCCCGCGCCAGCAGCCAGCGCCGACATCTGCAGGCCGTTCTGCAGGTACAGCGGCAGCAGGGTCATCATCACCTGGGCGCAGGCGGCGTAGGCGAACATGCCGAGCAAGGCGCCGATGAAGCGGCCACTGCGCATCAGTCGCAGGTCGATCATGGGCCTGGCCTGGGCGCGCTCTACCAGTACGAACAGGGCGAACAGCACGGCGGCAATCAGCAGGCGGCCGAGCGTGGTGGCGCTGTCCCAGCCGACTTGGTTGGCGTCGATCAGCGCCCAGATCAGGCAGCCCAGGCTGGCGGCGAAGGTCAGGCTGCCGAGGGGGTCGAGGCGGGCTGCGGCGCTGTCACGCGATTCCTCCACGCTGTGCATGACCATCGCGCCGAGTATTACCACCAGCGGCAGGTTGATGTAGAAGATCCAGCGCCAGCCCAGGGTGCTGGCGATCAGGCCGCCGAGCAGGGGCGCGAAGGTGATGGTCGCGCCCATGCAGGCGCCCCAGAAGGCCCAGGCGCGCATGCGTGCTTCGGGTTCATGGAAGCGGTTGCCGATGGCGGCCAAGGCGGCGGTGAGCAGCATGGCTGCGCCGACACCTTTGGCGGCCCTGGCGAGGTCGAGGAACAGCAAGTCGGGGGCGGCGCCGCAGGCCAGTGAGGCGATGCCGAATACTGCCAGGCCGAGCATCAGCATGCGTCGTCGGCCGAAGCGGTCGGCCAGGCTGCCGGCGGGTAGCAGGCAGGCAGCGAAGGCGAGCAGGTAGGCGCTGACCACCCATTCGATGTCGGCGAACGAGCCGGACAGGTCGCGGGCGATGCTCGGCAGGCTGACGGCGACGATGTTGGTGTCGAGGATGATCAGGGCGCAAACGGCCGAGGCGGTGAACAGGGTGAAGCGGGCGGAGGCTGGGGTGGGCATGTATGGCTCCTGGATTGGATAAGCTGCTAGGACGCTATCGCGGGGCAAGCCCGCTCCCACGAGGGTGTACTGGGCTTCAGTGGGCTTGCATGGATCCTGGAGTGGATAAGCTGCAAGGACGCTATCGCGGGGCAAGCCCGCTCCCACGAGGGTGTACTGGGCTTGAGTGGGCTTGCGTGGCTCCTGGAGTGGATAAGCTGCAAGGACGCTATCGCGGGGCAAGCCCGCTCCCACGAGGGTGTACCGGGCTTGAGTGGGCTTGCGTGGCTCCTGGACTGGATAAGCTGCTGGGACGCTATCGCGGGGCAAGCCCGCTCCCACGAGAGCCCACTCCACAGGGCCTGCTTTCACAGCGCCTGCTTCCACGTAAGTTCGCTCGAACTCGCTGGGACACCTTCGTGGGAGCGGGCTTGCCCCGCGATAGCAATGCACCAATCAACGCGGCGGGTCGCCGGGCTTTGCCGCCACGGCTCCAGCCTTGTAGTGTTAGCTTCACCATAGCGCTGTGCGTCGTCCTGTTTGTTAGCCGCCGCGCGCTGCGTCATTACCCAACAAGTAACGAGCCTTCATGGAAATCCGCCACTTCCGCTACTTCCTCTGCGTCGCCCAGCATGGCCATTTCACCCGGGCAGCTGAGCAGCTGGGCATTGCCCCGCCCACCCTCAGCCGGCAAATCCAGGACATGGAGCGCGAGCTGGGCGTGCGGTTGTTCGAGCGCAATCAGCGCGAGGTGAACCTCACGGCGGCAGGCCAGGCACTCTTGCTTGAGGCCGAGCAGGCGGTGCGCCAGTTCGATGCGGCGCAGTTGGGCGCACAACGCGCCGGGCGTGGTGAGAGTGGCTTGATCGAGTTGGGCTACGTGGCCTCTGCCGCCTACTCGGGGATACTCCAGGCGCAGGTGACGCGCTTCAGCGCCGCCCACCCCAGCGTGCGCCTGAACATCCGCGAAACGCCGATGGTCGATCTGCCGGCCCAGGTGCGCGATGGCCAACTGGACGTCGCCTACGTGCGCTCGCCCATGGAGTTGCCGGATGAGCTGGACGCCATCGCCCTGCATCAGGAAGGTTTCGTCCTGGCGCTGCCGGCCAGTTCGCGGATCAATGAGTTGAAGAGCATCCCCGCCTCGCGCCTGGCCGAGGAGACGTTCATTCTCCCCGAGCAGATTTCCGGCACCCTCGAAGTGGCCGCCCTGGGTGGCTTCGAGCCGCGCGTGGGGCCGCAGCCGGGGAGCCTGGTGGCGGTGATTACCCTGGTGTCGCTGGGCCAGGGGGTGGCGATCGTGCCGGAGTCGGTGGTGGCGCGGATTCGCCTGCCGCAGGTCAACTACCGGCCGGTGGAACACTGCCAGGCCAGCTCGTGGCTGAGCCTGATCCACCGGCGTTTCGAGAAGGCGCCAGCGGTGATGCGCTATATCGACAGCACACGCCAACTGTGAAACGGCAGATGCAAAAAA
The DNA here is from genome assembly GCF_014268815.2 of Pseudomonas urmiensis. NCBI lineage: Bacteria > Pseudomonadati > Pseudomonadota > Gammaproteobacteria > Pseudomonadales > Pseudomonadaceae > Pseudomonas > Pseudomonas urmiensis. Next base: position 4,261,799 of record NZ_JABWRE020000001.1, read on the forward strand.
AGGGCATCTGTCGCCAGATGCCCTTCTAGGTCTCAACGCCGCTCTAGCCGACCGAGCGCACGCCCACTGCTCGTTGGTGGCCGCGGGTCGTCACGATCCCGAGGAACGAGATGAAGATCGCCAGGCTCAAGGTGGCGGTCACTTCCGCCCGGTGCTCTTCGGTATACATCATCACGCTCAGGGCCCCAGCGATGAAAATGATCACCGCCCAGGTCAGCCAGGGGAACAGCCACATGCGGAACTTGAGCTCGGCGTTCTCCCGCTCCAGGCGCCGGCGCATGCGCAGCTGGGAGATGGCGATGACCATGTACACCAGCAAGGCGATGGCGCCGGAGCTGGCCAGGAGGAACTCGAACACGCCCTTGGGAGCGAAGTAGTTGAGGATGGCGATGGCCGCGCCGATCAGCGTGCTTCCGAACACGGCGGCGCGGGGCACGCCAACCTTGGAGGTGTTTTTCAGCATCGCCGGGGCATCACCACGCTTGGCCAGCGAGTACATCATCCGCGAGGCGATGTAGATCGATGAGTTCATGCAGCTGGCCACTGCCACCAGCACCACGAAGTCGACCATGAAGGCGGCGTTGGGGATGTTCATGATCTCCAGCGCGCGTTGGTAGGAGCCCACCACCGCCAGCTGTGGATCGTTCCACGGCACCACCGAGATGATCACGAAGATCGACAGGATGTAGAAGGTGCTGATACGCCAGATCACCGAGCGGGTGGCCTTGGCGATGTTGCGCGAAGGGTCGCTGGATTCGGAGGCGGCGATGGTCACCGCTTCTGTACCGATGAAGCTGAACATCACGGTGATGAACGCGCCGATTACCGCCGACCAGCCCTTGGGCGCGAAGCCGCCGTATTCGTCCACCAGGGTGCTCAGCCCACTGACTTCGCGGTTGGGTAACCAGCCCATCAGGGCGGCGAAACCGAGGCTGATGAAGCCGAGGATCGCCGCCACCTTGAGAATCGCGAACCAGAATTCGAACTCGCCGTACTTGGCCACGCTGAACAGGTTGGTCCCGGCCAGCAAGACGATCGACAGCAAGGCAAAGATCCAGCTGTCGACCTGGGGGAACCAAGCGTTGAGCACATGCCCGGCGGCCAGCGCTTCGATGGGAATCACCAACACCCAGAACCACCAGTACAGCCAGCCGATGGTATAGCCGGCCCAGCGGCCAATGGCCTGGTCAGCGTAGGTGGAGAACGAACCGGTGTCGGGATGGGCCACGGCCATTTCGCCGAGCATGCGCATGACCAGGACGACCAAGGTCCCGGCCACGAAGTAAGAGATTATGGTGGCTGGGCCGGCTGCTGCGATGGCATGTCCGGAGCCGACGAAAAGCCCTGCACCGATAATGCCCGCGATGGACAACATCGTTACATGGCGTGGTTTGAACCCTTGCGCGAGGTTACTACCATCAGATCCCACGGTGTTCATTGATCTTGTTCTCTTTTTGCTGACACAAGGAAAAGGGGGCAGGCGTAGGCGAAAATAATCTCCTTTGCAAACAATGGGTAGGCACGTAACTCGCGCTCTGTTGTTGACCTTCTACACGCTTTATCGAGCAACGCGCCAGCTGAATTCCGGGTCCATTTAAGCCGCCTGGGGCGGGTGGAAATTATTCGAGAACGCCTCAGAGGTGCGCGATCACGACAGGGGCTGCTCAATCGCGCCAGATGTCGCCAATGGCGTGTCTGTTTGCGGCATGGGGCTGTTTGGAGGTTCTGTTTTTCAACTGGGTGTGCTGGGGAGTTTGTACTGGCCTCTTCGCGGGCAAGCTGATCTGGCCTAATGATTTTGGACACCTTCTACGGGCGCTATGATGGCGCCCAATTGGAGGCAAAATCAGTGCGAAAGTCATACTCGAAAGAACAGAAAATCCGGGCTGCTGAGATGGTGCTCGACGGTGGTCAATCAGTACCCGAAGTCTGTGAAATGCTTGAAATTGGGCCTACAGCCCTGCGTCGCTGGGTTGAGCAAGTGCGCAAGGAGCGAGAGGGCAAGGTACCGGCTGGAGCCAAGGCTATCACCCCGGATCAACAACGAATCCAAGAGTTGGAGGCGTTGGTTCGGCAGAAAGACCGAGATATCGAAATCCTAAAAAAGGCCAGTGCTCTCCTGCTTCGGGACTCCAAAGATCGTTTTCGCTGATCAACGAGCTGAGTGAGCAATACGGTATCGTCGAATGCTGTCGCGTGCTTGGGGTCAAGCGCAGCAGTTTCTATGCATGGCGCAAACGCCAAGCCCGGAAAAATCCAGAGCGGGATCAGTTACGCTCGGCTGTAGAGGGCCATTTCAAAGTCTCTCGAGGTTCGGCTGGATCGCGAACACTAACCGAGGAACTGCGGCGTGACGGCCATAAAGTCGGACGCTACAAAGTGCGTAGTCTGATGCGTGAAGCTGGCCTGAAATGCAGGCAGCGCCGGCCGCACCGGTACCGTTCTTCAGGCGCGGAAGCGCTGATTGCAGAAAATCAGTTGAAGCGGAATTTCAAAGTTTCGACGATCAACGAAGTGTGGTGTGGGGATGTGACCTATATCCAGGTTGGCAAGCGCTGGCTGTACTTGGCAGCTGTGCTCGACCTGTACGCACGACGGGTGGTGGGCTGGGCATTTTCAATGATTGCGGACGCCAGGCTGGCCTGCAGCGCGCTACGCATGGCGGCCGAATCCCGCGGCAAGCCGAAGGATGTGATGTTTCATTCCGACCAGGGATGCCAGTACACCAGCCACAAGTTCAGGGCTGCACTTGAAGAGTACGACATGAATCAGAGCATGAGCCATCGAGGACAATGCTGGGATAACGCCGCCATGGAGCGCTTTTTTGGGGCCCTGAAGTCAGAGTGGATTCCCGCAGGGGGTTATGAAACCGAAGCACAGGCGCGGGCTGACGTTCAGGCTTATTTGGTCCGCTACAACCTGAAGCGCCTCCACAGCTACAACGGTTATCAAACCCCGGTAGCCATGGAGAAAAAGCTCAAGGATGCGGCATGAAACCTTAACTGGTGTCCAAAATAAGTTGACCAGTTCAAGCCCGCTCCCACAGGTCCCGCGAAGATTTCAGCCCAGCGTTGAGCCAGTTTTGACTCAACACACCCACTGCAAACCCTACAGACCCTGTGGGAGCGGGCTTGCCCGCGAAGAAGCCAGCACCGATCAGACTGCCGCACCCATAAAAAAGCCCCGGTCTCCCGGGGCCCCGTTGCTCAGGCGTCTGCCTACGCCTGTCCGGTGCGCTCGAAGCGCCGGGCCAGCAACAGGTAAGCGAGGATCCCCAGCACGCCGTGCGCGGCGACGAACCAGAGAGCGTTATCGAAAGAACCCGTGCTGGCCACCACGTAGCCAATCACCAGCGGGGTGATGATCCCGGCGATGTTGCCGATGCCGTTGAACACGCCACCACACAAGCCGACCATCTTGCTCGGCGCCACGTCCGACAGCACCGCCCAACCCACCGCTGCCAGGCCTTTGCCAAAGAACGCCAGGGTCATCAGCATGATCACCGCAGCATTGCCATCGACATAGTTGGCCAGCACCAGGCTGGTCGACAGCGCCATGCCGATCACGAACGGGGTCTTGCGCGCCCGGGAAGGGTGTACGCCACGGCGGATCAGCCAGTCGGAAATGAACCCACCCAAAATGCCACCGGTAAACCCGCAGATCGCAGGCAACGCGGCAACCCAGCCGGCTTCCATGATGGTCATGCCGCGGCCTTTGATCAGGTAGATCGGGAACCAGGTAATGAAGAAGTAAGTGAGCGCGGTGATGCAGTACTGGCCCAGGTACACCGCCCACAGGTTGCGACTGGTGAACAGCTGCAGCACCTCGGCGCGGGTCGGTTTGCTCTTGGCGGTCTTGCGCTCGCGCTCCAGGTCGACCAACGCGCCGCCCTCGCGCATGTACTCCAGCTCTTCGCGGCTCAACCCTGGCGCGCTGTGCGGTTCATGGTAGAGGCGGAACCAGACCACACTCAACAGCAGCCCCAATACCCCCATCCAGATGAACACCTGCTCCCAGCTAAGGGCGTGAGTCATCCAGGCCATCAGCGGCGCGAACACCACTACGGCCATGTACTGCGCCGAGTTGAACAAGGCCGAAGCGGTGCCGCGCTCGCGGGTCGGGAACCAGCAACTGACGATCCGCGAGTTGGCCGGAAACGCCGGCGACTCGACCAGGCCGAGCATGAAGCGCATGGAGAACAACGCCACCGCCGCCGAGGCACCGGCCAGGCCCATCCAGCCGACCGTGCCTTGCATGAGGGTGAACAGCGACCAGAGGATCAGGCTGATGCCGTACACCCGCCGTGCGCCGAAGCGGTCGAGCAGCCAACCGCCGGGCACTTGGCCGAGGGCGTAGGCCCAGGCGAAGGCTGAAAAGATCATGCCGAGCATGACCGGGTCCAGGCCGAGGTCCTTGAGCACCTCGGTACCGGTGATCGACAGGGTGGCGCGGTCGGCGTAGTTGATCACGGTGATGACGAAGATCAGCGCCAGGACCAGGAAGCGATGACGGCCTACGCTGGCCTGCACCAGCGGGGCGGCGGCGGATTTGCTGTTCATGATGACCTCTTGCTTCTCGGCGGAAGCGATTGTTCTTGTCGGGAGGTGAACGGCCCGGAGGCTGTGGGGTGTCTGCGGCGGCCTCAGGTGCGGGTGACGCGCTGCGGCGGTAACTCGCCACGGAAACACGCGGCCAGGTTGTCGAGCACTATCTGGCCCATCTCCTGCCGGGTCTGCAGCGTGGCGCTGGCGCGATGCGGCTGCAGGCTGACCTGGGCCAGATCACGCAAGGCTGGCGGCACGTTCGGTTCGTCGACGAACACATCCAGACCGGCGCCAGCAATGCGCTGCTCGCGCAGGGCCTCGACCAGCGCCTGCTCGTCCACCAGCTTGCCGCGGGCGACGTTGATCAAGTAACCCTGCGGCCCCAGCGCTTCGAGCACTTCACGGGTGACGATGGCCTTGCCGTCGTCGGCCGAGGCGGCCAGCACCAGAACGTCCACCGAGCGCGCCAGCTCGCGCAGATCGCTGACGTAGCGGTAGCCGGATTCGGGCTTCTCTTGCCGGTCGCAGTAAGCGATGCGCATGTCGAAGGCCGCCGCACGCCGAGCAATCGCCTGCCCTACCCGGCCCAAGCCGACGATGCCCAGGTCGATCCCGCTGACCTTGCGCGCCAGCGCCAGGTTGACTGTGCCCCACAGCCCATCGCGGACCAATCGCTCGCCCTCGCCGAGGCGACGCAGGGTGGCGATGATCAAGCCGATCGCCATGTCGGCCACGTCATCGGTCAGCACGCCTGGGGTGGTGGTGACATGAATGTTGCGCTCGGCGGCGCGGGCCAGGTCCACCGCATCGGTGCCGATGCCACTGATGGCGATGATCTCCAGCGCTGGCAACTGATCCATCAGTGCGTTGGGTAGGCCCTTGGCGCCACCAGTGACCACACCACGAATCCGCCCACCGACTTCATCGAGCAGGCGCTGGGGATGCGCATGCTGATACAGCCGATGCACGCGGTACTCGCGCATCAGCACGTCGTCGATGGCGTCGGGGACGGGTTGGGTCAGCAGCAGGTCGATGGTTGCGCGATTGTCGTGAGGCATCGTTGGCGTCCGGCAGTGGAGGTGAATGACTCCGATGCTAGGACCGCGATCGATACAGGTCTAATATAGATAGTGGATCGAATAATACGGAAATTGAATGATGGAACTGCACCAACTGCGCTGCTTCGTAGCGGTTGCCGAAGAGCTGCATTTCGGCCGCGCGGCCGTTCGCCTGCACATGACCCAGCCACCACTGAGTCGGCAGATTCAGCTACTCGAGCATTCGTTGGGCGTGTTGCTGCTGGAGCGCACCAATCGTCAGGCGCGGCTGACCCCGGCGGGGCAGAACTTTCTGGAGGATGCCCGGCGCATTCTGCAAATCGCCGAGTCGGCCAGTCAGTCGGCCCGGCGTATCGCCCACGGCGAAGCCGGGCGGCTGACCTTGGGCTTTACCGCAGTCGGCGCGTACAGCTTGATTCCGCAGCTGCTGGTGCATGCCGCCGAAGTGTTGCCCGGCATCGACCTGGAGTTGAGCGAACGGGTCTCGCTCGGCCAGGTGCATGCGCTGGAGACGGGCATGATCGATGTCGGCTTCGTGCGCCAGGTGATGCCCAGCGCCCGGGTCGAATACGTGCTGATTCACCGTGAGCCGTTCGTCGCAGCGCTACCCGCTGGCCACCCGCTGGCAGTCAAGGCCGAACTCGGCCCGCACGACTTCGATCAGCAGCCGTTCATCATGTACAGCGAGAGCGAGGGGCGCTATTTCCATGACCGCATCGCCAACCTGTTCGCCCGCCATCAGGTGCAGCCGCAGTACATTCACCAGTTGGGGCAGACGCACTCGATCATTGGTCTGGTCAATGTCGGGCTGGGGATCGCGGTGGTGCCCGCGTCGGCGCAGGCACTGCATATGGAGCAGGTGGTGTTCAGGCCGCTGGTGCAGACTGAGCAGGAGGCGGAGATGTTCTTGGCGTATTGCAGTGATAACCCCAATCCGGTGTTGGCGGAGTTTGTCGAGGTGGCCCGGCGTTTTTTTGCTTGAGCGCTATTGTGTAGTGGCTTTACTGGCCTGTTCGCGGGCAAGCCCGCTCCCACAGGTGGTGGCGTGAGACCCGCGTTCTGTGGTGAGTCAAACATGGCCTCTTCGCGGGTGAAGAGGCCATGTTCAATAGCTTCAGCGCACCAGGCAAGGCCGCTTATTATCGAAGCTCCAGCCCGGAATCAAGAACTGCATCGCCACGCTGTCGTCGCGCGCGCCCAGCCCCATGTTGCGATAGCACTCATGGGCCCTGGCCAGTTGGTCTTCATCCAGTTCCACCCCCAGCCCCGGCCGCTGCGGCACACGCACATGGCCGTCGACGATGCGCAGCGGCTCGTGGGTCAGGCGCTGGCCGTCCTGCCAGATCCAATGGGTGTCGATCGCGGTAATCTCACCCGGCGCCGCCGCCGCGACCTGAGTGAACATGGCCAGGGAAATATCGAAGTGATTGTTCGAATGCGAGCCCCAGGTCAGGCCCCAGTCGTGGCACATCTGCGCGACCCGCACCGAGCCTTGCAAGGTCCAGAAATGTGGGTCGGCCAGGGGGATGTCCACCGACTGCAACTGGATCGCATGGCCCATCTGCCGCCAATCGGTGGCGATCATGTTGGTGGCGGTGGGCAAGCCGGTGGCGCGGCGGAACTCGGCCATCACCTCACGGCCCGAGTAGCCGTTTTCCGCCCCACAGGGGTCCTCGGCGTAGGCCAGCACCTGGTGTTGGTCACGGCACAGGGCGATCGCCTCCTTCAGTGACCAGGCGCCATTCGGATCGAGGGTGATGCGTGCTTCAGGGAAGCGCTCGGCCAAGGCGGTGACCGCTTCGATTTCTTCTTCACCGCGCAGCACGCCACCCTTGAGCTTGAAGTCGCTGAAGCCATAACGCGCCTTGGCGGCCTCGGCCAAGCGCACCACCGCTTCCGGGGTCAGCGCCTTTTCGTGGCGCAGGCGCAGCCAGTCATCGTCGGCCTCGGCTTCGTTGCGGTAGGCCAGGTCGGTCTGCTGGCGGTCGCCGATGTAGAACAGATAGCCAAGCATCTTCACCGCTTCACGCTGCTGGCCTTCGCCGAGCAACGCCGCCATCGGCACGCCCAGGTGCTGGCCGAGCAGATCGAGCAGCGCCGATTCGATGGCCGTGACGGCATGAACGGTAATGCGCAGGTCGAAGGTTTGCAGGCCGCGGCCGGCGGCATCACGCCCGGCAAAGGTCTGGCGCATGGCGTTGAGCACGCGCTGGTAATGCCCGAGCGGCTGGCCCATCACCAGGCTGCGGGCATCTTCGAGGGTCTGGCGAATGGTCTCGCCACCGGGTACTTCGCCCAGGCCGGTGTTGCCGGCGCTGTCGCGCAGCACAACGATGTTGCGGGTGAAGAACGGCCCGTGCGCGCCGCTGAGGTTGAGCAGCATGCTGTCGTGCCCGGCCACCGGGATCACGCGCAGCTCGGTCACCACCGGCGTGCCGGTCTGCACCTGGCTGGCGCTGAAGGAGTCTTGGGTGCTGTGCATATTCATCTGGGTTGTCCTGCAGGTTCAGTGAGTCTGGCTCAACGCCGACTGCGGCTTGAGGTCATTGGAGGCGCTGTCTTTGGGGCCGGTGCGGACGAAGAACACCACGATCGCCGCCAGCACCGAGGTCACGGCCAGGCCATACAGCCCGCCCTGGATGGAACCGGTGTGCTGTTCGAGCAAGCCGAAGGTGGTGGGCGCGACAAAGCCGCCGAGGTTGCCCACCGAGTTGATCAAGGCGATCACCGCCGCAGCGATGCGGGCGTCGAGGTAGCCCTGGGGGATTGGCCAGAACAACGCCGAGGCCGACTTGAAACCGATGGCGGCGAAACACACCGCGACAAAGGCGAACACCGGCCCACCGGTGGTGGACATGAACATGCCGATGGCGGCGATGACCAATGCGCCAGCGACCCAGGCCTGCTGGAACTTCCAGCGCGCAGAACCGGCGGCGAAGGCATACATGGCGATGATCGAGATCAGCCACGGGATCGAGTTGAAGAAGCCGACCTGCAGATCAGACAGATCGCCCATGCGCTTGATGATGCTCGGCAGCCAGAAGGTCGCGGCATAGATCGTCAACTGGATGCAGAAGTAGATGCCGCAGAACAGCAGGATCTGGCGGTCCTTGAGCAGGCTCCAGGAGGAGGTCTTGACGACCCCGACCGCTTCGCGCTCACGCTGCTCGCGGTCGATGACCTCAACCAGCGCATCCTGCTCGGCACGGCTCAGCCATTTGGCATCGTGCGGCTTGGAGTCGAGCCAGAACAAGACGAAGAAGCACAGGCACACCGAGGCCATGCCTTCGATGAACAGCATCCACTGCCAGCCGTGCATGCCCAGGCCCTGGATCTGCATCAATGCCCCAGCCAGCGGGCCGGAAATCAGCGAGGCGACCGCCGAGCCACTGAGGAAGATGGCGATTGCCTTGCCCCGTTCGGCGGCGGGCAGCCAGCGCGTGAAGTAGTAGATCACCCCCGGGAAAAATCCTGCCTCAGCCACACCGAGCAAAAAGCGCAGGACATAGAACTGGGTCTCGGTCTGGACGAAGGCCATGGCCGTGGCCACCAGCCCCCAGGTGAACATGATGCGGGTCAGCCACACACGTGCGCCGACACGTTGCAGGAGCATGTTCGAGGGGACTTCGAACAGCGCGTAGCCGATGAAGAACAGGCCAGCACCGAAACCATAGGCGGCGGCGCTGATGCCCAGGTCGCTCTCCAGGTGCGGGCGGACGAAGCCGATGTTGACGCGATCCAGGTAGTTGACGATGAACATGATGACGAACAGCGGCAGGACATGGCGTTTGACCTTGGCCACTGCGCTTGCCAACACATCGTCGCGCCGGGCGGACGGATCGAGGGTGTCGTTCACTGTGGAATCTCCCACTAATTGTTTTTGTGCGGGTCGATGGATGTCGCGGCGGGAGGCAGTCCGCCTGGTTGTCTGACATGCCAGTGGCAAGAGAATATGCCCTGCGCAGTTGTACGACAAGAACGCAACCTGTCGTCAAAAAACAAAATACAAGCTGATAAAACTGCAAAAATCGGTGAAATAGCAAGATATGCGAAAAACCAGGGGGCGACACTTCAGGGATACGCGGGTAGAAAAAATCTGAAAAAATTACTTGTCATACAAGCCAGGGTGCTAATCTCGCCCTAATCACGCCGCACTTGTACGATCACCTTCGCGAGCAGCGCCATGACCTCAGCCGACAACCTCGAAACCTTGCGTAAACGCGGTCACAGCCGCGCCCATGACCTGGTCTCCAGCCTGACCCAGCAGATTCTCCTGGGCACCTTCAAACCTGGCGACAAACTGCCCTCGGAAAACAGCCTGGTGCGCGAGCATGCCGTCAGCCGCACCGTGGTGCGCGAGGCACTGTCGAAATTGCAGGCATCGGGGTTGGTCGAGCCGCGCCACGGGATTGGTACTTTCGTGATTGAACGTCAGGCCCAGTCGGGCCTGCGCGTGGGCGCCGAGAATGCGGCCAGCGTGCGCGACCTGCTTGAACTGCGCATCGGCCTGGAGGGCCAGGCTGCGGCGCTTGCGGCGTTGCGCCGAAGCGAGCAGCAGCTGCAGCGCATGCGCCAGGCGCTGGACGATCATCAGGACCTGGCGGCAGCCGGGGATAGCTGCATCGAACCTGATCGGCGCTTTCACCTGCTGATCGCCGAGGCCACTGGCAATGTGTATTTCACCCAGATGATGGCGCAGCTGGGCAGTGGCCTGATTCCGCGTAACCAGCTGGCCGCGGATGAACGCTCAGGGTCCAAGCTGGCCCGGCATGCGTACCTGGCCAACCTCGAACATGAAGCGATCCTCAACGCCATCCGCCGCCAGGACCCGGATGCGGCGCGGGCGGCGATCTGTCTGCACCTGTCCAATAGCCGGGATCGGTTGTTGCCGGAGTGACTGCTGCCGGTGTGCTGTATGCACCGGCCTCTCAAACAATCCCCCACTGACACCCAACAATCTTCATGTCCACACAATACCTGTGGGAGCGGGCTTGCCCGCCTAGAGGCCGGCACTGCCCCTCAAACAATCCCCCACTGACACCCAACAATCTTCATGTCCACGCAATACCTGTGGGAGCGGGCTTGCCCGCGAAGAGGCCGCCACTGCCCCAACCCATATTCAAACCAACGCACGATCCACCAACACCTGCAAACGATCCTGCGAGCATCGCTCCACCCGAGCCTGGACGCCATACACCTCAGCCAGCATTCCCGGCTCCAGCACCTGCTCCGGCGTACCACAGGCCACCACCCTGCCCTGGTGCAGCACCACCAGCCAGTCGGCGTAGCTGGCCGCCAGGTTGATATCGTGCAACACCGCCACCGCCAGCAAACGATGCGCGACCACCCGCTCCCGCACCGTATCCATCACCCGCAGCTGGTAGTGCAAATCCAGCGCACTGGTCGGTTCATCCAGCAACAACACCTGCGGATTGCGCGCCAGTAATTGCGCCAACGCCACCAACTGGCGCTGCCCTCCAGAAAGGCTATTGAGCGGCTGCTCGGCCAAATGCTCGATACCCAGCCTGGTCAGCGCCTCATAGGCCAGTGCCAACAGGTTGTCGACGCCACTCACCCGCAACGCCGCGACGATACTTTCCAACACCCCCAGCGCCAGCCCCGGCGGCAGTTGCTGCGGCATGTAGGCCAAGCGCCGCGAGCGTTCGGCAAAGCCCAGTCGGCTGACGTCTTCACCGGCAAGGCTGATCTCCCCTTGCATCCGTTCAAGCCCGGCAATCGCCCGCAGCAAGGTCGATTTGCCGGCACCATTGGGGCCGACCAGCGCCACCAGACTGCCGGCCGGCAAGGTCGGCAAGCTCACGTTGTGGATAATCGTGCGCGCCCCGTAGGCCACCGATAGATCGTTGATCAGCAGGCTCATAGACGCCTCCCCCGGCTGAACACCAAGGCGACGAACACCGGCACACCGACCAAGGCCGTGACGATCCCGACGGGCACGATCAGCCCCGGCAAAATCAGCTTGCTGGCAATCGATGACAGCGACAGCAGCAGCGCCCCGACCAACGCACTGGCCGGCAGCAGAAAACGCTGGTCCTCGCCCACCAACAGGCGGGCAATGTGCGGACCGACCAGGCCAATGAAACCGATGGTGCCAACGAACGCCACGGCAGTTGCCGAGAGCAGACTGATGCGCAGCAACGACGCAATCCGCAAACGCCGGGTATCGACGCCAAAACTGCGGGCGCGCTCCTCGCCCATGCGCAACAGGGTCATGGCCGACGCCGCGCGCAACGAGAACGGCAGCACCAGCGCCAGCACCGCTGCAAGAATCGCCAGCTTGTGCCACGTGGCCCGGGCCAGGCTACCCAAGGTCCAGAACACCAGTTGCTGCAACACGTCTTCACTGGCCAGAAGCTGCAACAGCGACACCAGCGCGTTGCAGCTGAACACCAGGGCGATGCCGAACAGCACCAGGCTCTCGACCCCCGCCCCACGCAAGCGCGCCATGGCCTGCAACAGCAGCACCGACAAGCAGGCGAAGACGAACGCCATCAGCGGCACCTGCACGCTCGGCTGCAACCAGGCAACACTCACGGGATAGGCAATGGCCAACGAGGCGCCGAGCGCCGCTGACGAGGACACCCCCAGGGTGAACGGGCTGGCCAACGGGTTATCGAGGATCGCCTGCATCTCGGCCCCAGCCAGGGCCAGCGCCGAACCAACCAGCACCGCCATCAGGGCGTAGGGCAAGCGCACATTCCAGATGATCACCTGCTCGGTGGCGCTCAGGCTGTGTGGCTCGAACACCCCTTGCAGCAGGCGCCCCAGGCCCATCCCCGACGAGCCGCTGGCCAGATCGCCCACTACCGCCAGCAGCAGCAACAGCGCCAGCCCGGCCACCAGCCCGGCCCGGCGCCACAGCAGTCGACGGTAGCGCCAGGCCGCCAGCGTCGCGCCGTCTTGCACCAGCGCGGTCACTTGGCGTCGATCCAGTAATGGCCGGCAAGGCCTACCCGCAACAGCTGGTTGATGTCATCCATGGTTGCCTGCGGGTCGACATCGGCGAAGCGCTCGGGATGAATCCAGCGCGCCATGGCTTCGAGCGCCAGGATGTTGAACGGCGAGTTGTAGAAGTCATGCCACAGGGCGTGAGCTTGGCCTGCCTGGATTGGTCGCAATGGCGCGAACTCTGGCCGGGCGGTGATACGCGACAGGCTTTGCCGGGCGGTGTCGGCTGAAACGCCTGCACCCAGCAACACCCCAGGTGCGCGATTGCCGGTAGCGATATAGACATCCGGGTCGGCCTGCAACACATACTCGACGCTGACATCACCGAGCGCCCCAGGCACCACGTCGGCGCCAATGTTGTGCCCGCCCGCCGCCAGCACCAGGCTGCCCAGGCCGCTCTTGCCGGTGGTGTGCCCAGGGGCCTGCCAGACCCCCGCCAGCAGCTCAAGGAAGACTTTGGGCCGCTCGCTCTCCTTGAGCCCGACAACCCGCTCGGTGACCCGCGCCAGGTGGCAGTCATACAGCTTCAGGTAGTCCTGCGCCTGCTGCTCACGGCCCAGCAGTTGGCCGAGCGCTTGCAGGCTGACGCGGGTGTTGCGAATTGGCTGGACGCGAAAGTCGATGAACAACACCGGCACGCCCGCCTGGGCCAGCAGGTCGGCCACTGGACTGTGCTGCGTCGGGCCTTCGCCAGCGATGCTGAATATTGCCAGGTCGGGCTTGAGGGCCAGGATCTGTTCGGCGCTGACGCTCTGCTCCGAGGCTTGGCCAATCAGCGGCAGCTTGGCGATTTGTGGGTATTGCTCGGCGTAGACCTGGTAGGTGTGCGGGTCAAGCAGGCGCATGTCGTTCTGCCAACCGACTACCCGCTGGAACGGATTGTCACGGTCGAGCAGCGCCAGGGCGAAAAACAGCCGCCCCTCACCGAGGACGATGCGCTGCGGCGCGTGGTCCATCGACACCTTGCGACCGAGTACGTCGGTGACTTCAATGGCGCTGGCGGGGTGGGCGAAGCCCAGGCAGATGGCAAGTAACAGCAAGGCATGGAGCGCGCGGCGCATCGGAGGGAATCCTCTTGCGGGGAATCGAAGCGCGGCATTTTAGCGAGCAGGTCTGCCTCTCCGGTGTGCGCAAATGTATTGCTCGGGGGGCTTTCCAACACAATCCATTACATCTTTGAAATTGGCTTTGGGGTCTGCTTCGCAGCCCCCAAAAACCATGGACTCAGAAGGTCAGGCAGATCTTGCCGAAATGCTTGTTGCTCTCCTGGTACTGGAACGCCTCGACGATCTGCTCCAGCTCGAAATGCTTGTCCACCACCGGCCGCAAGCCATTGGCATCGATCGCCCGCACCATGGCCTGCTGCTGGGCGCGGCTGCCCACCAGCACGCCTTGCAGACGAATCTGCCGGACCAACGCCTGCACCAGCGGCAACTGCCCAGCCACGCCGGTCAGAATCCCGATCAACGAAACATGCCCACCAATACGCGCAGCGATCATCGACTGCTCGAGGGTCGCCGGGCCGCCCACCTCGATGACATGATCAACCCCGCGGTTATCGGTCAGCTCACGAACTTTCTCGCCCCACGCCGGGGTGCTGCGGTAGTTGATCAAGTGATCGGCGCCCAACGACTTCAGCCGTTCGAGCTTGGCGTCACTGGACGAGGTCGCGATCACGGTAGCGCCCGCCAGTTTGGCGAATTGCAGGGCGAAGATGGACACCCCGCCAGTGCCTTGCACCAGCACGCTGTCGCCAGGTTTCAAACGATCATCGGCCATTAGCGCACGCCAGGCGGTGAGGCCTGCAGTGGTCAGGGTCGCGGCCTCGGCGTGGCTGTAGCCTTTGGGCGCCAGGGTGAATGAAGTGGCGCGGGCGGTTACCTGCTCGCGGGCATAGCCGTCGATGCCATCGCCGGGCACGCTGGCAAAGCCTTCGACCTGGGCCTGACCGTCCAGCCAATCGGGGAAGAAGGTACTGACCACGGCATCGCCGACTTTGAATTCGCTGACCCCAGCGCCAACTGCGATTACCTCGCCAGCGCCATCGGCCATGGGAATACGCCGCTCACTCGGCCCCCACATGCCGCTGACCACGGCGAAGTCGTGGTAGTTGAGCGAGCTGGCGTGCAGGCGCACGGTGATCTCACCCGCCTGTGGCGCGGCAGCCTCGCGGGTGCCGACCTGGACCTTGTCGTAACCGCCGCCGGGTTGAACGTAGATGGCCTTGCTGGACATGGCTGGATTCCTTTAATGGTGGGCAAGAAGTGCAATGCAGCTTAGATGAGAGCTGGCGTTGCATGGGCCGCCGTCATCGCGGGGCAAGCCCGCTCCCACGCAAGTTCGTGTTTTACAGAGGCGTGCTTAGGGCGCGGTTTGCGTGGGAGCGGGCTTGCCCCGCGATGAGGCCGGTGCGCTCAACCCAACATGGCGCGCAATGCCCGGCAATCCGCCGCATGCCAGTCCACCAGCTCAGGCCAAGGGTTATCCGGCAAGTTCACCAACACTGTACGCGCCCCGGCAGCCCGGCCGCAGTCGAGATCAAACCGGTAATCGCCAACCATCACCAGCTCGCTCGGCGCCACCTCCCAGGCCTGGGCAATCTTCAACAAGCCATCAGGGCTGGGCTTGGGCTGCGCTTCGTCACGCCCCAGGATGTGCTCGACGGCAAAGCAATCGGCCAGGCCAATCGCCTCCAGCGTGACATGCGCCAGCTCCCGCGCATTACGGGTGAGAATCCCCAGCCGACAACCACGCCCGGCCAGCTCACGCACCAGCTCGACCGCACCACTGGCGGCGGTCGAAGCCATCGCCAGGTCGCGCTCGTGCTCCAGCAACCAGGCATGCTTGGCTGCCGCTTCAGCGGCCGGCAACGCCGCCAGGTGGGTGAGGATATCGTCCTCGGGCGGGATGCCCAGCGCCTGGCGAATCGCGGCGAAATCATGCACCGCGACGGTGAGGGTGCCGTCCATGTCGAACACCCAGTTGCGCACGTCACTCAGGCTCATGCCCAGTCCTTGCGATGGCGGATCAAGCCTTCCTGGGTCGACGAGGCCACCAGCTGGCCGGCGCGGTTGTAGATGCTGCCGCGGCAGAAGCCACGAGCATTACCGGCCCAGGGGCTGTCGGTGGCGTACAGCAGCCAGTCGTCGGCACGCAGGTTGCGGTGGAACCACAGCGAATGATCGAGGCTGGCGATCTGCATGTCCTTCTGCCACACCGACTTGCCATGCGGCAGCAACGAGGTGGTCAGCAGGCCGAAGTCCGAGGCATAGGCCAACAGGTATTTGTGCAACGCCGGGATGTCCGGCAGGTTGCCGTCGGCGCGGAACCAGGCGTACTTCACCGGATCGCCCGGCTTGGGGTTGAACGGATCGCGCTCGGTCACCGGGCGAATCTCGATTGGCTTGGCGCACAGCACTTTATCGCGGATGCGCTCAGGCAGGTGATCGGCCATGGCGCTGGCCAGCTCGACTTCGCTGGGCAGGTTCTCCGGCCCGACTACATCAGGCATCTGCGCCTGGTGCTCGAAGCTTTCCTCGTCGTACTGGAACGAGGCGCTGCAGGTGAAAATGGTGTGGCCTTTCTGGATCGCGGTGACCCGGCGGGTGCTGAAGCTGCCGCCGTCACGTACCCGGTCGACCGAGTAGACCACCGGCAGGCTGGCATCGCCTGGGCGCAGGAAGTAGCCATGCAGCGAATGCACATGACGGGCGTCTTCGACCGTCTGGCTAGCCGCCGACAGCGATTGGCCGAGCACCTGGCCGCCATACAACTGGCGAAAGCCCAAGTCCTGGCTGCGTCCGCGGAACAGGTTCTCCTCGATCGCTTCGAGGCTCAGCAGGTCGACCAGGTCGTCCAACACATGGCTCATGGGGGTTTTCTCCTAGCAAGGCATCACGGCGCTACAGCACTTTTAAGACGAAGAATGATACAGGGTTTGTCATCAGTACCGCGCATGCCCAGCCATTCAGCCGCGCAGGGTTTGTTGCCAATGCGCGCGGTTGATCCGGTACAGCACGTGGGAGCGCAAGGGGTGGCCGGGCGGCAGGCGGGGGTGTTCGAAGCTGCCATCCGGGTCGTGCAGCATGCCGATCGCCTGCATGACTTTCTGCGATGGCAGGTTGCTCTGGCTAGTGAACGACACCACCTCATCCAGGCGCAATTGGGCGAAAGCACAACGCAGGCAGGTCCACGCCGCCTCGCTGGCAAAGCCCAGCCCCCAGTGACGCCGTGCCAGGCGCCAGCCGATCTCTACGGCTGGGCCGAACGGGGCGTCGAAATTGACGTGGAGCAAGCCGGTCATGCCGATGAAGGCGCCGCTGTCCTTGCGCTCCAGCGCCCACAGGCCAAAGCCGTATTCATTGAAATGCCCGCGAATCCGGCCGATCAGCGCGGCCGCTTCCAGGCGCGTCAGCGGCGCCGGGAAGTAACGCATCACCTGCGGGTCGGCGCACATCGCAGCGAACTCGCGCAGGTCGTCATCGTGCCATTGGCGCAATGTCAGGCGGGCGCTTTCCAGGTGAAGAATTGGCGTCATCGAGTGAGCTCCGGGTGTTTGTCCTACACGCTTTAGATTAGGCGAAATTGGGTCCGCTTTGCGGCCCTTCGCGGCGGTTCGGCGCTCCGACAAGCCCGCTTCCACAAGGTACCGCGCCAATCTTGAGAGCGGCGGTGTACCTGTGGGAGCGGGCTTGCCCGCGAAGGGCCGCGCAGCGGCCCCAGCAATAGCGCATAAACAACCCAACTGGCACTATCAGCACTGAACCTTACCGCGAACCGACCATGCCGTTGCCGCTGATCTACCACGATGACTACAGCCCGGAGTTTCCCGCCGAGCATCGCTTTCCGATGGACAAGTTCCGTTTGCTGCGCGACCACCTGGTCGACACCGGCCTGACCACGGACCAGGCCTTGCTGCGCCCAGAGCTCTGCCCCAACGACATCCTCGCCCTGGCCCACGACCGCGACTACATCGAGCGTTACCTGAGCGGCGACTTGTCTCGCGAAGACCAGCGCCGTCTCGGCCTGCCCTGGAGCGAAGCCTTGGCCCGGCGCACCGTGCGCGCCGTTGGCGGCTCGCTACTGACCGCCGAAATGGCCCTGCGCGACGGCATCGCCTGCCACCTTGCAGGCGGCACGCATCATGCTCACTACGGCCACCCCGCCGGCTTCTGCATCTTCAACGACCTGGCCGTGATCAGCCGCTACCTGCTCGAAGCCGGGCGGGTGCATCGGGTGCTGATTTTCGACTGTGACGTGCACCAGGGCGATGGCACCGCGCGGATCCTGCATGACACCCCTGAAGCTATCACTGTGTCGCTGCACTGCGAACAGAACTTCCCGGCGCGCAAGGCCCACAGCGATTGGGACATCCCCCTGCCGCGAGGCATGAGCGATGCGGCGTACCTCAAGGTGGTGGATGATGCACTGAACTACCTGCTGGCGCTGTACCAGCCTGACCTGGTGCTGTACGACGCCGGTGTCGATGTACACAAGGACGACGCCCTCGGTTACCTGCAATTGACCGATGAAGGCCTGGCCGCTCGCGATGAAAGCGTGCTGCGCCACTGCCTGGGCCGCGACATTCCGGTAGTCGGCGTCATCGGCGGCGGCTACAGCAAGGACCGCATAGCCTTAGCCAAACGCCACGGTATCCTTCATCACAGCGCGGCAAAGGTCATCAGTTGTTCACAATGACTGTGGAACCGCTTGTGGATAACCTGAGTGAAAGCGGCTACAGACCGCTAACTGCCTGAGCTACAAAGGAGTGGTCATTTTTTGCACAGTGCTTCGACGGGGTGCGCTGGGGTAGAATGCCAGCTCTTTTCCACAGCCTGCCGCCCTCCATGCCTGAACTACGCCCCGCTTCCCCTCCCCTTGTCGCCGTGATCGGTGGCGGCCCTGCCGGGCTGATGGCCGCCGAGGCGCTGGCTGCGGCCGGTATGACGGTGCAGGTGTTCGATGCCATGCCTTCGGTGGGGCGCAAGTTCCTGCTGGCCGGGGTCGGCGGCATGAACATCACCCATTCCGAGCAGTACCCGGCCTTCGTCTCGCGTTACGCCGAGCGCAGCGGCGAGATCGATGGGCTGCTGCGCGACTTCGATGGCCAGGCGCTACGCCAGTGGATCCACGGGCTGGGCATCGAAACCTTCGTTGGCACGTCAGGGCGGGTATTCCCTTGCGACATGAAAGCCGCGCCGCTGCTGCGCGCCTGGCTCAAGCGCCTGCGCGACAGCGGGGTAGTTATCCACACGCGCCACCGCTGGCTGGGCTGGAACGATGATGGATCGCTGCGGATCGCTTATCCACAGGGTGAGTTGAACCTGCGCGCCGATGCACTAGTACTGGCGCTGGGTGGTGGCAGTTGGGCACGCCTGGGTTCCGATGGCGCCTGGGTGCCATTGCTGGCCGAACGGGCTGTGGATATCTCACCGCTGCAAGCGAGCAACTGCGGTTTTGAAGTTGCGGGCTGGAGCGAACTGCTGGTCAACAAGTTCGCCGGCGCACCGTTGAAGAACATTGCCCTGAGCGTTCCCGGCAGTGCTGCGCGCAAGGGTGAGTTCATCCTCACTGCGCAAGGCGTGGAAGGCAGCTTGGTGTATGCCTGGTCGGCGCAGGTCCGTGAAGCGATCAATCGCGCAGGCACAGGTACGCTGCTGCTGGATCTGCTACCTGACCGGCCTGTGGACAAAATCGCCCAGGCCCTGGCCAAGCCTCGCGGCTCACGCTCGATGGCCAAGCATCTGCACAGCCAGCTGGGGATCGACGGGGTCAAGGCGGCGATGTTGCGTGAGCTGACCGATCAGGCGACCTTCGCCGATCCGCAGGCACTGGCCGCGGCGATCAAGGCGTTGCCGATCGAACTGCTGCGCGCGCGGCCACTGGATGAGGCGATCAGCAGTGCCGGTGGGGTGCGCTTTGAAGGGGTGGATGAGGGCTTGATGCTGCGCCAGTTGCCAGGGGTGTTCTGTGCAGGCGAGATGCTCGACTGGGAGGCGCCGACCGGCGGCTATCTGCTGACCGCATGTTTTGCCAGCGGCCTGCGCGCAGGTCGGGCGGCAGCGGATTGGCTTAAGCAAGCCTAGAAGCAAGGCCCTGCCCCGAGGGTGCCAGGAACGGCCTCTTCGCGGGCAAGCCCGCTCCCACAGGGATTGCTGGTGTATCAACTGTTTTGTTGTGTCAGCACCGGCTTCGGGTGGAGCCACTTCCCGGTTGTGTCAGCACCTGCCGTTGCTGGCTGGCACTGACAC
Source organism: Pseudomonas urmiensis (assembly GCF_014268815.2). Classification (NCBI taxonomy): domain Bacteria; kingdom Pseudomonadati; phylum Pseudomonadota; class Gammaproteobacteria; order Pseudomonadales; family Pseudomonadaceae; genus Pseudomonas; species Pseudomonas urmiensis. Next base: position 4,281,620 of record NZ_JABWRE020000001.1, read on the forward strand.
AACTAAACCTGCCGGCAAGCCCGCTCTCACAGGGATTGCTGGTGTATCAACTGTTTTGTTGTGTCAGCACCGGCTTCGGGTGGAGCCACTTCCCGGTTGTGTCAGCACCTGCCGTTGCTGGCTGGCACTGACACAACTAAACCCGCCCTACCAGCACAAGCCCCTGTGGGAGCGGGCTTGCCCGCGAAGGGTCCTGCACTGACACACTGCTGCTTCACCACCCTCTGTAGGCGCTGAGGGAGCCTGCGATGGGCCGGATCTCAAGGCTTACGCTTACGCGGCCCACCATTGAAGCTCGGCACCTTGCGCACCGCCTTGACGGTCGGCGCCGAAGTCCCCGACTCGGTACTGTCCATCCACTTGCCCAAACCGCGTTTGGCGCTGTTTTCCTTGGGCTTCTTGGGCTTTTTCGGCTTCTTGATCACCTGCCCGCTGGCATCGGTCATCGGCACCCGGTGATCTGGGATGAAGTCTGGCTCTTCATGGCGCGGCAGGGTCTGGCGAATCAGGGTCTCGATCGCCGAGAGCATCTGCACTTCATCGGCACACACCAGCGAGATCGCCTCGCCCTTGTTGCCCGCCCGGCCGGTACGGCCGATGCGGTGCACATAATCTTCGGCGACGATCGGCAGGTCGAGGTTGACCACCAGCGGCAGATCGTCGATATCCAGCCCGCGTGCAGCGACATCAGTGGCCACCAGCACCTGGATCTCGCGTGCCTTGAAGCTGTCCAGCGCGCGCTGGCGAGTCGCTTGCGGGCGATCACCATGGATGCCATCGGCATTCACCCCCTCGCCCAGCAAGCGCTCGACCAACTGATCGACCCCATTACGGGTCTTGGCAAACACCAGCACCTGGCTCCAGCGCTGCTTGCGCAGCAAGTAGCAGAACAGGTCGGCCTTGCGCTTCTTGTCGACCGGCACCAGCCACTGCTTGACCGTGCTGGCGGTGGCATTGCGGGGGCTGACTTCGATGCTCAGCGGATCATTCAGGGCCAGGCCCGCGAGCATGCGGATCTGATCGGAGAAGGTGGCGGAGAACAACAGGGTCTGGCGCTTGCGCGGCAGCGCGGCGTACACCGACTGCAACTCCTCGGCAAAGCCCAGGTCGAGCATGCGGTCGGCTTCGTCGAGCACCAGGGTCTGCACCTGGCCGAACTTCACCGCGTTCTGGCGGAACAGGTCGAGCAAGCGACCGGGGGTGGCCACCAGCAAATCGACACCCCGGCGCAGGCGCATCATCTGCGGGTTGATGCTCACCCCGCCGTAGACCGCATAAGTGGAAACCGGCAGGTTCTCGGCGTATTCCTGGATATTGGCATGGACCTGCTCGGCCAGCTCGCGGGTCGGCACCAGCACCAGGGCGCGGATCGAGTTGCTGGCGACCTTCTCACCTTCCAACGCCAGGCGCTGCAACACTGGCAAGGCAAAGCCTGCAGTCTTGCCGGTGCCGGTCTGGGCCGCGGCCATCAGGTCGCGACCGGCCAGTACGGCGGGGATGGCCTGGGCCTGGACCGGGGTTGGGGTGGTGTAGTCCAGCTGCTGCAGGGTGCGCAGCAAAGGTTCGATCAGGCCGAGTTTGGCGAAATTCATGGCAATACCGTCAGGGGGTTCAGCGAAGGCGGCAGTTTACCTGCGCCAGTACCCTCGTGTCGCGATAGGGCCGCACCCGCAGCCCCACAGACGCGGGCCTATTTGCACATTTCGCCCTTCAGCGGCGCCGGCTGCTCGGGCGCCTTGCGCCACTGCGGCAGGCCGATCAGCACCACCGCGCCGATGATCACCGCCATCGCCACGCATTCTTCGGCGCCAATGGCTTCACCGGCGAAGGCGATCCCGAGCAGCACTGCTACGGCTGGGTTGACGTAGGCATAGCTGGTGGCCGCCGCCGGGCGTACGTTCTTGAGCAGGTACATGTAGGCGCTAAAGGCCAGGATCGAGCCGAACAACACCAGGTACGCCAACGCGCCCCAGCCAGCAGCGGTTGGCATCTGGGTCAAGCGTTCGCCACTGACCGCACTGCCAATCAGCAGCGCCGCGCCGCCAACCAACATCTCGGCTGCACTGGCCATCGGTCCTTGGGGCAGCGGCAGGCTCTTGCTCCATACCGAGCCAAACGCCCAGGCAGCGGCGGCAAACAGGATCAGCGCCGCGCCCATCGGGCTGGCTTGCAGGTTAGAGCCCAGGTTGAGCATGGCGATGCCGGCCAATCCGAGGCAGATGCCCGCCCATTCCAGGCGCGAGTTGCGATGGCCAAACAACAGACCGAACACCAGGGTAAACAGCGGTACCGTGGCCACCGCCAGCGCTGCTACTCCTGAGGCGACGCCCGCATGCTCGGCCAGGGTCACCCCGCCATTGCCGCAGCTGAGCAGCAAAAAGCCAATCGCCCCGGCCGCGCGCCATTGCGGCCAGGTTGGCGCCGGCACCCCGCGCCAGCGCAAAAAGCCATACAACAGGCTGCCGGCGATCACGAAGCGAATCCCCGCCATCATCATCGGCGGCCAGGATTCGACGCCAATGCGGATGAACAGGTAGGTCGAGCCCCAGACCAGATACAGGGCAAGAAAGGCACCGATGAGCAACCAGGGAACACGACGGGAGGCAGGCATGGGGAAAACACTCGAAATCCGTTTACGGGTGACTTAGTTTAGAAAGGGCCTTGCGCAAACTTAAGTTACAAAACACGTTTAAATCACCCACACACTTTGCAATGAATGGTTATTTGCTGCCTTTGCCGTTGATTGCTTGAAACGAGCGAAACCCGTCATGGACAAGTACGACCGCATGCTCCTCGCCGCCCTGTTGGAAAACGGCAGGGCCACTTACGCGCAGCTGGCGCGACAGGTGAACCTTTCACCACCTGCGGTGGCCGAGCGGGTGGCCAAGCTTGAGGCCAGCGGGGTGATCACCGGCTATACGGCCAAGGTGGACCTGGAAAAGATCGGCCTGCCGATCCAGTGCGTGATCGAGCTGCGCCTGGCCAGCCATGGCAACCAGCAGGCTTACGATGAGCTGGCGCGGATTCCCGAGCTCACTGAGTGTCATCGGGTCACGGGCGATCCGTGCGTGATCATGCAGGCGGCAGTGGGGTCGATGAGTGAGCTGGAGGCGCTGATCAATCGGGTATCGCAGCTGGGCTTCAGCAAGACCTCGATCATTCTTTCAAGTGCGGTGGAGCGGCGGGTGCCGTTGCAGCAACTCGCGGGCAATGGCAAAAAGAGCTGAGACCTGCGGTGTCTGGCCTGACGCTATCGCGGGGCAAGCCCGCTCCCACGCCAAGTTGGCTCTGCCTGGGAGCGGGCTTGCCCCGCGATAGCGTGCTCAATCAATGACGCAGCAGCAGCGAGCCTTCGATCGGCACATAGTCAGTGGCCGCGCGAATCAGCGACAACGCCGTCAGCCCGGGCACGCCATACACCACAGCCTCGACCCCATAGCGCTGGATCGCTCGCTCCAGCAGCAAGTCGAAGTCGCCATCACCCGAGGCCAGCACCACCTGGTCGACCCGGCTCGCCGCCTCGATCACATCCAGGGTAATACCCACGTCCCAGTCACCCTTGGCCGAGCCATCGCTGCGCTGGATGTAGGGTTTCAAGCGCACCTCGAAGCCCAGGTTGCGCAAGATCTGCTGGAATTGCTGCTGCTTGCTGTCGCCGCGGTCGATGGCATAGGCCACCGCCTCGACGATCTGCCCCTGGCGGCTGACCTCGGCCCACAGTGCGGTGTAGTTGAAATGGCAGCCATGGGCCTGGCGGACGGTGTAGTAGAGGTTCTGCACATCGGCGAACAGCGCGATCTTTTTCACCACACAACCCTTGGGTAATCCTGCGAGAAAGGGGTTGGCGTGCAACCCCACAAGCCCAGCAGTATGCCAGAGGCCTCAGACGAAGGTGTCGTCGTCAGAGAAGAAGCCGCCGTCGTCGTTGCCGTAGTCGCTGTCCATGAAGCCGCCCTGATCGCCAGCATAGCCGCCATTGTCGGCCACCTGCTGCTGGCCGGCCTGGTCATTCCAGCCGCCCGAATCGCTGGCCGGGGCTGGCTCTTCCTTGATCACTTCAACCACTTCCTCAGGTTGCGAATGATGGTTGAACAGGCTGCTGAGGCCTTGTGCCAGCAAGACCCCACCCGCGACCCCGGCAGCGGTCTGCATGGCGCCGCCGAGGAAACTGCTGGCACCACTGCGCGCGGGCGCGGCGTTGAAGGCCGAAGCCTGCTGTGGCTGCGCTTGCGCGTAACCCGGTGCCGACGGCTCGCGCCAGCCACCAGCGCTGGCACCTGGTGCGACAGAGCGTTGCGGTTGCGGGGCAGGTGCGCGGCTACCGGCACCGAAGATGCTCGACAGGAAGCCGCCGCCATTGCTAGCCCCACGGCTGGCCTCGAGCTGAGCGCGGGCCTGCTTGAGTTCGTTTTCCAGCTGCTTGTTTTGCTCATCGAGGCGCTTGATCGCTGCCTCTTGGACGAGGATCGCCTGGGCCATGTAGTAAGGCGCCGCCGGCTGCTGGCGCACATGTTCCTCGATGCACGCCTGGGCCTGGGCGTCGCGCGGCTGGCTGGGGTCTTCGGCTTGCTTGATGCGGCCAAACAGGCCGTCGATCAGGGTTTGTTCTTCAGTATTCATGGGCTACCTCGTGCGGGCAAGCGGGACATCGGACAGCGTCAAAGATGGGGGGCGCAGGCGCGGGATTCAATCAGCGGACGCGTGAAACTTTTTTCAGCCAGGCCTTGAGTGGGCTAAAGTTACGCCCCTGCTTTTACAGCCATGCGATGTTGACTGATGAATCCGCTGAGCGTTCTGCGCGACTCCCTGTACTTTTTCCGCCGTCACCTGGCGAGCATCATCCAGCTCTGCCTGCCGTTGATCGTGCTCGAGGCCCTGCTCACCCAGCTGCTGTACCGCCAGATGGGCGAACAGGCGTCGCCGGCCTACGGCATGCTGGTCAGCCTGCTGCTGTATCCGCTGTACAGCGCGGCGCTGATCCTCTACCTCGACACCCGTACCCAGGGCCAGGACATCCTCAAGCGCAACCTGTTCGCCCGCGCCCTGCAGCTGTGGCCGCAGCTGGCCTTGCTGATCATGATCAGTACCCTGCTGATCATGGCGGGCCTGGCACTGTTCGTGTTTCCCGGCATCTGGATCATGATCAACCTGGTGTTCGCCGAATACCTGCTGGTGCTGCGCGGCTTGCCCGTGGTGCAGTCGATGCGCGAGAGCGCACGCATGACCACCGGGCACTTCATGCGCATCCTGGTCTGCGTGTTCGCCTCGCTGGCGCCGGTGTGGCTGCTCGACGGCCTGCTGATGATGGCCTTCCCGCAGCCGCAACCTGGCGTGCAACTGGCCATGGACAGCCTCAGCGGCCTGTTGCAGCTGTTCAGCAGCGTGGTGCTGTTCCGCATCTTCATGTTGTTGGAAGCCGACGCCGGCGCTTGAACTGGCCTGGCGACGAACGGCTCGGTTATGCTGGCGCGATCCGCACCGACAAGCCGAGCCGATGACCCGACTACTGCGCAACGTCCTGCTGTTCCTGCTGCTGATGCTGGCCTTGCTCTGGCTGCTCGCTGAGCACCTGAGCTGGCAGCCCTCCCCCCGCGAATCGGTGGCAGTCGCCTGCCAAGGCCCTGGCCAGCCGCTGCAGCCCGGGCAGACCTTGAGCGTGATGAGCTGGAACGTCCAGTACCTGGCCGGCAAGCGCTATGTGTTCTGGTACGACCAAGGCCGCGGCAGCGACACCCGCCCCACCCGTGAAGACCTGGCGTTCAACCTCGATGAAGTGGCGCGCGTGATCCGCGCCGAACAGCCCGATATCGTCCTGTTGCAGGAGTTGGACAAGGACGCCAAGGCCAGCGACTACCAGGATCAATTGGCCCTGCTGCGCGAGCGTCTGGCCGACTTGTACCCCTGCGCGGTGCAGACCGATGAATGGAAAGCCGGTTTCGTCCCCGACCGGCACATCGCCGGCAGCGTCGGCCGTACCCTGGCAACCCTCAGCCGGTACCCGATCGCCAAGGCCGAGCGCCTGCAATTGCCCAATACCGCCAGTAACGCCCTGGCCCGCCTGCTGGAGTCGCAACCGGCCCTGCTAGTCAGCTATCTGCCGCTGGCCGATGGCGGCCGTCTGGCGGTGCTCAATACGCGGTTGTCGCCCTACCGGCCAGGCAGCGACCTGCAACGACGGCAAGTGGCGCACGTCAGCAAAGTGCTCGATCGCCTGGAAACCCAGGGCACCCCCTGGCTGATTGGTGGCGACTTCAACCTGTTGCCGCTGGGCCAGTACCGTCGCCTGCCACCGGCCCAGCGCGGTAACTACCCGGCCGACAGCGACCTGCACCTGCTGTGGGACAAGTACCCGATGATCCCCAGTAATGCCGAAGCCAGCGGCGCCGAGCGCGACGCCTGGCTCACCCACTTCCCCAATGACCCGGCCGTGAGCGGACCTGACCGCACGCTCGACTACCTGCTGCACAGTCCACGCCTGCAGCGATTGGAGGCGCGTGTGCTGCAGGCAGATACGCTGCAGATCTCCGATCATCTGCCGATCACCGCACGTTTGGTCTTGCCCAAAGCGCGCTAAGCCAATCAGCGCTGCCCAGGAAAAGCAGCCCGCCGGAGAAATCGTTCAGCCTGCTGCCCTGCATGTCCCTCGTCTACCGTGGCGACATTCATCCACAGGGACGCAGGCTATGAACGAACCGCAACCTAGCAACCACTGGGCCGATGGTCAGTCTTTTATCGGCAGCATCTACTTGCTAGAGGATGGCAAACGCTACCCAGTCCACCCCTTCAAGACCCATCACGACCTGAGCTTTGGCGTCGATATCCATGTCGACGATGGCTGGCTCAAGGTCGGCGGCAGCGCAGGTCCTTCGTTGTTTCTCTTTCGATTCCATTCAAGAGGCGAGAATCGCTTGCATTTCAAGGTCGCTCTGGCCTCCAACAGCCGCCGCAAGCTGGGTATCAGCGACAATGGCTACCTGGGGCTGTACGACCAGACAGACGAGTTAGATTACTGGAAGCTGCAGCCGGTGGAATGGTCCAAGGATGAGCTGCGCTGCCTGATCCGTGATAATCAGGGTCACCAGGTGAAAATCGAACATGTCTCCGAGCAAAAAATGGCCCACCTGACCATCGGTGATGGTGTACCGCTTGAGTTTTTGATCGTCCGTTCCCATTAGTCAATACCAAGGTTCCCGCAGCTGATTTTCAGCGGCCGCGGGGCTTGGCGCGTGCCGTCGCTTCCGCGACCAAGGGATCATCCGGCCAGTAATGTTTGGGGTAGCGGCCCTTGAGGTCTTTTTTCACTTCGGCATAGGTCGTGCGCCAGAAGTTGGCCAGATCCTGCGTCACCTGCACCGGCCGTCGCGCGGGCGACAGCAGGTGCAACTTGACCTGCTGGCGGCCTTGGGCGATGCGCGGCGTGTCGGCCAGGCCGAACAGCTCTTGCAGACGCACGGCCAGAATCGGTGGGGTTTCGCTGTAGTCCAGGCGGATGTTGGAGCCCGATGGCACATTGAGGTGCTCTGGTGCCCACTCATCCAAGCGTTGCGGCAGCGGCCAGGGCAGCAGGTTGCGCAGGATCGATGACAGGTCCAACTGAGCGAAGTGACTCAGCCGCGAGACCTTGCCCAAATAAGGCTGCAACCAGTCTTCAAGACTCGCGAGCAGCGCTTCGTCAGACAGATCTGGCCATTCACTCTCCACGCTCTTGTGCAAATCCAACTGGCGTAGCAAGGCAACGCGGGCCTGCCACTGGCGGAGCGCTGGCGTCCACGGCAACAGCGCCAAGGTCTTGCGCCGGACCAAGCCGAGCAAGGCCTGCGCCCGAGCCTCGTCGCTCAGGCCAGGCAACGCTTCACGGCTGAGCACCAGCTCGCCGACCTTGCGCTGACGCTCGGCGCGCAACACCTGTTCGCGCTCATCCCAGTCGAGAAGATCGAGGGTTTCGACCTGCTCAGCGAGCACCTCTTCGAACAAGCCAGGATCGAACTCGGCCGCCAGGTAGATCCGCTCTTCGCGCTGGCCCTGGCGGCTGCCCAGATCGGCAATCACCAACCATGGGCACTTCATCAACCCATCGACTTCAGCAAACAGCGCGGCGCGGCCGTTGGCCAGGCGATACTCGGCGCCGCCTTCGCGCCGTTGTTGGGCGACCCGGTCCGGATACGCCAGCGCCAGCAAGGCGCCCAGCCAGCGCGGATGCTCAGGGTCAGCCACAGGGGTGACCGGGTTGCCACGCAGCAGGCCACGGTATTGGCGAGCCAGCTGACGAGCACGTTGTACCCCACCCTGGCCGCCTCGTGTCAGCTTGCTTTCGCCACTGAGCAGCGCCAGTCGAGTATGCAGGTCGGCGCCGCCGCCGCGCTGGATATCGCGCTCGCCGAGCAATGCGGCAACATTGCAGGCCATATCGGTCAGGCCAAGGTGCTGGCCGCGCAACAACAGATGGGCGATGCGCGGATGGGCCGGCAACTCAGCCATCGCCTGGCCATGCTCGCTCAGGCTGTCGCGGCTGCCGGGCTTGAACGCACCAAGGCGCGCCAGCAGGTCTTGCGATTGGGCGTAGGCGGCGCTCGGTGGTTGATCGAGCCAGCGCAGTTGCTCGGGTGTCACACCCCAGCGCGCCAGTTGCAGGGCCAGGCCTGCCAGGTCTGCCTGGAGGATCTCGGCGCTGCCGTGCGCGGCCAATTGCTCATGCTGGGCCTCGGACCACAAGCGGTAGCACACGCCTGGCTCAAGCCGCCCAGCCCGTCCAGCGCGCTGGGTGGCGCTGGCGCGGGAAATGCGTTGGGTGTCCAGGCGGGTCATGCCGCTGCCCGGATCAAAACGCGGCAGCCGCGCCAGGCCGGCGTCGATCACCACCCGCACGCCATCGATGGTCAGGCTGGTCTCGGCGATATTGGTCGCCAGCACCACTTTGCGCAGGCCTGCGGGCGCAGGCTCGATGGCAGCCCGTTGTGCATTGAGGTCAAGTTCGCCATGTAGCGGGCACAGCAGGATGTCTGGCCGCTCGCCTAGCGCGTCCTGAAGAGCTTGATGCACCCGGCGGATCTCGGCCTGCCCGGGCAAGAACACCAACAGGCTGCCGGATTGCTCGGCCAGCCCCTGCAGCACGCAGTCGACTACCCGTGGCTCGACGAACTCACCGGGCTGAAACGGCCGCCCCCATTGGATATCCACCGGGTGCATGCGTCCTTCGCTGCTAACCACCGGTGCCTGATCAAGCAGCCGTGACAGGCGCTCGCCTTCCAGGGTCGCCGACATCAGCAGGATCTTCAGCGGCGGATCGTCGCGTAAAAGCTCGCGGCCATTGAGGCTCAGCGCCAGCGCCAAGTCAGCATCCAGCGAACGCTCATGGAATTCATCGAAGATCAGCAGGCCAACGCCTTCCAAGGCCGGATCCGCTTGCAGGCGGCGGGTGAGGATGCCTTCGGTGACCACTTCGATACGCGTAGTGGGGCCGACCTTGCTGTCCAGCCGAATCCGGTAGCCGACCGTTTCGCCGACCTTCTCCCCCAGCTCGCTGGCCAGCCGCTCGGCTGCCGCCCGTGCAGCCAGCCGGCGCGGCTCGAGCATGACGATGCGCTGCCCCGCCAGCCACGGCTCATCGAGCAGCGCCAGCGGCACGCGGGTAGTCTTGCCAGCGCCGGGCGGCGCCTCCAGCACGGCTTCGTGGCGGCTACTGAGCGCTTGGCGCAGCGCGGGCAATACGGCATCGATTGGTAATGAAATCATGGTGGTCCTCGAACGAGCCGCCGAGTATAACGGCGAACCGGCCAGGACCTATCATGGTCATAATGTTCGATAGCGGCCGTTTGCCGCGATCGTTGCGACTTTCCATCGGAGATTTACATGCGCATCCCATCCCGTGTCATCGGTGGCGTTCTAGTCGCCACCCTGCTGACCCAGCTGACGGCCTGCGGCACGCTGTTCTATCCAGACCGCCGCGGCCAGATCGAAGGCAAGATCGACCCGGTGGTCGCCGCCCTCGACGCCATCGGCATCCTGTTCTACGTGATCCCGGGGCTGATCGCCTTTGGCATCGACTTCGCGACCGGCGCCATCTACTACCCTGGCGGCACTACCGCGCAGGTCGATCCGGCCAAGCTCAAGCCGGCGATCGATGCCGATGGCAAGGTCGACAACGCCAAGCTGCAGGCTATCCTCGAAAGCGAACTGGGCCAGCGCCTGCCGCTGAACGACCCGCGACTGATCCAGCATCGCGGCAGCGTCGAGCAACTGGCTGCCTACGGCCTGGTACCGGCCGCCTGATTCGCACAAGGACTTTGCCGCCCGCATGACCCCAACCGCAGAACAGCAACGCCTGCTGCGCCTGGCCACCCGCGCCTCGCTGGCAGTGGCCAGTATCCTGGTGTTGAGCAAGGCCGTGGGCTGGTGGCTGAGTGGCTCGGTCAGCCTGCTGGCGGGGCTGACCGACTCAGCGCTCGATGCAGTGGCGTCATTGCTCAACCTGCTGGCGGTGCACTACGCGCTGCGCCCGGCTGATGATGATCATCGCTTTGGCCACGGCAAGGCCGAGGCGCTCGCGGGCATGGCCCAGGCGCTGTTCATTGGCGTCAGTGCGGTGCTGATCGGCGTGCAGGCGGTGGAGCGCCTGCGCGCACCACAGCCGCTGGGGGATACTGCGGCGGGTATTGCGGTGATGGTGCTGTCACTGGTCCTGACCCTGGCGCTGTTGGCGTTTCAGCGCAAGGTCATCCGCGCCACCGGCTCCACTGCGGTGCGCGCCGACTCGCTGCACTACCGCTCCGATCTGCTGCTCAACGGCAGCATTCTCTTGGCGCTGCTGCTGGCAGGCTTTGGTTGGCCGCAGCTGGATGCGCTGTTTGGCCTGGGAATCGCGTTGTACATTCTCTGGAGCGCGATTCAGATCGCTCGGGAAAGTACTGCGATTCTGATGGACAAGGAGCTGCCGGCAGACGTGGGTGAGCGGATGCTGGAGTTGGTCTGCGCGATTCCCGGCGTGCGCGGTGCGCATGATTTGCGCACGCGGGTGTCTGGCAGTTACTGGTTCGTGCAGTTGCACCTGGAGTTGCCTGGCGAGCTGGCGCTGCATGATGCCCATGAGCTGTGCGTGCAGGCTTCAGCGGTGATCCGCCAGCGTTATCCACAGGCCGATGTGATGGTGCATGCTGATCCTGTGTGATTCGCTATCGCGGGGCAAGCCCGCTCCCACGCCAATCGATTTCGCCTGAACAACGTGGGGCTTGCCCCGCGATTAGCGAACCACACAGGATCGACTTCGACTGAACAGCGTGGGAGCGGGCTTGCCCCACGATTAGCGAACCACACAGGATCGACTTCGACTGAACAGCGTGGGAGCGGGCTTGCCCCGCGATAGCGCACTCAGTTGATGCTGTAGCCGCGCCCACTCAAGCAGGCCCCCAGCGCCCGCCGATAGGTGTCGGCGACATTGGCCGCCGGTGCATAACTGGCCTGCGCCGGATCGAATCCAGACTGCTCCACCGCCCAGCGATGGCACTGGTAGCGATCCTGATCCTGCTGCTGCGGCGTCTGCCCATAGCTGGGATAGGCGATCACATCGTAGCCATTGCCTGCCTGTGGCGCTGGCATCGGCATACTGGCAGGCGGGCTGACCACCACGTACTCACGGCTATCAGCCTGGTAGCGGTAGTAGGTGTCGGCCACCAGGAAGAACAACGCGCCACTGAGCCAGACCTCCTGGGCATACGACGGCAGGTAAGTCACCCGCACGCCATAGGGCGGACGCACCACCACATAGCCAGCGCCATGCGGCCGGTACCAGTAGCCGCCTGAGTAGAAGTAATCCTGCCCGCGGTACGGCACCTTCCAGTAGCGATCCGGGAAATGCTCGATCGCCTGCCCAGGCCGATACTGCGGCCCTGGGCCCCAGCCATTGCCATGGCCATCCGGCCGCCCTGGCCAGTTATCGCCTGGCCGCTGCCCCGGACCACCGGCCTGCCAGTAGCGGTTATCGCCATTGCGCCGAGGGATGTCCTGGTAATAACCCTGGCGCGCAGGCTGGGTCTGGCGCGCTTCGTCTCGCGAGTTCAGCGGCGAGCTGCCAGCGCTGCCGGAGTTCGGATCCTGCGGTGCGTGCCCGCCGTGCCCATCGCCCGGCCCCTGGGCCAGCACCCCCAGGCTGACGCCCATGCCCAGCAAACCAACACCTGCCAACTGCCAGATGCGCGACCTCATGTTGTCCCTCTCGAATACGGCAATGAACCTGCTGGCAGTCTACCGCGACCTCCTGGCAGGCAGATGAAAATCCAGACATGAAAAAAGGGAGGCCAATGGCCTCCCTTTGCGAATTGTCGTCCGTGCTCGGCACTTGTGGCGCCGGCTCACCTCACTCGGTCTGGTAAACCGTGTGTAGCCCGGGGGCCGGCGGATCCTGTTGGATGGCGGGCCGCGAGCGGCCTCCTGGGCCGGTCGCCGTGGACTGATGTCCGGGCAGTGATTCTGGTGATAAAGATACCGGCAAGGCACCAGCAGGGGATTGCTAAGATTGCTCAGATAAATAGCACTTGCGCAATTTTTAACCCTGGATTGATAATTCACCGCAATCCGAACAGAAAAGGCCCCTTTCATGAGCAAACTCGACCGCTACGACCTGAGCATCCTTGCCGAATTGCAGCGCGATGCGCGCATCTCCAATCAGGAACTGGCCGAACGCATCGGCCTGTCGCCCTCGCCGTGCTCGCGTCGGGTCAAGCAGCTCGAAGACGACGGCTACATCTCGCGCCAGGTGGCGCTGCTGGACCGCAAGAAGCTTGGCTTGAGCCTGACCGCCTACGTGCTGATCGGCATGGACCGACATACCCCTGAGCGTTTCGAAACCTTCGAGACTGCCGTGCGCAGCCTGCCGCAGGTGCTCGAGTGCAGCCTGGTTACCGGGATGGACGCCGACTACCAGCTCAAAGTTGTGGTACCGGACATGGACCACTACCAGAAATTACTACTAGGCAGCCTGACCCGTATTGAAGGCGTCACCAGCGTGCGTTCGAGCTTCGTGCTCAATCAGGTGCTGGCCAGCACTGAGCTGCCATTGACCCACCTGCGTTAACAGGTCTTGAAGCCGGGCGTATAATCCGCCGCTTCAGCCTGCCCGGAGAGCACCGATGGATCCTGCAAAATTCGAAGAGTGGATGATGATCACCCTGGTCACCCTCCTGATCGGCTTCATGGGCTTCATCGTCTGGGACCTGGCGAAAAAGTCCAAGGCTGGGCGCTTCGGTACGCTGATCCTGTTCTTCGTGCTAGGGCTCGGGGTGCTGGCGTTTATCATCAAGACCATCGTGGTGGGGATGATCGAAGGCGTTTGAGGGGCAGACTGCCCCCTGTAGGAGCAGGCTTGTCCCGCGATAGCGCCAGCACTGGCACGACACCTACAGCTTCGCCGCAACCTCTCGCCAACAGCCCTGATCCAGTCCGTCCAGGGTCCAATCGCCAATGCGCACTCGCACCAGGCGCAAGGTCGGCAAGCCAACCGCCGCCGTCATGCGCCTGACCTGCCGGTTACGCCCCTCACGAATCACCAGCTCCAACCAGCTGGTCGGCACGCTCTTGCGAAACCGCACCGGCGGATTACGCGGCCACAGCTGCGGCTCAGGCAACTGCCGAGCCTCGGCCGGCAGGGTCATGCCGTCATTGAGTTCAACACCCTCGCGCAGCTGCTTGAGCTGCTGCTCGGTCGGCTCGCCCTCCACTTGCACCCAGTAAGTCTTGGCCAGCTTGTGCTTGGGGTCGGCAATGCGCGCCTGCAAGCGGCCGTCATTGGTCAGCAGCAATAGCCCTTCGCTGTCGCGATCCAGCCGGCCGGCCGGATAGATGCCGGGGATATCGATGAAATCCTTGAGCGTCGCGCGCCCTTCGCCGTCGCTGAACTGGGTCAGTACATCAAATGGCTTGTTGAACAGGATCAGGCGCGGCTCGGCCGGCGGCGCCTTGGCTTGGCGACGCGGGCCGGCAGCAGGCCGCGCCTGGGGGCGGCGCGGCTTGGAACGGGGTGGCAGGGACATGGATCCTCAGCGGAACGGCGGCTCATCGAAGCTGCGCAGTTTACGCGAGTGCAGCGAATTGAGCTCGGTGCGCAGCAGATCCAGCGCGGCAATGCCGATCTTCAGGTGCTGGCTGACCGCCCGGTTGTAGAAGGCGTTGGCCGAGCCCGGCAACTTGATTTCACTGTGCAGCGGCTTATCGGACACACACAGCAAGGTGCCGTACGGCACGCGCAGGCGATAACCCTGGGCGGCAATGGTGCCACTTTCCATGTCCACCGCCACCGCCCGCGACAGGTTGATCAGCGGCCGCTCCTGGGCCCAGCGCAGCTCCCAGTTGCGGTCGTCGTAGGTCAGCACGGTGCCGGTGCGCAGGCGCTTTTTCAGCTCGTCGCCACGCTCGCCAGTGACTTGCGCGGCAGCTTCCTGCAGCGCCAGCTGGACTTCGGCCAGGGCCGGAATGGGGATGTTCGGCGGCACCACCCGGTCGAGAATGCCGTCGCGACGCATGTAGGCGTGGGCCAGCACGTAGTCGCCGATGGTCTGCGACTGGCGCAGGCCGCCACAGTGACCGATCATCAGCCAGCAGTGCGGGCGCAGTACCGCCAGGTGGTCGGTGATGTTCTTGGCGTTGGATGGACCGACGCCGATGTTGACCAAGGTGACGCCATCGCCATCGGCGGCAATCAAGTGGTAGGCCGGCATCTGGTAGCGGTGCCAGACCACACTAGCGACCAGCGCTTGGGTCTCGCCGTCATCCATGCCCTTTTCGATGATCACGTTGCCGGGCAGGACCATGCGCACGAAGCGTGGATCTTCGCGCAGTTGCTCAAGGCCATGGCCGATGAACTGGTCGACATAGCGATGGTAGTTGGTCAGCAGGATCCACGGCTGCACGTGGCGCCAGTCGCTACCGGTGTAGTGCACCAGGCGACGCAGGGAAAAGTCCACGCGGGCGGCATCGAACAAGGCCAGCGGCAGTGTTTGGGCGTTGCCCCAGTCCCACAGGCCATCGGCGATGTTGTCGGTGGCAGCCGACAGGTCGGTGCTGGGGAACACCCGCGCAAGTTCGGCGGCGGTAATGCCGGTGCCGGCCAGTTCGTCACCCTGCTCGACCACATACGGGTACGGGATGTTCTGTTCGCTGACGCCGACTTCCACCGTCACGGTGTAGTCGTGCATCAGCGGGCGCAGTTGCTCGAGCAGGTAACCGCGAAACGCTGCTGGCTGGGTGATGGTGACGCTGTAGGTGCCGGCGACCTGGACCTTGGCATAGGCGCGGGTGGTCGCGGCGACTTCGCCATGGCTGTAGTAGGTCAGGCGCAGCGCGGGATAGCGGTAGAGATTGCGCTCTTCGGCATCCGGTTCGGTGCGATCTTTCAGGTAACGTTTGAGGGCCTGGCTGAGGGCCCCGGTGGCCTGTTCATGCAAAGCCGCCAGACGGTCGACGGCCTGTTCGGGGGTATCAACGACTACAAACGCTTGGCTCACGCTGGGCTTCCTGTCTTCTGACATGCATGGCTTCCATCTTGCCTGCCTTCGCGAGCAATTACATCCCCGCAAGTCTGTTCGTCCTCATCGCGGGGCAAGCCCGCTCCCACGCACCCTCTATTGCCTGTGAATTGCGTGGGAGCGGGCTTGCCCCGCGATACAGGCGACTCAGGCCGACCACACTGGCGTAGCCCGCGCCACCAACGCCTGGACATCTATCCCACGCGGCAGCGCGCCATACACCCGCCCTCCGCCACCCAACCGGCTACCGATAAACGCATCGCTGACAACGCTATTGCCGGCCTCCAGCAGCAATTTGGCTTGCAACGCGATGGCAATATCCTCGGTCAGCTGGCGCGCCCGGTACTGGATATCGCCGCTATCGGCAAACGCGCCCTTGAGATTGCCGATATGCGCCGCCAAGCGCGGATCCCCATGGCCATCGCCCAGTTCGACGAACAGTGCATCGAGCACCCCAGGCTCCTTGGACAGCGCCCGCAACACATCCAGGCATTGCACGTTGCCCGAGCCTTCCCACGTGGAGTTGACCGGCGCCTCGCGGTACAACCGCGGCAGGATGCTGTCTTCGACATAGCCTGCGCCGCCCATGCACTCGGCGGCTTCATTGATCATCGCTGGCGCCCGCTTGCAGATCCAGTACTTGCCCACCGCCGTCACCAGTCGGGCGAAGTGCGCTTGCTGTGGATCGTCCAACTGATCCAGCGCCTGGCCCATGCGCAGGCTCAGGGCCAACGCCGCTTCGCTCTCCAGAGCCAGATCGGCGAGCACGTTCTGCATCAATGGCTGCTCGCTCAGCACCCGCCCGCCCACCTTGCGGTGGGCGCAGTGATGCGCCGCTTGGGTCAGCGCCTGGCGCATCAGGGCGCTGGAGCCGACCATGCAGTCGAAGCGAGTCATCGCGACCATCTCGATGATGGTCGGCACGCCGCGGCCTTCTTCGCCAATCATCCAGGCCAAGGCGCCGCGAAACTCGACTTCGCTGGAGGCATTGGAGCAGTTACCCAGCTTGTTCTTCAGGCGCTGGATATAGAACTGGTTGCGGTTGTCGTCCGGCCGGTGGCGTGGCAGCAGGAAGCAGCTCAGGCCCTTGTCGGTCTGGGCCAGGGTGAGGAAGGCGTCGCACATCGGCGCCGAGCAGAACCACTTGTGCCCGACCAGTTCATAGGCCTGGCCCGGCCCAGGCGCACCCACCGGATAGGCCCGAGTGGTATTGGCCCGCACATCGGTGCCGCCCTGCTTCTCGGTCATGGCCATGCCCAGGGTGACCCCAGCCTTGTGCCGGTCGCCGACATTGCGCGGATCGTATTCACGCGCCAGCACCTTGGGCAACCAGTACTGGGCCAACTCAGGTTGCAGACGCAGCGCCGGCACGGCGGCGAAGGTCATGGTCAGTGGGCAACCGGTGCCGGCTTCGGCCTGGCTGTGCAGGTAGGTCATCGACGCGCGGGCAACGTGAGCGCCCGGGCGAGGCTCAGCCCAGGGCAGCGACGGCAGGCCATGTTCGACCGCGGTGCACATCAGCTCGTGATAGGCGGGATGAAACTCGACCAGGTCGATGCGATGGCCGTAGCGGTCGTGGCTGCTGAATTCGGGTTTGTGCGCGTTGGCCAAAAAGCCTGCGGCCATCAGCGGGCCGCCCGCCAGGGCGCCGTAGGCATCGATCCGTGACTCGGCCCAGCCGGCACCGAAATGCCGCGACCATTGCTGCAAGGGAAGGTCGAGGCGGTAGAGGTTGGCGCCATCCAGAGAAGGCGGCTGGTTGGTCACTTCGTGGGTTTCGGCGTACTGGTGCAGGGTCATCGGGGGCTCCTAGATCCGGGTGGGCCTGAGAGTCCCAGTGAAGCACCGCTTGGCCTTCAGTCAAAGTGACAAAAATGCCTATGTAGGAGCTGCCTTGTCGGGGCGCCGAACCGCTGCGATGGGCCGCGCAGCGGCCCCAACACTCTAAAGCCGTGCCACCCGCCCAGAAGGCAACTGCACCTGCGCCACCGCCAGATTCAGGCTCAACTCAAACCGACTGCCCAACCCGCGCGTCGACTCATGCGACAACCTGCCCTCGATCAACTCGCCCAATTGCCGGCAGATCGACAGGCCAATCCCCAACCCGCCATAACGTCGGGTCATCGAGCCATCGACCTGGAAGAAGCGCTGATAAAGAATCGCCTGGTCCAGATCATCGAAGCCGATCCCGCTGTCACTGACGATGAACGACACCGCCAGGCTATCAGGCCCTACCCGGCGTCCGCGGACCTGGATCATCACCCCACCTTGATGGGTGAACTTCAAGCCGTTATCCACCAGGCAAGCCAGGCAGCGCATCAGCTTCTGCGCATCGCCAAGCAACTCGTCAGGTAGGTCAGCGGGAATATCCAGGCTCAGGTACAGGCCCTTGCCCAAGGCCTGTCCGGCAAATCCGGCGCGCAAGTCCTGTAGCTGACGCCGCAGGCTGAAGGGTACGTTCTGCGCTCGCAAGCGCCCGGCTTGCAGCTCCGTGAGGATGAGAATGTCGTCGACCATGGCCATCATGTCCTGCGCCGAACCTGCGGCGGTGCGATGGTACTGGGCATGCTCGGCGTTCATCGGCAGGGTATGCATCAGTTCCAGCGAGCCGATCACACCATTCATCGGCGTACGCAACTCGTGGGTGACCGTGGCCAGGAATTCGTCCTTGAGGCGGTTACTCCTGGCCAATTGCTGGTTCAACTGCTCAAGCGTACGGCCAGTTTCGCGCAAGGTCTGGGCTTGCTGCTCACGCAAGCTGTTGATGCGGTCGGCCAGGGCCAGCGACAACAGCGCCACTTCCAGCGCCGAACCCAACTGGCTGGCATACATGGTGATAAATACGTTGGGCAGGTAGCCAAGCACCATCAGCGTATTGACCAGCCCGCCGAGCAGAAACGCCGTCCAGGCAATGATGAACCAGCGCGCCACGCGCAAACCGCTCCACCAGGCGTACAGCCCAGCGGTAAAGATGCTCACCGTGAACAACAGCGCCAGCACCGTGGCCATGCGCAGCGCCACCCCATAGCGCAAGGTCACGGCCAGCACCATGACCACTGCCCCACCGAGCATCAACAACTGCAGCAGACGATCGAACCCTCGGCTGAGCCTGCCCAGGCGCAGGAAGTGGCGGGCGAACTGACAGCCGAACAACCCAGCGGCGCCAATGAACAGCGGCGTAGACGCATTGGCCCACCACGGGTTGTCAGGCCAGAAATACGCGACCCCGGCGCCATTGACCGACACCTGGTACATGCCGAACGAAGCGATATAGAGGATGTAATAAAGATAGCTGACATCGCGCACGCTGATGTAGATGAACAGGTTGTACACCAACATCACCAGCAGCACGCCGTAGATCATGCCCAGCACATATAGCCGGGTTGGCTGGTCTTCCATATAGGCATTGACCGACCACAGCGTCAGCGGCGCCTGGATCGAGCCTTGGCTGTGCAGGCGCAGATAAGCCGTGGTCGCCTGCCCCGGCTGCATGGGCAGTTCGAACAGATAGTTGTTTTGCAGGATCTGCCGGGTCGCGTAGGGCAAGGCATCGCCAGTGCGCTGCGCCAGGCGATAACCGCCCTGGCCATCAGGCAAATACAGCTCCAGGTGATCGAGCGGCGGATAGGCCAGCTCCAGCAACCATGGGCGGCTGCTTTGCGTGGTAGGCGCGTTGTAGCGCAAGTCGATGCGCAGCCAGAACACCGAGGTCGAATAACCGGCGTTGAGCACATCATCCTGGTGCTGGTGGAAACGATTGGCCCAGGCCGGCGAACTGACCTCGGCAATACTGGCGTTGCCTGCGCGGTCTTCGAAGACCTGCATGACCTTGCCCAAAGGCAGACGCCGGGTAGCGTCGTCGAAATCGACTGCTCCGGCGAGCACGGGCCAGTAGCCCAGAAGCACAATCAGCAAATAGCGCATTACAGCCCCAGCATGGTCTGTCCGGTCGCGTCGCGGCGGCCTCCCTTCCCTTTGAGACGACGGTATGCGGCAGAGCCTGTTTATCGAGTTATCCGTGCACTCTAGCATAGCTTCCCGGGGTGGCCATCAGCCACTGGTAAATTTACCAGAAAGGCTCTAAATCAATACTTTCAAGCCAGAACAAAAAACAATCCTGACCACTTGATCAACAAAATCCACATGCAGGGCGCTTCGCGCAAATAGGTTTGGTGGTAAGCTCGCCGACCATGAATACCTACAGCTCCCGCCCCGTTGTCCTCTGTCTCTCCGGCCACGACCCCAGTGGCGGCGCCGGCCTGCAGGCAGATATCGAAGCCCTGATCGCTCAAGGCTGTCACGCCGCGCCCGCCGTGACTGCCCTGACCGTCCAGGATACCGTCAACGTTTCCGACTTCCGCGTGCTCGACCGCGAGTGGGTATTGGCCCAGGCCAACGCCGTTCTCGCCGACTCCACGGTCGCTGCGGTCAAGCTGGGCATGCTCGGCTCGATCGAGATGGTCGACACGGTCGCCGAGCTGCTCGCTGCGCACCCGCACTTGCCGCTAGTCTGCGACCCGGTGCTGCGCGCCGGTGGTGGCGGCCGCCTGGGCAAGGACGAAGTCGGCTATGCCGTGCGTGGGCGACTGTTGCCGCTGGCGACCATCGCCACGCCGAACCTGCCCGAAGCACGCATCCTCGCCGAACTGCCCGAAGGCACTGCCGACCAGTGCGCGGAAAAACTCCTGCCGTTCTGTAGACACCTGCTGATTACCGGCGGTCACGGCGATGAAGAGCAAATCCACAACCGCCTGTACAGCCGCGACGGCCAGAGCCATACCTGGAAATGCCAGCGCCTGCCTGGCAGCTACCATGGCTCCGGTTGCACCCTGGCCAGCGCCCTGGCCGGTCGCCTGGCCCTTGGCGAGCAGCTCGAGAGTGCCGTACGCAGCGCCCTGGACTACACCTGGCGGACCTTGCGCGACGCCGAGCAACTAGGTCGCGGCCAGTTCGTGCCACGCCGACTGCCCTTGGACTTCTGTTCCTGATTGACGCACACGAGGCTTGAAATGAAGCTACGCGGTCTGTACGCGATCACCGACAGCCAGCTGCTCGCCGGCCGGTTTTTGTCCCATGTCGAAGCGGCGCTCGAAGGCGGTGTCCGCCTGCTGCAGTACCGCGACAAGAGCAGCGACCAGGCCCAGCGCCTGCGTGAGGCCGAGGCGCTCAAAGCGCTGTGCGAGCGCTACGCCGCCGAGCTGATCATCAATGACGACGCCGAGCTTGCCGCGCGCCTGGGCGTTGGCCTGCACCTGGGGCAAACCGATGGGCCGCTGACACCCGCCCGGGCATTGCTTGGGCGCAATGCGATCATTGGCTCGACCTGCCACGCCCAGCTCGACCTGGCCGCGCAGGCCGCCGCTGAAGGCGCCAGCTATGTGGCCTTCGGCCGCTTCTTCAATTCCGTGACCAAGCCCGGCGCGCCGGCCGCCAGCCTCGAGCTGCTGGAGCAGGCCCGCGCCCAGGTGAAACTGCCGATCGCCGTGATCGGTGGCATCACCCTCGACAACGCCGCCCCGCTGGTCGCCCACGGCGCCGACCTGCTGGCGGTGATCCATGGCCTGTTTGGTGCCGACGACGCCCGGGAAGTAACCCGCCGCGCCCGCGCCTTCAACGCCCTGTTCGCTTCCTGATTCGAGAGAGATTTCCATGTCCCGTTCCGAAACCCTGTTCGCCCAAGCCCAGAAACACATCCCCGGTGGCGTCAACTCGCCCGTGCGTGCGTTCAAGAGCGTTGGCGGCACCCCGCTGTTCTTCAAGCACGCTGAAGGCGCCTACGTCGTCGATGAAGATGACAAGCGCTACGTCGACTACGTTGGCTCCTGGGGGCCGATGATCCTCGGCCACAGCCATCCTGACGTGCTGGAGTCGGTGCGCAAGCAGCTGGAGCACGGCCTGTCCTATGGCGCCCCGACCGCCATGGAAACCGAGATGGCCGACCTGGTCTGCTCGCTGGTGCCATCGATGGAAATGGTGCGCATGGTCAGCTCCGGCACCGAAGCGACCATGAGCGCGATCCGCCTGGCCCGTGGCTACACCGGTCGCGACGCCATTATCAAGTTCGAAGGCTGCTATCACGGCCACTCCGACAGCCTGCTGGTCAAGGCCGGATCCGGCCTGCTGACCCAGGGCGTGCCAAGCTCGGCCGGGGTGCCGGCAGACTTCGCCAAACACACCCTGACCCTGCCATTCAACGACATTGCCGCGGTCGAGAAGACCCTGGCCGACGTCGGTCAGACCGTCGCTTGCATCATCGTCGAGCCGGTTGCCGGCAACATGAACTGCGTGCCCCCGGCGCCGGGCTTCCTCGAAGGCCTGCGCGAGCAGTGCGACAAGCATGGCGTGGTGCTGATCTTCGACGAAGTGATGACCGGTTTCCGCGTCTCGCTCGGCGGCGCCCAAGGCCACTACGGCATCACCCCTGACCTGTCGACGTTCGGCAAGATCGTTGGCGGCGGCATGCCAGTGGGTTGCTTTGGCGGCAAGCGCGCGATCATGGAATGCATCGCCCCGCTGGGCCCGGTCTACCAGGCCGGCACCCTGTCGGGCAATCCGCTGGCCATGGCTGCCGGCCTGACTACCTTGAAACTGATCAGCCGCCCAGGCTTCCATGATGAGCTGAGCGCCTTCACCAGCAAGCTGCTGGACGGCCTGCAACAGCGCGCCGATGCCGCTGGCGTGCCGTTCGTCACCACTCAAGCGGGTGCGATGTTTGGCCTGTACTTCACCGGCGCCGATGACATCGTCACCTTCGAAGATGTGATGGCCAGCGATGTGGAACGCTTCAAGCGCTTCTTCCACCTGATGCTCGAAGGCGGCGTGTACTTGGCGCCGAGCGCCTACGAGGCAGGCTTCACCTCGATCGTGCATGGCGAGACCGAGCTGAAGATCACCCTCGATGCGGCTGAGCGGGCGTTTGCCAAGCTGAAGTAATCGGCGCTCATACCGGCCTCATCGCGGGGCAAGCCCGCTGCCACGACGCGTCACATTGCCTCGTGGCAGCGGACTTGCCTTGCGATGAGGGCTAGTGTGATCTGCATCACACCGCCAGACCACACGCCAGCAAATCCCCACCTGTGCAGAAATTCGAGTAAAACTTTGTAAGGTTGGCGCTGCTTATCCCATAATGTGCCACCAGAGACATCGGACGCAGCTTTGCAGAGGTAAGTCGATCCCCATGAACCGCGCCGGCCGCGCCCTTACCCTGGGCTGCCTGTTGCTTCTTCAGCCCCTGCTGGCCCTGGCGGAGGGCGGTAACTCGTTGCTGATTCCAGCGACGGGGCGTTGCACCCTGAGCGCTCAACCCGAAGACCTGCAAACCGCCGTCAAGGCCTGTGAGCAAACCGCCGAGGCTGGGGATGCCCAGGCGCAGTACGAGCTGGGTGAGTTCTACTACACCGGCAGCGGCGATCAGGCCCCGCGTGATCTGAACAAAGCGCTCAACTGGTTCCAGAAAGCCTCGCTGCAAGGCCACGCACAAGCCCAGTACCGCCTCGGCTCGATGTTCTTCCATGGTGAAGGGGTCAAGGCCAACAACGTACAGGCCTATATCCTGCTGAAGATGGCTGCGGTCAACGGCGCTGAAGACGCGCTGGACATGGCCGACGAAGTCACCGAGCAGATGCCCCGCGACGAACTCGAGCATGCCACCCAGGTGCTGGGGCAGATCTTCCGCAAATACCTGCTCGAATTGCAGAACGCCGAAGGGCGCAGCCCCTTCTCTCCCCTGCCTTAAGCGTTACTTCTCCGGCATCGGCATCGGGAACGGCATGACATTGCCGGTGTTCTTCGCTTCGCTGATCTTCGCCGTACCCAGTCGCTCGACCTCATCGATACGCACGATCGAATGCATCGGCACGAAGCTGCGGATCACCCCCTCGAACTGCGCCTTGAGCTTCTCTTCGCTGGGGTCTACCACCACCTGGGTGCGCTCACCGAAGACGAACTCCTCGATTTCCAGAAAGCCCCACAGATCGCTCTGGAAGATCTGCTTGGCGTACATTTCGAACACCTGCCCCTGGTTGAGGAAGATGACTTTATAGATGGCAGGCTCAGGTTTGCTCATGATCGGCGTGGGGACACATACGGTTGAAAATGGGCCGCATCATAGCAGACCACGGCAGCCGCGCAGTGCCCCAGCACCCTTGCGCCGCCAAGCTGCACTCAGGCACCCTGGCTAGCAACGACCCTTGATCGTTTCAGTGCTTTCGCCACTGTCAATCAAGGGTTATTCTTGGGTTCACCTCTATTGCCGTCGAGCGGCCAAAAACGACCTTGAACGCACCCATACAACCTCATCGTTTCATCCTCGAACCTTTCGAGGCCCACCGTTTCGCCAACTTGTGCGGCCAGTTCGACGAGCACCTGCGCCTGATCGAGCAACGCCTGGCCATCGAGATCCGCAACCGCGGCAACCAGTTCGAACTGCTTGGCGAGCCCAAGGCCACCTCCGCCGCCGAGCAGCTGCTGCGCCGTCTCTATCGCGAGACCAAGGCCACCGAGCTGTCGCCGGAAACGGTCCACCTTTATCTACAGGAGTCGGCGGTCGAGCACATCGACAACCCGGCGGTCAATGAAGTCAGCGTCTCGCTGCGCACGCGCAAGGGCAACATCCGTCCGCGCGGCCTCAACCAGCAGCGCTACGTCAAAGAGATCCTGGCCAACGACATCAACTTCGGCATCGGCCCGGCCGGTACCGGCAAGACCTACCTTGCCGTTGCCTGCGCCGTCGACGCGCTGGAGCGCGAACAAGTGCGGCGCATCCTGTTGGTGCGCCCGGCGGTCGAGGCGGGCGAAAAGCTCGGCTTCCTGCCTGGCGACCTGGCGCAGAAGATCGACCCCTACCTGCGCCCGCTGTACGACGCCCTCTATGAGATGCTCGGCTTCGAACACGTCGCCAAGCTGATCGAGCGCCAGGTGATCGAGATCGCCCCGCTGGCCTACATGCGCGGACGCACCCTGAACAACAGCTTCATCATCCTCGACGAAAGCCAGAACACCACGCTCGAGCAGATGAAGATGTTCCTCACCCGCATCGGCTTCGGCTCCACCGCGGTGATCACCGGCGACATCACTCAGGTCGACCTGCCGCGCGGCACCAAGTCGGGTCTGGCGCACGTGATCGAGGTGCTCAAGGACGTGCCGGGCATCAGCTTTACCCATTTCCAGCCTAAAGACGTCGTGCGCCACCCGCTGGTGCAACGCATCGTCGAGGCCTATGACCGTTTCGAAGGCCGCCAGGCCCAGGCCGAGGCACCTGCCCGCGATGCTTGAACTCGACCTGCAACGGGCCACGGATGCCGCCGCCCCTGATGACGCCGCCTTCCGCCGCTGGTGCGAACTGGCCCTGCGCCAGCGCAGCGCCGACTCGGAAATGACCATCCGTCTGGTCGATGAAGCCGAAGGTCGTGAGCTCAATCACACCTATCGTCACAAAGACTACGCGACCAATGTGCTTTCCTTCCCTGCCGACGTGCCGGACGAGCTGCTCGACATTCCGCTGCTGGGCGACCTGGTGATCTGCGTGCCAGTGGTCGAGCGCGAAGCGGCCGAACAGGGCAAGGCGCTTGAAGCGCATTGGGCGCACCTGGTCATTCACGGCTGCCTGCACCTGCTCGGCTACGATCACATCGAAGATGATGAAGCCGAGGAAATGGAAGCACTGGAACGAACATTGCTGGCCGAACTGGGTCACCCGGACCCCTACGCCGACGACGAACTCCCTCACCACGATATCTGCAAGGAACACGAGTAACCGCCATGAGCGAAGACCGATCGAGCAACGGGCAAAAGTCCTGGCTGGGTAAACTGACCCAGGCTTTTGCCCATGAGCCGAAAAACCGCCAGGAGCTCCTCGAGCTGCTGCGCGAAGCCCATCAGAACAAGCTGCTCGACAGCGAAGCGCTGACCATCGTCGAAGGTGCCATCCAGGTCGCTGACCTGCAGGTGCGCGACATCATGGTGCCGCGCTCGCAGATGATCAGCATCAAGGCCAGCCAGTCGCCTCGTGAGTTCCTGCCGTCGGTGATCGACGCCGCCCACTCGCGCTACCCGGTGATTGGCGAAAGCCACGATGATGTGCTCGGGATCCTGCTGGCCAAGGACCTGCTGCCGCTGATCCTCAAGGAGAATGGCGACAGCTTCAACATCAAGGACCTGCTGCGTCCGGCCACTTTCGTGCCGGAATCCAAGCGCCTGAACGTGCTGCTGCGCGAGTTTCGCGCCAACCACAACCACATGGCCGTGGTCATCGACGAATACGGCGGTGTGGCAGGCCTGGTGACCATCGAAGACGTGCTTGAGCAGATCGTCGGCGACATCGAGGACGAACACGATGTCGAGGAAGACAGCTACATCAAGCCACTGCCCAGCGGCGATTTCCTGGTCAAGGCGCTGACGCCGATCGAGAACTTCAACGAGTTCTTCGACAGCGAGTTCTCTGACGATGAGTTCGACACCGTGGGCGGCTTGGTCATGAGTGCCTTCGGCCACCTGCCCAAACGCAATGAAACCACTGAGATCGGCGCCTACCGCTTCCGCATTCTCAACGCCGACAGCCGGCGTGTTCACTTGCTGCGCCTGACCCCGATTACCCGTTAAGGAAAACCATGCGCTGGATCACCCGCCCCGGCTGGCCCGGTAACCTGCTGGCCATGGCGGCCGGCGCGTCTACCCTGCTGGCCCTGTCGCCGTTTGACTTCTGGCCACTGGCCTTGCTCGCCTTGGGCCTGTTCTACGCCGGCCTGCGCGAGCTGAGCCCACGCCAGGCCATGGCCCGTGGCTGGTGCTTCGGCTTCGGCCTGTATGGCGCCGGCACCAGCTGGATCTACGTCAGCATGAACACCTACGGCGGCGCCTCGCCGCTGCTGGCGATCGTGCTGTTGGTGGCGTTTTTTGCAGCCATTGCCTGGTTCTTCGCTCTGCCCGCCTGGCTCTGGGCGCGCTGGCTGCGCCGTAACGAGGCGCCGCTGGCCGATGCCTTGTGCTTCGCGGCCCTGTGGCTGCTGCAGGAGGCCTTCCGTGGCTGGTTCCTGACCGGTTTCCCCTGGCTGTACTCCGGCTACAGCCAGCTGGACGGGCCATTGGCCGGCCTGGCCCCGCTGGGCGGCGTATGGTTGATCTCGTTTGCCCTGGCCTTGACGGCAGCGCTGCTGTGCAACCTGCACCGCCTGCGCGCGCGGCGGTCGTTCTTGGCCATTGGCGTGCTGTTGCTGGTCGGCCCATGGATTCTCGGCATTGCCCTGAAGAACCACGCCTGGACCCGCCCGGCGGGCGAGCCGCTCACGGTCGCGGCAGTGCAAGGCAATGTCGAGCAAGACCTGAAATGGGACCCCGCCCACATCAATGCCCAGCTGGCGCTGTACCGCGACATGAGCTTCACCTCCAAGCCGGTTGACTTGTTGATCTGGCCGGAAACCGCAGTACCGGTGCTCAAGGACCAGGCCCAGGGCTACATCGACATGATGGGCGGGTTCGCCGCCGAGCGGCATTCGGCGCTGATCACCGGGGTGCCGGTGCGGGAAATCGTCCACAAGCAGCGCCGCTACTACAACGGCATCACTGTGGCCGGTGAAGGCGACGGCACTTATCTGAAGCAGAAACTGGTGCCGTTTGGCGAGTACGTGCCGCTGCAAGACATGCTGCGTGGGGCGATCGAGTTCTTCAACCTGCCGATGTCGGACTTCGCCCGCGGCCCTGAAGACCAGGCGCTGTTGCAAGCCAAGGGCTACCAGATCGCCCCGTATATCTGCTACGAAGTGGTCTATCCCGAGTTCGCCGCCAGCCTGGCCGCCCGCAGCGACCTGCTGCTGACCATCAGCAACGACACCTGGTTCGGCACCTCGATCGGCCCATTGCAGCACTTGCAGATGGCGCAGATGCGCGCGCTGGAGGCTGGCCGCTGGATGATCCGCGCGACCAACAACGGCGTCACCGCGCTGATCGACCCGTTTGGCAAGATCACCGCGCAGATCCCGCAATTCCAGCAGGCGATCCTGTATGGCGAAGTGGTGCCGATGCAGCAGCTCACGCCTTATCTGCAATGGCGCTCTTGGCCGTTGGCGATTCTCTGCGCAGTGCTGATGGGGTGGGCGCTACTGGCCGGGCGCATTGCCAAGACCGTTTGACGGCAGCGCCAAAACCGGCCCTATCGCGGGGCAAGCCCGCTCCCACGCCAATCATCCTTACAGCGGCGTGGGAGCGGGCTTGCCCCGCGATAGCTTCGCCACCGCCTACGCTCAGTAGAACAATCGATACCCAACCAACCCCACCGCCTCATTGAGCAACTGCCCGCTCTGCCAAACCGCCCGGCTATCAGGCAGCAGCCCGGCAAACGGCCGCGCATGATCCTGGCCCAGGAACCCCACCGGCGCCGCCACCACCTCAAACCCCGCCCGCTCGAAGCTCCAACGCGAACGCTGCATGTGCCAGGCCTGAGTCACCACCACCACCCGGCGAATACCCAGCGGCTGCAACACTTGCGCGCTCATCTGGGCGTTTTCCCAGGTAGTGCGGCTGCCCTCTTCCTTCCACTTGACCTGCACGCCAAAGTCATCGCGCAGCCGATCGGCCATCAACTGCGCCTCACTCGGCGGCGTACCATAATGCAGCCCGCCACTGATCAGCACCGGTAGGCCCGAAGCCTTGGCCAATTGCGCGGCATAGCGCATGCGTTCCAACGCGGTGCCGGTGGGCTGGTCCTGCCCCCCCCAAGCCGGATCACCGCGCTCACGCCCCGCCCCGAGCACCACGATCGCATCGGCGCGTGCGGCCAGCCCGGACCACTGCTCAAGGCTCAACGCCTGTTCGGTTTCCAACTGCCGCGCAGCGTGCTCCACCACCCACGGCAAGCTCATCGACCACAAACCGCCCAGGCCCAGTACGAAACAGGCCAACGCCAGGCGCGGCCGCCGCTTGCGCAGCCACCAGGCAGCCAGCAGCAACAGGAACAGTAATCCTGGGGGCAACAACCATTGTTTGATGAAGTAACGAATCGGCACGGCGCACACCTCCTGTGAAGGCGTGCAGCCTAAGAGGATCGGCGCCGGGCAACAAGTACGCATCCGGCGCCGATCATGTGGTATGTGTTGGAAAAAGAACCGGCGCGTGACCCTCTGCGCCTGGAATCCTGAACGACTATCGGAATGGCAGCGTCCTGGATCTCGCCGTGGTGGCGGGGCGTTTCTTGTCCTTGAGCCAGACGATCTTTGCTGACGACGGCTCCGGCTGCTGGTGGGCAGCGGCACTGGCAAAACGGCTTTCCGGGAGGGATTCCAGGTAGGCCTTGATCACTTCGAACTCTGCATGGCTGAGGCCGCGCAACTCCAGTTCTGCTGGCATTTCGTCGCGTAATCTCACGGAGGTCCTGGCCACTTCCAGCGCCAGTCCCAGACGGTCGATCAAGCGTTCGTAAAGCTCCGGTTTGCTTGCGGGTAGCTGCGATTCTCCCATCCGTTCACCTCATTGAAGATAAAGATATCTCCCCCCACACCTGAGCTTAGCGTCACTGCAAAAAGCAGCCGCTTGCAGCGACAAACGGCCCGCAAGGCCGCTCGGCGCAATAGGGTTTCCCACGACGCGCAGCGCTCATGTATGCTACGGCGTTCACTCTTACCGACACCGGAGTGCCGGACGCAGCGAGGTTCCGCTGCCGGGAACAAGGTCTCTTCTCTCTCAGCCAAAAGTAGCCATGCACGAACAATACACGCCCCGTGAAGTAGAAGCCGCCGCCCAGAAATCCTGGGACGAGCAACAATCGTTCGCTGTTACCGAACAGCCAGGCAAAGACACCTACTATTGCCTATCGATGTTCCCGTACCCGAGCGGCAAGCTACACATGGGCCACGTGCGCAACTACACCATTGGCGACGTGATCGCCCGTTACCAGCGCATGCTCGGCAAAAACGTCCTGCAGCCAATGGGCTGGGACGCCTTCGGTATGCCTGCGGAAAACGCGGCGATGAAAAACAACGTCGCCCCGGCCAAGTGGACCTACGAAAACATCGACTACATGAAGACCCAGCTCAAGAGCCTGGGCCTGGCCATCGACTGGTCGCGTGAAGTCACCACCTGCAAGCCCGACTACTACCGTTGGGAGCAGTGGCTGTTCACCCGCCTGTTCGAAAAAGGCGTCATCTACCGCAAGAACGGCACCGTCAACTGGGACCCTGCCGATCAGACCGTACTGGCCAACGAACAGGTCATCGACGGCCGCGGCTGGCGTTCCGGCGCGCTGATCGAAAAGCGCGAAATCCCGATGTACTACTTCCGTATCACCGACTACGCCGACGAGCTGCTGGAAAGCCTCGACGAGCTGCCGGGCTGGCCTGAGCAGGTCAAGACCATGCAGCGCAACTGGATCGGCAAGTCGCGCGGCATGGAAGTGCAGTTCCCCTATGACCAGGCCAGCATCGGTCATGAGGGCACGCTGAAGGTCTTCACTACACGTCCTGACACCCTGATGGGCGCCACCTACGTCGCAGTCGCCGCCGAGCACCCGCTGGCCACCCAGGCCGCCCAGGGCAACCCGGCGTTGCAGGCGTTCATCGACGAATGCAAGAGCGGCAGTGTCGCCGAGGCCGACATGGCCACCCAGGAGAAGAAGGGCATGCCCACTTCCCTGTTCGTCGAGCACCCGCTGACTGGCGAGAAGTTGCCAGTGTGGGTCGCCAACTACGTGCTGATGCACTACGGCGACGGCGCGGTCATGGCCGTACCTGCCCACGATGAGCGTGATTTCGAGTTCGCCCACAAGTACAACCTGCCGGTCAAGGCTGTGATCCGTACCAGCGCCGGTGACGAAGTGTCCAGCGAATGGCAAGCCGCCTACGGCGAGCATGGCCAGCTGATCAACTCCGGCGAGTTCGACGGCCTGGACTTCCAGGGCGCCTTCGACGCCATCGAAGCCGCGCTGATCCGCAAGGAGCTGGGCAAATCGCGCACTCAGTTCCGTCTGCGCGACTGGGGTATCAGCCGCCAGCGCTACTGGGGCTGCCCGATCCCGATCATCCACTGCCCGTCCTGCGGCGACGTACCGGTGCCGGAAGATCAACTGCCGGTGACCCTGCCGGAGAACGTGGTACCGGACGGCGCCGGTTCGCCGCTGGCGCGCATGCCTGAGTTCTACGAGTGCAGCTGCCCGAAATGCGGCACTGCGGCCAAGCGCGAAACCGACACCATGGACACCTTCGTCGAGTCGTCCTGGTACTTCGCCCGCTACGCCTCGCCGAACTACGACCAGGGCCTGGTCGATACGAAAGCGGCCAACCACTGGCTGCCGGTCGATCAGTACATCGGCGGTATCGAACACGCCATCCTGCACCTGCTGTACGCGCGTTTCTTCCACAAGCTGATGCGCGACGAAGGCCTGGTCACCTCGAACGAGCCGTTCAAGAACCTGCTGACCCAGGGCATGGTGGTCGCCGAGACCTACTACCGCGTTGCCAGCAACGGCGGCAAGGACTGGTTCAACCCGGCCGACGTGGAAATCGAGCGTGATGCCAAGGCCAAGATCATTGGCGCGCGTCTGAAGACCGACGGCCTGCCGGTAGAAATCGGCGGCACCGAGAAGATGTCCAAGTCGAAGAACAACGGCGTCGACCCGCAGTCGATGATCGATGCCTACGGCGCCGACACCTGCCGTCTGTTCATGATGTTCGCCTCGCCGCCCGACATGAGCCTGGAGTGGTCCGACTCCGGCGTCGAAGGTGCCAGCCGCTTCCTGCGTCGCGTTTGGCGCTTGGCCCAGGCACACGTTAGCCAAGGCCTGCCGGGCCAGCTCGACATCGCCGCCCTGGATGACGCGCAAAAAGGCATTCGCCGCTCGATCCACGCAGCCATCAAGCAGGCCAGCACCGATGTCGGCCAATACCACAAGTTCAACACCGCCATCGCCCAGGTGATGACCGTGATGAACGTGCTGGAGAAGGCTCCACAAGCCACCGCGCAGGACCGTGCCCTGCTCCAGGAAGGTCTGGAAGCGGTCACCCTGCTGCTGGCGCCGATCACCCCGCACATCAGCCACGAGCTGTGGAAAGCGCTGGGTCACAGCCAGTCGGTGATCGATGCCGCCTGGCCGAGCGTCGACGAAGCCGCCCTGGTACAAGACACCGTGACCCTGGTGGTCCAGGTCAACGGCAAGCTGCGTGGTCAGGTTGAAATGCCTGCCGCCGCCAGCCGCGAGGAAGTCGAGGCAGCCGCCCGCAACAACGAAAACGTCCTGCGCTTCACCGACGGCCTGACAATCCGCAAGGTCATCGTGGTTCCGGGCAAGCTGGTCAACATCGTCGCCAACTGATGGCAACGCCCGCCCGCAGCCACTGCGGGCGGGCGGAACAGGCCCACAAGGGAGCTTCAACATGATCAAACGCAATCTGCTGGTAATGGGCCTGGCTGTCATGCTCAGCGCCTGTGGTTTCCAGCTGCGCGGCACTGGCACCAGCGAACTGGCGATCAAAGAGCTGGACGTCAGTGCCCGCAACGCCTACGGCGAAACCGTCACTCAACTGCGCCAGGTGCTGCAGCGTAGCGGCGTCGACGTGCACACCGGCGCTCCTTACCGCCTGGTGCTGACCGATGAGAAAGAAACTCAGCGCGCCGCCACCTACAGCGGCGGCAACCGTTCGGCCGAGTACGAGCTGACCACCGTGCTCGACTACAGCATTCTTGGCCTGAACAACGTGCCGCTGCTCAGCGACAAGCTGGAAGTGCGCAAGATCTACGTGCATGACGGCGACAACATCACCGGCTCCGACCAGGAAGGCATCCAGACTCGCGAAGAACTGCGTCGCGACCTGGTGCAAGGCATGGTCGTGCGCCTGCAGATGCTGACCCCCGCCCAGCTTGACCAGTTGCAGCAGGAGGCCGACGAGCGCGCCAAGGCTGAAGCCGAAGCCGCCGCTGCCGCCCAGCGCTATCGCGATGAAACACCGCAACAGTCCCCTCTGGAAATCCCGGGCACTTAAGCCCGTACGGGGCACCCTCGGGT
Source organism: Pseudomonas urmiensis (assembly GCF_014268815.2). NCBI lineage: Bacteria > Pseudomonadati > Pseudomonadota > Gammaproteobacteria > Pseudomonadales > Pseudomonadaceae > Pseudomonas > Pseudomonas urmiensis. Next base: position 4,314,116 of record NZ_JABWRE020000001.1, read on the forward strand.
GCCCCGCCTTGTGCTCATGAAGCTCGCCCCCGCCCAACTCAACAAACACCTGCAAGGTGCCTTGGCCCCGGTCTACGTGGTCAGCGGCGACGATCCGCTGCTGTGCCAGGAAGCCGCCGATGCCATTCGCTCGGCTGCTCGCCAGCAAGGCTTCGACGAACGCCAGGTGTTCAGTGCCGACGCCAACTTCGACTGGGGCAGCCTGCTCCTGGCGGGTGCCAGCCTGTCACTGTTTGCCCAGCGCCGCCTGCTGGAACTGCGCCTGCCTTCGGGCAAGCCCGGCGACAAAGGCGCGGCGGCCTTGATGGAGTACTGCGCCAACCCTGCTGAAGACACCCTGCTGCTGATCAGCCTGCCCAAGCTCGATGGCAGCGCGCAGAAGACCAAGTGGGGCAAGGCGCTGGTCGAAGGTGCGCACTGCCAGTTCATCCAGATCTGGCCGGTGGACGCCCAGCAGTTGCCGCAATGGATCAACCAGCGCTTGTCCCAGGCAGGCTTGTCGGCGCAGCGCGATGCGGTGGACCTGATCGCCGCTCGGGTCGAAGGCAACCTGTTGGCCGCCGCGCAAGAGATCGAAAAGCTCAAGCTGCTGGCCGACGGCAACCAGATCACGGTGGAAACCGTGCAGGCGGCGGTGGCCGACAGTGCCAGGTTTGATGTGTTTGGCCTGGTCGATGCGATCCTCAAGGGTGAGGCGGCGCATGCGCTGCGTATGCTCGAGGGGTTGCGCGGCGAGGGTGTAGAGCCGCCGGTGATTCTCTGGGCGCTGGCTCGTGAGTTGCGCTTGCTGGCGGGTATTGCCCAGCAATTCAGCCAGGGCGTGCCGCTGGACAAGGCGTTCAGCCAGGCCCGGCCACCGGTGTGGGACAAGCGCCGGCCCCTGGTCAGCAAGGCCCTGCAACGCCTCTCGGCGCAACGCTGGGCGCAGTTGCTGCAGGATGCCCAACGCATCGATGCGCAGATCAAGGGCCAGGCCGAGGGCTCGCCCTGGACCAGCCTGGCGCGGTTGTCGCTGTTGATGGCTGGGCAGCGGTTGAGCTTGCCTTCTCAGTAGGCTTGAGATTTTGGGGCCGCGTAGCGGAGCCATTCACTGATCATATAAACAATCAATTGGCCCACCCGTTCCAAGCGACCTACAGTGCGCCCGTCACTCACTACGCTGGACCTTCAAGATGAGCAAAAAGCCGAAAAAACACGGCCCGAACAAGGCCAAATCCATCATCGCCCAGCCACTGTTCCGCAGCCGACAGGAACAACCAGGCAAAGGCAAAGGCAGCTACCGCCGCGAAGCCTTCCAATCGAGAGATTGGGAGGCTTGTTACTTTTTGGCCGCATGAAAGCATCAAAAGCGCAGGCATGGTATGGTCGGCACCTGACCTGTAATTCCTGGATCTGTGCATGCTCTTCAGTCTGTTCCCACGCTGGCAACCCCGCCAGCTGATCGCGGCCTCCAGCCTCATCCTGCTCGTCGCCTGCGCGGAGAAACCCACCGCCGCCGACGCTCTGCCGCTGGCCCCTGCCCAGCCCGCTCCGGTGGTCAACCTGCCCGGCAGCACACCTGACGTCAGTACTGAAATCCAGCCCCTGCAGACCTTCGCCCAATGGCAGGCGGGCTTCCGTCAGCAAGCACTGCAGGCCGGCATCAGCGCAAGTTTGTTCGACCGCGCCTTCAGCGGCGTCACACCCGATATGGACGTGATCAAGGCCGACCGCAGCCAGCCCGAATTCACCCGCCCAGTGTGGGAATACCTCGATGGCGCGCTGTCGCCACTGCGCGTGCGCAACGGCAAGAAGCTGCTTGAGCAAAATGCCGAGCTGCTGTCGCGTATCGAACAGCGCTACGGCGTAGACCGCCAGGTGCTGGTATCGGTGTGGGGCATGGAGAGTAACTTCGGCCAGTTCCAGGGCAGCAAGTCGGTGATCCGCTCGCTGGCGACCCTGGCCTACGAAGGCCGTCGCCCGCAGTTCGCCCAGGACCAGCTGATTGCGGCGCTGCAGATCCTGCAGAACGGCGACATCCAACCCGAGGCAATGCGTGGCTCGTGGGCCGGGGCGATGGGCCAGACCCAGTTCATCCCGACCACCTACAACACCCACGCGGTGGACTTCGACGGTGATGGCCGTCGCGATATCTGGAACAGCACCGCCGATGCCCTGGCATCCACCGCCCATTACCTGCAAAGCTCGGGCTGGAAGCGTGGTCAACCGTGGGGCTTCGAAGTCCAGGTGCCAGCCAGCTTCGATTACTGGATCGCCGACGGTGCCCAGCGCAAGACGGTCAGCGAGTGGCTGCAACTGGGCGTGAAACTGCCCAGTGGCACGCAACTGCCTGCCGGTAGCAACCAGCTGTCGGCCGCGCTGCTGCTGCCTGCCGGCGCCAAAGGCCCTGCCTTCCTGGTGTTGGACAACTTCCGCGCGATTCTCAAGTACAACAACTCATCATCCTATGCCCTGGCGGTAAGCCTGCTGGGTGATCGCTTCTCGGGCTGGGGCTTCATTGCTGGCAGCTGGCCGAAAGAAGATCTGCCATTGAGCCGCAGCGAGCGCATCGAGTTGCAGAACTTGCTCAATGCCAGCGGGCATGAGGCGGGCAATGCTGATGGCATCATTGGCGCCAATACCCGCAAGGCGATTCGCAATGCGCAGCAAGCGCAAGGGATGCCGGCGGATGGCTACCCGACGCATAAGTTGCTCGACAGCCTGCGTAGCCGCTAGCGAGCTGTCGCGGGGCAAGCCCGCTCCCACGTTACGTCCACTGACGTTTACAACGTGGGAGCGGGCTTGCCCCGCGATAGCCTTACGACCTGAACAACGTCTGCTCCAAGCTCAGGCTGTGCTTTTCGCTGTCCAAGCGCACCCGCGCTCCCAGCGGCAAGCAAATATTCGGATCACAATGGCCACTGCGCCATCCGGCCAGCACCGGCACCGCCAACGGCGCGAAGATATCCTCCAGCAGCGGCGTCATGGCCGAAACCGTAACCCCGGCAAAATCCCCCACCAGCACCCCACGCACACCCTCCAGCTTGCCAGCTAGGCGTAATTGGGTCAGCAACCTGTCGACCCGGTACAGCGGCTCGTTGACATCCTCGATGAACAAGATGCTGTCGCGTGTATCGATCTCAGCCAAGGTGCCCAGTGTGGCCCCTAGCAACGACAGATTACCGCCCACCAGACGCCCGCTGGCAGCGCCTGGCAGCACGCTGGTCAATGGGTAGTTGTGCGGATGGGCAATCGCCGCGCCCTGCCCCAGCCGCCCGCGCAACTGCTCCAACAAGGAACTGACCGTCGGCTCCAGCTTCTCTCCCAGTAGATCGGCATTGAGCATGCCGCCATGGAAAGTGAGCAATCCTGCGCGCTGGTTGATCGCCGTGTGCAGCGCGGTGATATCGCTATAGCCGATCAACGGCTTGGGATGGCGCGCGATAAGCTCGAAGTCGATCTGGTCGAGCAGGCGCATGCTGCCGTAACCACCGCGCATGCACAGGATGGCGTCGATCTGCGGGTCGCTGAAGGCATCATGCAGATCCTGCAAACGCTGCTGATCGGAGCCGGCCAGGTAGCCTTGGGCCTGGCTGACACCGGGGTAGATGCGGCACTGGTAGCCGCGGTCGGTAAACCATTGACCAGCCTTGGCCTGATCCAGCCGCGCAGGGCCTGCGGGAGCAATGATGGCGAAGCAGGCATTGGTCGGCAGCGCCTGGGGCAATGGGGCAACCCCGCGTTCAACACAGTTCATCGAGCAACTCCTTGTGGGGATAGGCGAGCCACGATGGGCGAAAGCATCAGCCTTGCCCAGCGGGTAGCGATCCCCCAATAAAAATGCCGATGGCGCCTTTCGGCGCGCATCGGCATGTTTGACTCAAGCCAGGCTCAGAGCTTGATCTTGGCTTCGTGCGCCTGCTGGTCAGCATGGTAGGACGAACGCACCAGTGGTCCGGATGCGACGTTCTTGAAGCCCATCTTGTAGCCTTCCTCAGCGAACCAGGCGAAGGTGTCTGGATGGACGAAACGCTGCACCGGCAAGTGGCTACGCGAAGGCTGCAGGTACTGACCGAGGGTGAGCATGTCGATGTTGTGCTCGCGCATGCGATGCATCACTTCGATGACTTCCTCGTCGGTCTCGCCCAGGCCCAGCATCAAGCCGGACTTGGTTGGGACATGCGGCACCAGCTGCTTGAACTTCTCCAGCAGGTCCAGCGACCAGTCGTAGTCCGAACCAGGACGGGCGGCCTTGTACAGGCGCGGCACGGTCTCAAGGTTGTGGTTGAACACATCTGGCGGCTCTTGCGCGGTGATCGCCAGCGCCACGTCCATGCGTCCTCGGTAGTCCGGTACCAGGGTTTCCAACTGCACGCCTGGCGACAGCTTGCGGATTTCGCGAATGCAATCGGCAAAGTGCTGGGCACCGCCATCACGCAGGTCGTCACGGTCAACCGAGGTGATCACCACGTACTTCAGGCGCAGATCGGCGATAGCCACGGCCAGGTTGTGCGGCTCATCCACATCCAGTGGCTTCGGTCGGCCGTGGCCAACGTCGCAGAACGGGCAGCGACGCGTGCAGATGTCGCCCATGATCATGAAGGTCGCAGTACCACCGGAGAAGCACTCGCCCAGGTTCGGGCAGGAGGCCTCTTCGCAAACGCTGTGCAGCTTGTGCTTGCGCAGCAGTTGCTTGATGCGATCTACCTCGGGAGAAACCGGGATGCGCACGCGGATCCAGTCAGGCTTCTTCGGCAGCTCTTCGGTGGGGATGATCTTGACCGGGATACGCGCCACCTTGTCGGCGCCACGCAGTTTCACCCCAGCTTCCACCTTCTTCGGCGCAGGGCGCGGGGTGACATCCTGGGATGGGATCAGGTTCGGCACGGCTTCTTGCACAATTGTCATATTCAGTCGATTCCGCCCGTGAGGGTCGTCTGCTCAGCATAGTCGAGGTGCTTGACCAGCTGTCCGCGCAGCCTTGTCCTGACCTCGGTGAGTTCGATCGGACCTGCCAGATCACGTAGCTGGGTCATGGCCAGCCCCGCATACCCGCAGGGGTTGATTCGGCGAAATGGCGCTAAGTCCATGTCCACGTTCAGGGCAAGGCCGTGGAACGAACGACCATTGCGGATTCGCAGGCCGAGCGAGGCGATCTTCGCCCCGTCGACATATACACCCGGCGCATCGGGTTTGGCGGCGGCGTCGACCTCATAGCTGGCGAGCAGATCGATCAGGCTGTGCTCGATCCGGCTGACCAGCTCCCGCACGCCAAAGCCCAGCCGGCGCACGTCGAGCAACAGGTAGGCCACCAGCTGCCCGGGGCCATGGTAGGTCACCTGGCCGCCGCGATCGGTCTGCACCACCGGGATGTCGCCCGGCACCAGCAGGTGCTCGGCCTTGCCGGCCTGGCCCTGGGTGAAGACCGCAGGATGTTCGACCAGCCAGATTTCGTCCTGGCTGTCCGCTCCACGCTGCTCGGTAAAACGACGCATAGCCTCCAGCACCGGTTCATAGGGCTGCAGGCCAAGCTCGCGAAAACCGAGACAAGCGGGCATCAGAGCACCATTTTCACGATGCCGGTAGCGCGCAGGGCGCTGTTGATATCGTGCAGCTGGTCCTCGCTCTCGGCAACGATGTGCAGTTGCACCGTGGTGTACTTGCCTTCCTTGCTCTGACGCTCGGCCAGAGTGGCCATGTCGACCTTGGCGTGCTTCTTGAGGATTTCGATCACCGTGTCCTTGAAATTGACTACGGTGTCGCCAATCACCTTGATCGGATAATCGGCGCAGGGGAATTCAATCTTGTGCGACTTGACGTCAGGTTCGCTCATGGCGGAAACGGCCTCGTAAGCCGTGGCAACAACGACGCTCCCGCTGGAGTGAGCGGGAGCGTGGCAGGTCACGTTATCAGTTGAACAACCCGTAGAAGAATAGACGAATGCTATCCCACATACGGCGGAAGAAACCACCTTCCTCGACGCCATCGAGGGCGATGAGGTCAGCGCTGTGGACCACTTTCTCGTCCAGTTTGACTTCCACTTTACCGATCACGTCACCTTTGGCGATTGGCGCGGTCAGTTGTGGGTTCATGGTCATCGAAGCGGCCAGGCGCTTCAATTGGCCTTTAGGCATAGTCATGGTCAGGTCGTTGGCCAGGCCCGCCTTGACTTGGCTGGTGGCGCCCTTCCAGACCGGAGCCTGAGTCAGCTCGGTGCCCTTCTGGTAGAAGGTCTGGGTTTCGAAGAAGCGGAAACCGTAGGTCAGCAGCTTCTGGGTTTCGGCAGCACGCGATTGCTCGCTGTTGGTGCCGAACACCACGGCGATCAGGCGCTGGCCGTCACGTACCGCCGAGGCGACCATGCAGTAGCCGGCTTCGTCGGTGTGGCCGGTTTTCAGGCCATCGACGGTCTTGTCACGCCACAGCAGCAGGTTGCGGTTCGGCTGCTTGATGTTGTTCCAGAAGAACTCTTTCTGCGAGTAGATCGCGTAGTGAGCCGGGTCTTCGTTGATGATCGCACGCGCCAGCAGGGCCATGTCGTGGGCCGAGGAGTAGTGCTCCGGGTTCGGCAGGCCGGTCGGGTTCATGAAGTGGCTGTTGCCCATGCCCAGATCGGTAGCGGTCTTGTTCATCATGTCGGCGAAGGCATCTTCGCTGCCGGCGATGTGCTCGGCCAGGGCGACCGACGCGTCGTTACCCGACTGGATGATGATGCCGTGCAGCAGGTCGCTGACGCTGACCTGGGTGCCGACCTTGATGAACATGCGCGAACCACCGGTACGCCAGGCGTTTTCGCTGACGGTGACCGGGTCGTTTTCGCCGATCTGGCCACGACGGATGTCGAGGGTGGCGATGTAGGCAGTCATCAGCTTGGTCAAGCTGGCTGGCGGCAGGCGCTCGTCACCGTTGTTTTCGACCAGCACGTTGCCGCTGGACGCGTCCATGAGTACGTAGGACTTGGCGGCCAACTGCGGTGGCGATGGCATCATCTGCTCCGCTGCGAAGGCAGCAGGCGTGATCATCAGCAGTACGGGCAGGCAAAGTCGTTTGGCAAGGTTGGTGATGTTCATCCGTCTCTCGAAAATCGCTAATGGTCTGATGTTTCGTGGGCGAGGCCCAACGGCTAGTCAGTCTAGTTATGCGAGCTGCGCTGCAGCCCAAACCCGAGGCCAGGGGCCTTGCGGGAAAAAACGGCCATTGTACATGGGCGCGTCTGGCAATTCATGACAAAACAGACAGGTCGGCGTCGACTTCTTCGCGGGCAAGCCCGCTGCCACAGGGTCATCGCTGTCCTTGTGGGAGTGGGCTTGCCCGCGAAAGGGGTGACGCAAATCAGTGCGTCGTGCCCCTTCAGTCCACCGTCTGGCGCAGGAGTTCCCTAGTCGGTCACCAGCTTGGCCTGGCCAAGATTGGCCATGCGCACGCTGTCCTGGGTCTGCTGGACTTCGCCCTGGCTGCTCATCGGCCCCAGGCGTACGCGGTGCAGGGTCTGCTGGTTACGTACGATCGAGCTGATGAACACCGGGGCGCTGACCATGGTGCTGAGTTTGGAGCGCAGCAGTTCAGCTGCGTCCGGGTTGGCGAATGCGCCCACCTGGAGGTACATGCCGCCATTGGCGCTTGGCGCGCTGTTGCTGGCGATCTGCACCGGTACTACCGCCGCAGCATGCTGCTGCGCTGGCGGAGTCCATTGCTCGACCTTGCCCGTGCTGGCTGGCAGCGCTTGGGTCTGGGCCACTTGCGGTTCCTTGAGCACCAACGGCGCCTGTTGACCACGCTGGGCCCACCACTGCTGCGGGTCGATCCCCTCGACGCGCACCCGCGCGGTGCCGGTTTCGGCGTAACCGAGTTTTTTCGCCGCCGCGTAGGACAGGTCGATGATGCGGTCCGAATAGAACGGGCCACGGTCGTTGACCCGCAGGATCACGCTACGGTGGTTGTCCAGGTTGGTCACCCGCACGTAGGCCGGCAGCGGCAGGGTCTTGTGCGCGGCACTCATGCCGTAGAGGTCATAGACCTCGCCATTGGCGGTGTTCTGGCCATGGAACTTGGTGCCATACCAGGAGGCAGTGCCCTCGGCGCGGTAGTTGCGCGAGTCCTGGATCGGGTAGTAGGTTTTGCCCAGCACCGTGTACGGGTTGGCCTTGTAATTGCCAGTGTGCACGGTTGGCGTGGCGTCAGGGATCTTGTTGACATCCACGTCCCACCACGGCGCACCGTCCTTGTGAGCGCGGTTGATGTCCAGGCCAGGTTGCGAACGAACCACGTTGCCGCCGCTTTGCTGGGCCGGCCGGCTGGACGAGCAGCTGGCCAGGACCACGCCAACGGCGATGCAGGTCAGCAGCTTGAAGGAATTCAGAGAAAATACGCGCATTACTTGACGCCCCGTGCAAGAACCAGCTGTTCCGAGAGCTGATGCACCGCCATGGCGTACATCACACTGCGGTTGTACCGCGTGATCGCATAGAAGTTCTTCAAGCCCATCCAGTATTCAGGACCGTTTTCACCCTCGAGCTTGAAGGCGGTCACCGGCAGATCATCGCGCAGCGCATCATGGCTCGACCAACCCAGGGCTTTCAACTCCCCGACCGTCTTGACCGGCTCGATACCCGTGGTCAGGCCTTCATCGGCCCGCTCGCCACGCACCTGGGCGCGACTGACCACGCCCTCGCCCGCAACCCAGCCGTGGCGCTTGAAGTAGCTGGCCACGCTGCCGATGGCGTCATCGGGATTGTTCCAGATATTGATGTGGCCATCACCGTCGAAGTCCACGGCATAGTTGCGAAAACTGCTCGGCATGAACTGCGGCAAGCCCATGGCGCCGGCGTAGGAGCCCTTGAGCATCAGCGGATCGAGCTGCTCCTCCCGGGCCAGCAAGAGGAACTCGCGCAGCTCCTTGCGGAAGAACTCGGCCCGTGGCGGGTAATCGAAGCCCAGGGTCGACAACGCGTCGATCACCCGGTAGTTGCCGGTGTTGCGACCAAAGAAGGTCTCCACGCCGATGATCGACACGATCACCTGGGCCGGCACGCCATATTCCTGCTCGGCACGGGCCAAGGTGGCCTCGTGCTGACGCCAGAAGTCGACCCCGCGGGCAATGCGCGCGTCGGTAATGAACATCGGCCGGTATTCTTTCCACGGCTTGACCCGCTCGGCCGGACGCGAAATCGCATCGAGGATCGACTGCTTGCGCTGCACCTCGCGGAACACGCCCATCAGTTGTTCGCCGGCAAAACCGTAGTCGCGGGTCATTTCGCCAACGAACTCGGCCACCTGTGGCGAGCCGTCATAGTCGCCGGCATTGGCTTGCTGGACAGCGCCGAACAGACCGATTGCGCCGATCCACGGCAGACAACGGGCAGCCCAGGTACGCACTGCTTGCATGAAATTGGTCACCTTATTCAAACCTGCGCGATCCATTTGCGGTGTGTGTGGATCGACATCAGAACGCCAAACGCTGACAGCAGCGTCACCAACGAAGTTCCGCCATAACTAATGAAGGGCAGCGGCACCCCCACTACGGGTAACAAACCGCTAACCATACCGATATTGACGAACACGTATACAAAGAAGGTCATCGTCAGGCTGCCCGCCAGCAGCTTGCCGAACAGGGTCTGCGCCTGGGCCGTGATCACCAGGCCGCGGCCGATCAGCAGCAGGTAGACGATCAACAGCAGGCAGATCCCGACCAGACCGAACTCCTCGCCGAGCACGGCGATGATGAAGTCGGTGTGGCTTTCAGGAAGAAAATCCAGGTGCGACTGGGTACCGAGCAACCAACCCTTGCCAAACACCCCGCCCGAGCCGATCGCGGCCTTGGACTGAATGATGTTCCAGCCGGTGCCCAACGGGTCGCTTTCCGGGTCGAGGAAGGTCAATACCCGTTGCTTCTGGTAGTCGTGCATGACGAAGAACCACATCGCCACGGCCACCGGCACCGCGGCGGCCAGCACACTGATAATCCAGCGCCAGCGCAGGCCCCCCATGAACAGCACGAACGCGCCCGAGGCGAGGATCAGCAGCGCGGTACCCAGGTCAGGCTGGCGGACAATTAGAATGAACGGCACGCCGATCAGCACCAGGCTGATCGCCACGTGCTTGAGATCCGGCGGCAAGGTGCGCTTGGACAGATACCAGGCCAAGGTTGCCGGCATGATGATCTTCATGAATTCCGAAGGCTGGAAGCGGATCACCCCCGGGATGTTGATCCAGCGGGTCGCGCCCATGGCGTTGTGGCCCATGACGTCGACCACCACCAGCAGGCACACCCCGGTCAGGTACGCCAACGGCACCCAGCGGGCCATGAAACGTGGTTCGAGCTGGGCGATGATGAACATCGACACCAGGCCGATGCCGAACGAGGTGGCCTGCTTCATCAGCAAGTCCCAGTTCTTGCCGCTGGCCGAATAGAGCACGAACAGGCTGCCAGCGGCGAGGGTCAGCAGGATGATCAGCAGCGGGCCGTCGACATGGATGCGCTGCAGGAAGCTGGCGCGCCGACGCATCACGTCTTCGCTGGAGAGCATGCGATCAAAGTTGTTCATCATTGCGGCGCTTCCTGGGCGACGGTGGGCGGCGCGAACTCGGTTTTCAGCCGGCCGCTCTCATCGAGCAACCAGGCATCCATCACCTGACGCATCACGGGGGCGGCCACACGGCCACCGGCTTCGCCGTTCTCGATCATCACCGAGACCACGATCTTGGGGTCTTCTGCCGGCGCAAAGCCGACGAACAAAGCGTGGTCACGATGGCGCTCCTGGACTTTGTTACGGTCGTACTTCTCACCCTGCTTGATCGCCACCACCTGGGCGGTACCGCTCTTGCCGGCAATCCGGTACTGGGCGCCAGCGGCGGCGGCGCGGGCAGTACCGCGGGCGTTGTGCATGACCTGCTCCATGCCATGGGTGACTCGGGTCCAGTCGGCCTTGTCGCGCAGGATGATGTCATCGATCGGGTTTTCGTCCACCGGCGGCTGGCCTTCGATGGTCTTGGCCAGATGCGGCCGGAACCACTTGCCTTTGCTGGCGATCAGCGCCGTAGCCTGGGCCATCTGCAAGGGCGTGGTCTGCATGTAGCCCTGGCCGATACCCAGGATCAGCGTCTCGCCCGGGAACCAGGCCTGACGGCGGGTGGCGCGCTTCCACTCACGGGTCGGCATCAAGCCGGAAGACTCCTCGAACATGTCCAGCGAGACTTTCTGGCCGAGGCCGAACTTGTTCATGTAAGTGGACAGGCGATCAATGCCCATCTTGTGCGCCAAGTCGTAGAAGTAGGTGTCGTTGGAACGCATGATCGCCAGGTCCAGATCGACCCAGCCATCACCACTGCGGTTCCAGTTACGGTATTTGTGGTCATAGTTGGGCAACTGGTAGTAGCCCGGGTCGAAGACCCGGCTGCTGGCGGTGACCACGCCACTGTCCAGCCCGGCAATCGCCACCGCCGGCTTGATGGTCGAGCCTGGCGGATACAGGCCGCGCAAGACGCGGTTGAACAGCGGCCGGTCGATCGAGTCGCGCAGCTCGGCATAGGCCTTGAAGCCGATACCGGTGACGAACAGGTTGGGGTCGAAACTCGGCTGGCTGACCATCGCCAGGACTTCACCCGAGCGCGGATCCAACGCCACCACCGCGCCACGCCGCCCGCCCAGGGCAAGCTCGGCCGCTTCCTGCAATTTGATGTCCAGGCTCAGGACGATGTCCTTGCCAGGAATCGGGTCGGTACGCTTGAGCACCCGCAGAACACGACCGCGCGCGTTGGTCTCGACTTCCTCGTAACCGACCTGGCCGTGCAAGGCGTCTTCATAGAAGCGCTCGATGCCGGTCTTGCCGATATGGTGGGTGCCGCTGTAGTTGACCGGATCGAGGGTTTTCAGCTCTTTCTCGTTGATCCGCCCGACATAGCCGACCGAATGGGCGAAATGCGCACCTTGCGGGTAATGGCGCACCAGCTGCGCCGCCACTTCCACCCCCGGCAGACGGAACTGGTTCACCGCCACCCGGGCGATCTGTTCTTCGCTGAGCTCGAACAGGATCGGCACCGGCTCGAACGGTCGGCGCCCCTGCTTCATGCGCTTCTCGAACAGCGCACGATCATCCGGGGTCAGCTCCAGCACCTCGACGATCACATCCAGCACTTCCTGCCATTTGCCAGAGTTACCGGCCCGCTCGCGGGTCATGGTCAGGCTGAAGCTGGGCCGGTTATCGGCGATGATCACCCCATTTCGGTCGAAAATCAGCCCACGGGTCGGCGGAATCGGCTGCACATGCACCCGATTGTTCTCCGACAAGGTGGAGTGATAGTCGTACTGGATGATCTGCAGGTAATACAGCCGCGCGATCAGCACGCACACCAGCAACATGATCGCCACAGCGCCGACCACGACGCGGTTGCGCACCAGGCGGGCGTCTTTCTCGTGGTCTTTGAGGCGAATCGGCTGCGACATCGGGCGGGCTTACAGGCTCATTTGTGGTAGGGATGCCCGGACAACACGGTCCAGGCGCGGTAGATCTGTTCGCCGATCAGTATCCTTACCAACGGATGCGGCAGGGTCAGCGGCGACAGCGACCAGCGCTGTTCGCTGCGCGCACACACCTCCGGCGCCAGGCCCTCCGGCCCACCCACCATCAAATTCACCGTGCGCGAATCCAGGCGCCAGCGATCCAGCTCGACCGCCAACTGCTCGGTGCTCCAAGGCTTGCCGTGCACCTCGAGGGTGACGATACGCTCGCCCGGCTGCACCTTGGCGAGCATGGCCTCGCCCTCCTGACGAATCAGGCGAGCGACGTCGGCATTCTTGCCCCGGGTGTTCAGCGGTATTTCCACCAGCTCCAGCGACAGCTCCGAAGGGAGGCGCTTGGCATATTCATGCCAGCCTTCCTCGACCCACTTGGGCATACGCGAGCCGACCGCGATCAATCGCAGACGCACGGCACTTCCTTATTACTTGGTGAGCTTGTCGAAGAACTCGTTGGCACCGGTTTCCGAGCTGTGGTGCTTGCCATCGGCGGCACGGCTCTGCTCGGCACCCATCCACAGGCGCTCCAGGTCGTAGAACTGACGCGCTGCGGCGGTCATCATGTGCACGATAACGTCGTTGAGGTCGAGCAGGACCCAGTCGCTCTCGCCCTTGCCTTCTTCGCCCAGCGGCTGCACACCCTTGGCCTTGACCAGTTCGCGAACCTTTTCCAGCATCGCGTTGATCTGGCGGTTGGAGGTACCGGTGGCGATGATCATGTAGTCGGTCAGGCTGTGCTTCTCGCGTACGTCGATGACCTGGATGTCCTGGGCCTTGACGTCTTCCAGTGCGGCCTTGGCCAGCTCGACCAGTTCTTCGGCCTTGATGATGTTTTGCTTGGTCATATAAAACTCGTTCAACTCATTGAATGAGGCGCCCAATGGCGCCGTCAGTTGGACGCACGATACAGATCGTGCGCCTCGATATAGGCCAGTACTGCGTCCGGCACCAGGAACCGCACCGACTTGCCGCTGGCCAGCAGCTGTCGGATTTGCGTGGCAGACACCGCGAGCGGCGTCTGCCAGACGAACGAAATATGCCCCGCCGGGCCAGACATGGCGGCGGGATCGCTCTCCGAGCGCGCCGCCAGAAGGTTGCGCAGCTCGTCAGGGGGTTCGACATCGGCATCCGGGCGTTGCAGCACCAGGATGTGACAGTGTTGCAGCAACTCTTCCCAGCGATGCCAGCCAGGCAGGCCGCAAAATGCATCCCAACCCAGCACCAGGAACAGTTGGTCGTCGTCCGCCAGCTCGGCCCGGATCGATTCCAGGGTGTCGATGGTGTACGACGGCTTGTCGCGTGCCAGCTCCCGGGCATCAACGCTCAGGCATTCGACCCCGCTAACCGCGCTTTGCACCATGGCCAGGCGATCCTGCGCCGACACCTGTGGCGTGTCGCGGTGTGGCGGTCGAGCGTTGGGCAGCAGGCGCAGCTCGTCCAGGCCCATGAATTCGGCCACTTCCAGCGCGCTGCGCAGGTGGCCGATATGCACCGGGTCGAAGGTACCGCCGAGAATGCCGACGCGCCGCACTGGCTGGGCGGTGCTCAACTCAGCAGGACTCCTGGCCGCGCAGTTGACCATCGCCGATCACTACATACTTCTCGCAGGTCAGGCCTTCCAGGCCGACCGGGCCGCGGGCGTGCAGCTTGTCGGTGGAAATCCCGATTTCTGCGCCCAGGCCATATTCGAAGCCGTCGGCAAAGCAGGTCGGGGTATTGAGCATCACCGACGCCGAGTCCACCTCGGCCATGAAGCGCCGGGCCTGGCCCTGGTGTTCGGTGATGATCGAATCGGTGTGGTGCGAGCCGTAATGGTTGATGTGCTCGATAGCCTGGTCCAGGCCGTCGACCACACGAATCGACAGGATCGCGTCGAGGTATTCGGTGTGCCAGTCGTCTTCACTGGCAGGCTTGGCCTCGATGATCGCCTGGGTAGGCTCGCAGCCGCGCAGCTCGACGCCCTTGTCCTGGAAGCGGCGGGCCATTTCCGGCAGGAAGTCGCTGGCCACGCTTTGATCGACCAGCAACGTCTCCATCGCGCCACAGATGCCGTAGCGGTAGGTCTTGGCGTTGAAGGCCACGCGCCAGCCCTTGTCCAGATCAGCGTGCTGATCGATATAGACGTGGCAGATGCCATCGAGGTGCTTGATCACCGGCACGCGCGCATCACGGCTGATGCGCTCGATCAGACCACGGCCGCCGCGCGGGACGATGACATCGACGAACTCCGGCATGCTGATCAGCGCGCCGACGGCTTCGCGATCGGTGGTCTCGACCACTTGCACTACCGCCGCCGGCAGGCCGGCGGCAGCCAGGCCACGCTGGATGCAGGTGGCGATGGCGCGATTGGAATGAATCGCCTCGGAGCCGCCACGCAGGATGGTGGCGTTGCCCGATTTGAGGCACAGGCTGGCAGCGTCAATGGTCACGTTCGGGCGCGACTCATAGATGATGCCGATCACCCCGAGCGGTACGCGCATCTTGCCCACCTGGATCCCCGACGGGCGGTAGCTCATGTCACGGATGGCGCCGACTGGGTCCGGCAGGCTGGCAACCTGGCGCAGGCCAGTGATCATGCCGTCGATGCGCGCCGGGGTCAGGGCCAGACGGTCGAGCAGAGCTGGCTCAAGGCCATTGGCACGGCCAGCGGCCAGGTCCTGTTCATTGGCTGCGGTCAGCTCGCTGCGGGCAGCGTCCAGCGCGTCGGCGGCGGCCTGCAGGGCGCGGTTCTTCTGCGCGGTGCTGGCACGGGCGATCACGCGAGAGGCCTCGCGGGCGGCGCGACCCAGGCGGGTCATGTAGTCAAGAACGGACTCAGTCATGGGCTCGGTGTCTTGGCGAAAGGGGAAATCGGCTGATTATAACTGGCACGCCCCTATACGCCCAGCGGCGGGTGGCGGATGGTAGAAGATGGCGGGGGTAATGGGTAGGAAAGATGTAACGGGCCTTATCAGAAATTTCCTGATCCGAACCGACGCTATCGCGGGACAAGCCTGCTCCCACGGGGATTCTCACAGCCTGCGTGGCAGCGGGCTTGCCCCGCGATGAGGTGAACACTGACACCACGCAGTCGCTCAGTTCAGCCTCGATTAAGCGATTAATTGCTATGATCCGCGCCACTCAACCACGAACGATCAGCATGCCCGACCCAGCCCCCTGCCCGGCACGTGCCCTGCCCGACAGCTTTTTCGACCGTGACGCCCAGACCCTGGCCAAGGCATTGCTGGGCAAGGTCATTCGTCATCGCCACGGCAATCTCTGGCTGGCCGCGCGGATCATCGAGACCGAGGCCTACTACCTGAGCGACAAAGGCAGCCACGCCTCGCTCGGTTTCACCGAAAAACGCAAGGCGCTGTTTCTCGATGGCGGGCACATCTACATGTATTACGCCCGTGGCGGCGATTCGCTCAATTTCAGCGCCCATGGGCCTGGCAACGCCGTGCTGATCAAATCCGCCTACCCGTGGCTGGACGCCATCTCCGGTGCCAACAGCCTGGCACAGATGCAGCTGAACAACCCTGACGCCAACGGCAACATCCGCCCAGACGAGCGCCTGTGCGCCGGGCAGACCTTGCTCTGCCGCGCGCTGGGCCTGAAAGTGCCGCACTGGGACGCCAAGCGCTTCGACCCAGATCGTCTCTATGTCGAAGACTGCGCCACCCGTGTGCCGCAGATCATCCAATGCGCGCGCCTGGGCATCCCGCACGGGCGCGACGAACACCTGCCGTACCGTTTCGTCGATGCTCAATTTGCCCGCTTTTGCACACGGAACCCGCTGCGTCGGGGCCAAGTCGAAGGCCGGGACTACTTCATTCTGGAACAAGGAAGCTGACTCATGGGCCAATGGCTCGACAGCCTGACCGGCTGGCTCAGCGCCAACCCGCAGTGGCTTGGCCTGGCAATCTTTCTGGTGGCGTGCATCGAATGCCTGGCCATCGCCGGCATCATCGTACCGGGCACCGTGCTGCTGTTTGCGGTCGCGGTGCTAGCCGGTAGTGGCGCCTTCACCCTCGGTGAAACCCTACTGCTGGGCTTTGCCGGCGGGCTGCTCGGCGATGCGCTGTCCTACAGCATCGGCAAGTACTTCCACCAGAACATCCGCCGCCTGCCACTGATCCGCCATCACCCGGAATGGATCGGCAGCGCCGAGACCTACTTCCAGCGCTACGGAATCGCCAGCTTGCTGGTCGGGCGCTTCATTGGACCACTGCGGCCAATGCTGCCGATGGTCGCGGGCATGTTCGACATGCCCCTGCCGCGCTTTATCGCCGTCAGCATGGTGGCCGGCGCCGGTTGGTCGGTGGCCTACCTGCTGCCCGGCTGGGCCACTGGCGCGGCCATGCGCCTGCCATTGCCGGAAGGCTTCTGGCTCGATGCCGGGCTGATCGCCGGGACACTGGCGGTACTGATCGGCCTGAGCCTCAATAGCAGCATCCGCGACCAGCGCCATGGCACCCGCTTGATCGCCGCCCTGAGCTTCCTGGCGCTGGCCGGGCTGTTCATCGGCTGGCCTTATCTGCACGAGTTCGACCAGGGCGTAATGACCCTGGTGCAGGAGCATCGCAGCCAGGCCGTGGATGGCGTGGTGGTGCTGGTTACCCGTCTGGGCGACTTCCAGACCCAGCTGTTCCTTGGCGCGCTGCTGACCGGTTTACTGCTGTTGGCACGGCAATGGCGTCATGCGCTGTTTGCCGGTGGTGCATTGATGGGTACTGCGCTGGCTAATGGCACGTTGAAGTGGTTGTTTGCGCGGGCACGACCTGAAGTGCTGACCGACCCGCTGACCAGCTACAGCATGCCCAGCGGACATAGTTCGGCGTCGTTTGCGTTCTTCTTGGTGATGGCCATTTTAGCCGGACGTGGCCAACCGCCGCGGATGCGGCTGACCTGGGTGCTGCTTGGCTGCCTGCCGGCGCTGTCGATTGCGCTGTCGCGGGTGTACCTGGGCGCGCATTGGCCGACCGACATTCTCGCCGGTGCGCTGCTGGCGTGCTGTGTGTGCGCTGTGAGCCTGACCCTGATGCAGTATCGCCAGCCGCTGAACGCCTTGGGCCAGCGGGTTTGGTGGCTGGTGTTGCCGGCGTGCGTGGCGTTGTTGGCGTTCTTTGCCTTGCATGCGTTGCCGCAGGCTTTGCTGCGTTATCAGTATTGAGTGAGTCAGGGCCGGCCTCATCGCGGGGCAAGCCCGCTCCCACGCCAAGGATGTGAATGGAGCCGCACAGGCAAACGACCTATCAGGCAAACAACTCGCCCTGAATCCGCTCGAGCAGGTTCTGAATCGCCGCCAAACGCTCCTGCGGCGAATCGATGGTCAGCAAATCCAACTTGTCCTCTTCCATGAACGGCAGCAGGTAAGCCAGCTGATTGGCCAACGACAGCTGGCCGTCGACCGGCCGGGGCATATCCAGTGCCTCGACCATCGGGTGCTCACCCAGGGCCAGCAGCAGCGCGAGCAAATCATCCTCATGCTCGGTCAATTCGCTGTCCGTGCCGTCCGCTAGCCAGTGCACCTCGCCCAGCAGCAATTGGTCCTTCTGCACCTCGGTCTGGATCACCTCGAAGCGCCGCACGCCCTCGACGCGGATCCCCAGCAAGCCGTTGTCCTGCTGGGTGAAGTCGCGAATCAGCGCCTCACAGCCAATCGAAGCCACCACCGGCGGCGCCTTGCCAACCTGCTCGCCCTCCAGGATGCATACCACGCCAAAACCGCTGCCTTGTTTCATGCAGCGGCCGATCATGTCCAGGTAGCGCGCCTCGAAGATCTGCAAGTCGAGCATGCAACCGGGAAACAGCACGGTATTGAGCGGAAACAGCGGTAGCGTCATCACAAATCCTCAGGCCACCAGGCTAACCGCCAACGGCAGGAACACCGCCGTGGCCACACCCATCAGGCTCATCGCCAACGCGGCGAAGGCGCCGCATTCGTCACTTTCCTGCAAGGCCACCGAAGTGCCCACCGCGTGCGCGGTCACGCCCAGCGACATGCCCCGCGCCTCTGGGCTGAGTACGCCAAAGCGGGTCAGCAGCGCCGGACCGAAAATCGCCCCGATCACCCCGGTAATCAACACGAACACCGCCGCCAGCGCGGCCACGCCACCGATTTGTTCGGCCACCAGCATGGCAATCGGCGAGGTCACCGACTTTGGCGCCATGGTCATCAGGATCATGTGCTCGGCACCGAACCACCAACCCAGCAACAGGCACGCCAGGGTGGCAAACAGGCCTCCGATTACCAGCGTAGTAAATGTCGGCCAGAACAGCTGGCGAATGCGCCGCAGGTTCAGGTAGAGGGGGACCGCCAAGGCCACCGTGGCCGGGCCGAGGAGGATATTCATGATCTCGGTGCTTTTGCGGTACTCGGCATAGTCGATACCACAGGTGACCAGCACGCCGATCACCAGCAGCATCGACACCAGCACCGGCTGCAGGAAGATCCAGCGGGTTTTCTCATAGCCTGCCAGCACGATCTGGTAGGCCCCCAAGGTGATGCCGATGCCAAACAGCGGGTGATGAATGACCGCGTTGAGCGCGCCGTGCCAGTCGAGGGTCATGGTTGCTCCTCGCGTTTGCCTTGGCGATGGATGAGCTTTTGCATCAATACGCCGACGAACACCAGGGTGGCCAGGCACGACAGCACCAGCGCACCGACGATTGCCCAAAAGTCTGCGGCAATGTCATTGGCATACACCATCACCCCTACCGCCGGCGGTACCAGTAACAGCGGCAAGTAGCGCAGCAGACTGGAAGCGGCCTCGTTCAGCGGCTTGCCGACCTCGCCGCGAATCATCAGGAACACCAGCAACAGCAGCAGGCCAATGATCGGCCCAGGCAGAATGGGCACACACAGATGGTTGATTGCCGTACCCAGCAGTTGGAACAACACCAGCCAGGTCAAACCACGCAACAGCATAAGCATCTCCTTCGGGCATGGCGGCTATTATAAGCACGCGTTGGTTATGCCTATAAGCCGATATTCGCCGAAAACATGGCAACTTGACCGCAACCGCGCGACGTGCTGATCTTGGACTTTCGTACCACCCGAACAGCAATGACAATCCGGAGAGTCACGATGCCCTATGTACCTGTTGCAGAGCTTTCGCAGTACGTTGGAAAGGAACTGGGACGTTCCGAATGGCTGAAAATCGATCAGCAGCGCATCAACCTGTTCGCCGAGGCTACCGGCGACTTCCAGTTCATCCATGTCGACCCTGAAAAAGCCAGCAAGACCCCCTTCGGCGCCACCATCGCCCATGGTTTCCTCACCCTGTCGTTGATTCCCAAGTTGATGGAAGACATCCTGGTCCTGCCTGAAGGGCTGAAGATGGTGGTCAACTATGGCCTGGACAGCGTGCGCTTCATCCAGCCGGTGAAGGTCGATAGCCAGGTTCGGCTCAAAGTCGAGCTAACCGATGCCACCGAGAAGAAGCCGGGGCAGTGGCTGCTCAAGGCTACCGCCACCCTGGAGATCGAAGGCGAGGAGAAACCCGCGTATATCGCTGAGCCGTTATCGTTGTGCTTCGTCTGATCCTTCCTTGCACTGATCTGTAGGCGCTGACGAAGCCTGTAAACGAGGGTGTATTGCCCTCGCTTTAGCGACTGGATGCCTTGGGGGCTGCTGTGCAGCCCATCGCAGGCTGCGTGAGCCCCACGCATTCCCTGGCTCGCCAGCGCTGTCTGTGCCAACACATTCTGCGGCATACTCGGTAGATCTATCGCCCGGAATCCGCCATGCGTCCTCTGCTGCCCCTCGCCCTGACCTTGTTGCTCGCCGCTTGTGGCGAAGGCGAACCGCTGTCGCCGCCGGACGCGCGCCTGCCCGATGGTGGCCGCTATCGCGGTGCAGTGGTCAACGGCCTGCTGCAGGGCGAAGGCCGCATCGACTACCCCAACGGCAGTTGGTACGCCGGCACCTTCAACAATGGCCAATGGCATGGCCAAGGCGAATGGCACGGCAGCAACGGCGAGGTCTACCGCGGGCAGTTCGCTGGCGGCCTGTTCGATGGCCTGGGCGACCTGACCACCCCCGGCAGCCACTACGCCGGCACCTTCAAGCACGGCCGGCGCGATGGCGAAGGCACCCTCAAGCAGAACGATCAGGTCTATCGCGGCCAATTCAAGGACGACCAGTACCACGGTGCTGGTGAACTGGAGTTGGCCGATGGCAGCCGCTATCAGGGCCTGTTCGCCAAGGGCAAACCCAATGGCGCCGGGGTGCGCAGTGATGCCAGTGGCAATCAGTTCAGCGGCCGCTTCATCGATGGCCAGTTGCAAGGCAGCGGCACCTACGACAGCGTCGAGGGCGAGCAGTACATCGGAGAGTTCAAGGACAACCGCCTGGAAGGCCGCGGCCGCTACGAGAACGTCGACGGCGACGTGTGGATCGGCGAATTCAAGGACGGCTCGCTCGATGGCGAAGGCGAACTGCTTGGCAGCGATGGCAGCCGTTACAAGGGCGGCTTTCGCCAATGGCGCTTCAATGGCCAAGGCCACCTGCACCTGGCTGACGGCAGCCAATACCTTGGCGGTTTCGTCGATGACGCTTACCAGGGCCATGGCCGGCTGACCCAGGCCAACGGCCGGGTCGAGAGCGGCTACTGGGTCAAGGGTGTGCGGGTGCGTGACGAAAAAGGCAAGCTGTTGCCCGACCCGCTGGACCTGGCCCTGCTCAATCAAGGCAAACTGCTCGCAGACGCCCTGGCCAAGGTCCCGCACTCCAAGCCGCCGATCCAGCTCTACAGCCTGGTGGTCGCTGGCGATGGCCAGCAGAGCGTATTCCTGCGCGAGGCCGACTACGTCAGCAACATGCTCAAGGTACGCTTTGGCGCCCATGGCCAGATCACCCTGGTCAACCACCGCGATCACCTGACCGACCGCCCCATGGCCACCCGCGAGAACCTCACCCGCGCCGCCAAGACCCTGGCCGAGCGCAGCGGTCCGGAAGACCTGGTGTTCGTCTATCTGACCAGCCATGGCAGCCACGACCATCAACTGGTGCTCGACCAGCCGCGCCTGCAACTGGCCGACCTGTCCGCCGACGAACTGGCCAGTTCATTGGCGCCGTTAAAAGATCGCGACAAAGTCATCGTCATCTCCGCCTGCTATTCAGGGGGCTATATCGCCCCGCTCAAGGACGACCGGACCTTGATCATGACCGCCGCGCGCCCCGACCGGGTGTCATTCGGTTGCTCGGAAGAAGCCGACTTCACCTATTTCGGCGATGCCCTGTTCGCTGAAGCGCTGAACCAGACCGACGACTTGAAACAGGCGTTTGAACTGGCGCGCGCCAGCGTTGCCGAACGGGAAGCAAGGGAAGGCTTCGAAGCCTCGGAACCGCAGCTGTGGGCACCGCCCGCCGTGCTCTCGCACTGGCAGCGCCTACGCCGGCAACAGGCCGAGCAAGCCTTGCGCAATGAAGCTCAGACAGCCAACCCGGCGCAGGAAAAAAACCCTGCCAGCCACTAAGCTGTGTGTAACAAGGGAGAGACATCATGTACTTGACGCCTCAGCATGTCCTGCTTGCCGGAGCCACCGGTCTTACCGGTGAACACCTGCTCGACCGCCTGCTCAACGAACCGACCATCAGCCGGGTGCTGGCGCCAACTCGCCGACCCCTGGCCGAGCACCCGCACCTGGAAAACCCAGTGGGTGACCCGGCGGTGTTTCTCCCGCAACTGGGCGGACGCGTCGATATCGCGTTCTGTTGCCTGGGTACTACCCTCAAGCAGGCAGGCTCGGAGTCGGCCTTCCGCGCGGTGGATCTGGACATGGTCGTGGCCTTCAGCAAGCGTGCCCGGGAGATGGGCGCGCGGCACCTGCTGGTGGTCAGCGCGATTGGCGCCGATGCCAAGTCGTCGATTTTCTACAACCGGGTAAAGGGCGAGATGGAAGAGGCGCTCAAGGCCCAGGACTGGCCACAGCTGACCATCGTGCGGCCGTCACTGTTGCTTGGCGAGCGGATCGAACCGCGCCTGGGCGAGCGTTTGGCGGCGCCGTTCTCCAAGTTCATGCCGGGCAAATACCGCGGCATCGAGGCGTGCACCTTGGCACGTGCGCTGTGGCGGCTGGCGCTGGAGGAGGAAGACGGCATTCGGGTTGTGGAATCGGATGAGCTGCGCAGGCTTGGTCGGAAGTGATTAAGATCCTGGGGCCGCGTTGCGGCCTTCGCGGGCAAGCCCGCTCCCACAGGGACCGCGCCCATCTTCAGAGCGGCGCCCTCCCTGTGGGAGCGGGCTTGTCGGGGCGACGAACCGCCGCGAAGGGCCGCGTTGCGGCCCCAAAAAATCTCACAGACCACCAGTAGCGTTGAAGCTCACCCCAAGCGCCGTCAACACCGACAATGGCAGCAACAAGGTATCGAGCAACAGGCTCCCCGGTAAATCCAACCGCGGATAAGCCGGCGCCTCGGCGCCAAACCTATCCAGCGGGCAACAGCCGCCGTTCATGACATACCAATCCAGACGCGTCCCGGCATACACCAAGGGCGCCCCCGGCTTGCTGGCATCCAGCGTACGCACCGTGGCGCAGCCACCCAGCTGGGCCAGCACCAGCAACCCCAGCAACGCCCGCCTCAATCATCGACCCCATAATGATGCTCGCCCCAACGCGGCAGCATGTCCTGCGGGATGTTCAGCAGATTGAGAATCCGCGCGACAACGAAGTCGACCAGATCATCGATAGTCTGCGGCTGGTGATAGAAGCCCGGCGCCGCCGGCAGGATCACCGCGCCCATCTGCGACAGCTTGAGCATGTTCTCCAGGTGAATGGTGGAGAACGGCGCCTCACGCGGCACCAGAATCAACTGGCGACGCTCTTTCAGGGTGACGTCGGCAGCGCGTTCGATCAGGTTGTTGCAGGCGCCTGTAGCGATCGCCGACAACGTCCCCGTCGAGCACGGCACCACCACCATCGCCGCTGGTGCTCCGGAGCCAGAGGCCACCGGCGACATCCAGTCTTCCTTGCCATACACCCGGATCTGCCCATCGGCGGCGCCGGTGTATTCGGTGAGGAAGGCCTGCATCGCCTGGGGCTTGGCTGGCAGCAGCACGTCGGTCTCGGTGGCCATCACCAGTTGCGCGGCCTTGGAGATGAGAAAGTGCACCTCTCGGTCCTCCCGTACCAGGCAGTCGAGCAGGCGCAGGCCGTACTGCGCCCCGGAGGCGCCGGTCATGGCCAGGGTGATGCGTTCCGGCCCGCTCATCACTGCAACGCCTCGGCCAGTTTGCCGTGCAGGCCGCCGAAGCCGCCGTTGCTCATGATCACCACGTGGGTGCCCGGCCGTGCCTGGCCTTTGACCCGCTCGATGATCGCTTCCAGGCTGTCGGCAACCACGGACGGCACCTTGCACTGGGCGGCAGTGGCTGCCAGGTCCCAGCCGAGGTTGGCCGGGGCGTACCAGATGACCTGGTCGGCGTCGTTGACGCTTTCCGGCAAGCCATCGCGGTGAGCGCCCAACTTCATCGAGTTGGAGCGCGGCTCGATCACTGCAATCACTGGCGCTTCGCCCACCCGCTTGCGCAGGCCGTCGAGGGTGGTGGCAATGGCGGTCGGGTGGTGGGCGAAGTCATCGTAGATGGTCACGCCCTGGACTTCGGCGACCTTTTCCATCCGCCGCTTGACGCTCTTGAAGGCGCTCAGACCGTCAATCGCCATCGCCGGTACCACGCCGACGTGGCGGGCAGCGGCCAAGGTAGCCAAGGCGTTGGCGACGTTATGCTGGCCGGTCATCTCCCACTTCACGATGCCTTGGGCAACCCCGTCGAACAGCACTTCAAAGTGCGAGCCATCGGCACTGAGCAGGCGCGCTTGCCACTGGCCGCCTTCACCCGTGGTTTGCACCGGCGTCCAGCAACCCATGCCGATCACCCGCTCCAAGGCTTGCTCGGTGGTCGGATGGATGACCAGGCCTTCGCTTGGAATGGTCCGCAACAAGTGATGGAACTGCCGCTCGATAGATGCCAAATCCGGGAAGATGTCTGCGTGATCGAACTCAAGGTTATTGAGGATCGCGGAACGCGGGTGGTAATGCACGAACTTCGAACGCTTGTCGAAGAAGGCGCTGTCGTATTCATCGGCCTCGACCACGAAGAACGGCGTGTCGCCCAGGCGCGCCGACACCGAGAAGTTCTGCGGCACGCCGCCGATCAGGAAGCCCGGGCTCATGCCGGCATGCTCCAGGACCCAGGCCAGCATGCTGCTGGTCGTGGTCTTGCCATGAGTACCGGCCACCGCCAGCACCCAGCGCCCCTGCAGCACATGGTCAGCCAGCCACTGCGGGCCGGAAACGTACGGCAGGCCCTTGTTCAGGACATATTCGACCGCAGGGTTGCCGCGCGA